>NZ_CAJTUX010000087.1 GCF_910579365.1 uncultured Oscillibacter sp.
GGCGGCATGCGCGTCAGGAAACTGCCGATACTCTCCAGCCGCCTTGGGCGGCGCTGCCGGAGGGGGAGGGCCTGTCCCCTCTTTCCCTACGGCACGGGGTCATATCCCCCTTTATGAAAGGGGTTGCATCGGAGAATCCGCTTGAACGCCAGCCAGCTCCCCCGCGCCGCCCCGTATTTCTCCAGGGCCTCCACGGCGTACTGGGAACAGGTGGGGATGTAGTTGCAACACCGGGGACGGCAGGGGGAGATGTTGCGCTGGTAAAACCGCACCAGGGCGATCAAAACCCGCTTCATGGCTTGTCCCCCAGCAGATTCAGCTTCCGGCAGAGGCGCAGGAAGGTCTCGTTCAGCTCCTTCCAGGGGGCGGTCAGCGTCCGGCCCCGGGCCACCAGAATGATGTCCCACCCCGAACGGAGCCGGGGACTGTTCAGCCGGTACACCTCCCGCAGGCGGCGGCGGGCCCGGTTCCGCTTCACGGCGTTTCCCAGCTTCACGGAGACGGTGACCCCCAGCCGGTTGTGCCCCAGGCGGTTTTTCCGGCAATAGAGCACCATGCCGCCTCCCACCGCCGACGCGCCCTTCTGGTACAGGCGGCGGAATTCATAATTCTGTTTCAGCGTCACCGCCGCTTTCATTCGTCTTCCTCCCAGCCGGAGAACCAGCACAAGGGACGGAGGAATCAAAAGAATTCCAGCCGCCCCTGTCAGGACCCGTGTTCAAGTGTCTCCTCTGCTCGCCGCTCAATAGGAGAGACGGGCGCGGCCTTTGGCGCGGCGGCGGGCCAGGACCTTGCGGCCGTTGGCAGTAGCCATGCGCTTGCGGAAGCCGTGGACCTTCTGACCGTGCAGTTTCTTGGGCTGATAGGTACGTTTAGTCGCCATGATGAGACACCTCCTGTCCATATTCCGTCCGCTCCGAAGGAACCTCCGGGGCGGCGCTTTCCCAACACCGCCCGGCCCCGGCGGGGCGGACGGCGCGGCAGACATAATTCCAGCGCCGATTCGACGCATGGGATAGTATACCATAATTCTATAAAGAGTGTCAACAAAAAAATATTCCTTCCTCAACTTCCTCAACTTGTGCTGGAATGATTGGAAGTTGCGGACGGAACTTATTGGAGAAGCTATGCCGGGGGAAAGGTCTCGTTGGGTTCCTTAGGTTCCGATATGGAGGAATATCCGTATTACTTATGATCCGCGCAGCCGGCGGCGGGGGAGCATTCCGCTCTCTCCGGCGGGGCGTGCCTATTGACCCCGGGGGAATTTTGTCCTAAAATAAGCGGGAGCGTGAAAAAACGAAAAAAGGAAACGGATGCACTATGAACGATTTTACTCAGCGCTACCTCGCCGCCCGCCGCAGCGTCATCGCCGGGGACCTCCGGCGGCTGAACCCCATGCAGCGCCAGGCCGCCATGACCACCGAGGGGCCCCTCCTCCTCCTGGCCGGGGCCGGCAGCGGCAAGACCACCGTTCTCATTCAGCGGGTGTACAACCTCCTGACCTACGGCCGGGGCAGCGACTCCTCCTTCGTCCCCGGGGACGCCACGGAGGACGACCTGGACTTTCTGGAGCGCTTCCCCGAACAGCCCACTCCCCAGGAGGCGGACCGGGCCCAGCGGCTGTGCGCCGTGGATGTGCCCCGTCCCTGGGAGATCATCGCCATCACCTTCACCAACAAGGCCGCGGGGGAGCTGAAGGACCGCCTGGCCGCCCGGCTGGGCCCCCAGGCAAACGACATCTGGGCCTCCACCTTCCACTCCGCCTGCGTCCGCATCCTCCGGCGGGACATCGACCGCCTGGGCTTTCAGAAGGATTTCACCATCTACGACACTGACGATTCCCGCCGGGTGGTGAAGGACCTTTTGAAAGAGCTGAACCTGGACGACAAAACCTTCCCGCCCAAGAACGTCCTCTCCGTCATCAGCGCCGCCAAGGACCAGTACCAGAGTCCGGAGGACTTTTCCAAAAAGCACAGCGCCGAGAGCGACTGGCGTCTCAGCCGCATCGCGAAGATTTACGCCGCCTATCAGAAGAAGCTGGCCTCCGCCAACGCCCTGGACTTTGACGACATTATTTACCACACGGTCACTCTCCTCCGGCAGGAGCCCGAGGTGCTGGACTACTACCAGCAGAAGTTCCGCTATGTGCTGGTGGACGAGTACCAGGACACGAACCACCTCCAGTATCTCCTTACCAGCCTCCTGGCCGGGGGGCGGAAAAACCTCTGCGTGGTGGGGGACGACGACCAGTCCATTTACCGCTTCCGGGGGGCCAATATTGAGAACATTCTGAACTTCGAGCGGCAGTATGAGAACGCCCGGGTCATCCGGCTGGAGCAGAACTACCGCTCCACCCAGAACATCCTGGACGCGGCCAACGCCGTCATCCGCAACAACACGGGCCGCAAGGGCAAGACCCTCTGGACCGACAACGGCGGGGGCGAGAAGGTCTCGGTCCGCACCACTCTGAACGAGAGCGACGAGGCCGCCTTTGTGGTGGGGGAGATTCTCGCGGCGGTGGAGGGCGGAGCCTCCTTCCGGGACGCCGCCGTGCTCTACCGCATGAACGCCCAGTCCAACGCCCTGGAGTACGCCATGAAGCGCAGCGGCGTGCCCTATAAAATGGTGGGGGGCATGAAGTTCTTCGACCGGGCGGAGGTGAAGGACATGCTGGCCTACCTCTGCGTGCTGAACAATCCCCTGGACGACCTGCGCCTGCGGCGGATCGTCAACACCCCCGCCCGGGGCATCGGCGCCACTACCATGGACCATGTGGCGGACCTGGCGGCGGCGCAGGGGGCCTCTCTCTACGAGATCATCCGCAACGCGGACCTCTTCCCGGAGCTGAAAAGCGCGGCGAAGAAGCTGCTCCAGTTTGCGGACCTCATCGACGGCCTGCGTAAGGCCGGCGGAACCCTGGCCCTGCCGGAGTTCTACGACGCAGTGTGCCAGCAGACGGGCTACACCCAGGCCCTGAAGGACAAGAACGACATGGAGAGCCGGGGCCGGCTGGAAAACGTGCAGGAGCTCAAGTCCAACATCCTGGGCTTTCTGGACCGCCAGCCGGAAGACGCCACCCTCTCCGGCTTCCTCAACGAGATCGCTCTGTACACGGACCTGGACGCCCTGGAGAAGAGCGACGACTGCGTCACCATGATGACCATCCACGCCGCCAAGGGACTGGAGTTCCCCCTGGTCTACGTGGTGGGCCTGGAGGAGGGCATCTTCCCCGGCAGCTCCGCCCAGTTTGAAGAGGCGGAGCTGGAGGAGGAGCGGCGGCTGTGCTACGTGGCCATGACCCGGGCCAAGCAGCGGCTGACTCTGACCTGCGCCCGGCAGAGGATGCTGTACGGCAGGACCTCTTCCAACCGCCTCTCCCGGTTCCTGGAGGAGATTCCGGAGGAGAACCTGTGCTGGGAGGGCAGGAATCTCCAGCCCGGCGGCAGCTTCGGCTCCGCTTACGGAAGCGGCTCTTACGGCGGCGGGACCCTTGGCGGCGGAAGCGCCGGGGGCGGCGCCCAGCGGAGCGCCCCGGTGTATGCCCGTCCGGCCCGCCCCTCCTATCAGGAGGCCCGGCGCACCGCGGTCAGCCAGACCGCCGCCCCCGCCATCGCCCTGGAGCCGGGGGACCGGATTGAGCACGGCGTCTTCGGGGCGGGGACAGTGCTGTCCATTCAGCCCATGGGGGGAGACGCCCTGGTCCAGGTGGATTTCGCGGGCACGGGGAAAAAGAAGCTGATGCTGAAGGCGGCGGCCAAGCACCTGAAAAAATTGGATACATAAGCGGAACGCCGGAGGTTGAAGAAAAAGGGCGGACCCACAGGTCCGCCCCAGGCTGCCGAAAACGTATTTTCGCCAGCCTGCGCAAGTTTTTCAAAACTTTGAAAAACTTCTGATTAAAAACGAAAGGAACCCCTCCTGGGTTCCTCTCGTAACTCTCTTCCTTCCCGTTGCGTCAATCTTCTGCGTTTTTTGACACGCTGAG
Source organism: uncultured Oscillibacter sp. (assembly GCF_910579365.1). Classification (GTDB taxonomy): domain Bacteria; phylum Bacillota; class Clostridia; order Oscillospirales; family Oscillospiraceae; genus Oscillibacter. Next base: position 3,986 of record NZ_CAJTUX010000087.1, read on the forward strand.
GGCGTCCCATACGGGACGCCCTTTCCTGCGGCGAAGAGGCCCTCCTTACTTGAAGGAGGGCCTCTTTTTATTCAGCAGCGGCAGCCGCAGCAGGGGATGCGCTTGATGCAGTCCGCGCTGATCTGGGGCGGGATGCTCATGGTCATGGCGCCGCTGTACTGGATGCAGACGCACTCGCCCGGACGGAAGCAGCTGGCGTCGTTGGTATGGACCAGCACCTCCTGGCAGCCGCACAGGTCGCAAACCAGCAGGTCACAGCAGTTCACCCGCAGAATACGGGCGTTCATCGTGACGGGCTCCCGGCACTCGGTGCACTCATTGCACTCGTTGCAGACAGATTCCATAATGAGGACCTCCTATTCCATAAGATGTATTCCATCCTATGCGCAAGGCGGGTCAGAGGTCCCGGAAATGCTCCTCGAACCGCTGGAGGGCGTAAGCGGACACCTCTTCCCGCAGGGCCTGATAGGCGCTCAGCAGGGCCTCCGCCTCCGCCGTCAGGGCCGCGCCGCCGCCGTGGCGGCCCCCAATGGTGGAGTCCAGCAGCTTGCAGCCCAGGGCCTCCTCGGCGGAGCGGACGATGCGCCACGCCTTGGAATAGGCCATGCCCATGGACCCCGCCGCCGCCCGGAGGGAGCATTTCTCCCGCACCTCGGCGAGAAGGGCGGCCACGCCGGGCCCGAAGCGGCGCTGGCCCTCGCCGTCCAGCAGACGGAGGGTGACGGCGAGGCGAAGGTCATTCTGGCGAATCTTCATTGGTAAACTCCTCCCGGCTGGTCAAGTTCAGTACGCCGTCCTGCCGCTCCCAGACCTCTGTGAAGCGAGAAGCGGCGCCGTTGTGGATTTCCAGAACAGGGACCTCCCGGCGGACCAGAACCAGGTCTGTCTCGATGCTCCACTCGGCAGGCCGGGGGCGGAGAAAGTCCCCTTCCCTGGGGAGCCAGATTTCTCGCGCGCCCTCCCGCTCTATGTCCAGATAGCCGGAATCGGGCTGGAAGTTCCGGACCAGCCGTTCCACCCGGTGCAAATACAGGCTTCCGTTCCCGTCAGGCCAGTAGTACTCCGTAACCCACTGGGACCCGGCGGAGCCGGATTTATATTCGGCGGTGGTTTCTCCGGTTTCCGGGTGGGCTTCCGCCCCCTGGAGGATGCAGGCGAACTGGTAGCGCCCCGCCTCCGGGTCCCAGGTCCAGTAGCAATAGGGGATGGTGTTGTTGCACCGCGAGCCAAACAGGCCGAAGTCCATGTTCCCATCGAAGTTCAGGTCCAGAGCCTCCATGCAGTCTTCCGTGCTCCAGCAGTCGGTGTAGTCGCCGTCAAACACAGGTTCACTTGCGGCGCCCTCCCGGCTCAGAACGGTTTGAAGAAGCTCCTCCCCGTCCCAGACCTGGACCTCCCGGACGCCATAGCTGTATTCGTCAACCCGCCGGCCAATGGCCTCCAGCCGCAACGTTCGCCCGTCCGCCAGGGAGGCGTCTAAAGTCAGGAGGACATGGTCCTCCGCCTCCTCCCGGGCGGCGGAGCCATTCTCTTCCCCGGAGGAAGTCTCCCCGGCGTTCTCCGGGGACAGGGTTTCCTCCGGGCCGGACTCCGCCGGGAGGTCCTGAGACGGCGGAACCGGCGTCTTCTCCGCCGGAGCGGCGCAGGACGCGAGCAGGCAGAAAAGGAACAGCATCGTAAAGCAGCGGCCGATCCTGTCAACCGCCTTTCCGCAGAATTTTACGCACGGGGCGTGTCCGGCTTTTCCAAAAACGCCGCAATGCCGGTGATAGTATACATCCATCTTTTTGTCTCCCGTCTTTCAAGATGCTTCCATTCTATCACAATCCCTTTCCCTTGTGTAGATGCTATCTGGAAAATCGCGTCGCTCGTTGCACCGCCTCCGCCACTAAATTTTGGAGAATAGTAAATAAAATCGCTTCGCCCATCCCACGGACTTCCTGTAGGCATATCCGCCTCAAACCTTGCCAGCAGCTCCTTGGTGTTTTCCTCCGTGATAGGCTTACCATTGCCTTCCCGGCAGGCGGTAGAGGCATTGATACGGTCCCTCATCTGCTGGGCGTTTTCGCCGGCTGAGGGAATCGACATCCCAAGGTCCACCAGCAGGTTATACATACATTGGGCCATATCCTCCCGGGGAAGGTCCGCCGGACCTGGATGCCCGGCTGGTGCCGTTCAGGATATTATGCCGGTTCATACTGGCTTCCCCGGCCTCGGTTCCGCCGTTTGGATCTGCCGCCAGCTCCCCGGAGCAGAACGCCCGCGCCGGCACCAGGGAAGAGGCGGCGTAGGAGACCGGGGCGGCGGACGCTCCGGCAGGACCTCTATAACCACGGGGCCGGGGTCGCCGGTGCCATCATCCACCAGCCGGACATAGATAGTCGTGCCGGGGATAATCGTACCGCCGTTGGGCAGGTTACCGGTCAGGGTGTGGTGCTTTCCACGCCGTCTGCGCCGGCGTAGGTCAGTGCAACGGAAGCGATGCCCTCCATGCCGTCCGCTCCGTGGTAACGCTGGAGAGCGCCGGTATAGGTGACGGTTTCATCCTCCAGCACGGGGCGGATAGTACCAGCCTCGCCGGAGGCTTGGGTGATGTGCAGCGCAGGGGCGGGGAACGGAGACAGGATGAAATTCTTGACGTAAATACGGGTAGGCCGTCCCTGCCCCTGCTTGACACGCTCGATCAGGCCGGTGCTGTCCAGCTCCGTGAACAGCCTGACCGCCTTGTTGTGGCCGCAGTCCATCATATACATGACATTTTCCAGCGTGAAGTAGATGCAGATGCGCTTTTTAATGTTCATCCAGTTATTCTTGCCCAACAGGCTCATGCGGTCCAGCAGAAGGCCGTAGAGGACCTTGGCCTCGATGGAAACGCTCCTATAGCGAGGGTCCGTGAGCAGGGTTTTGGGGATACGGTAAAAGCTGTACTGGTCCGCTTCGGTACCGTAGTAATAGTCCAGATTCAGATTTGACGGCATGGTGATTGCCTCCTTTTGAAATGTGCGGAAACACAAAAAAGCGGCCCGGAAACTGTGTCAGTCACCGGGCCGCTCCTGTTCTGTCCGCTTGTTGATTTGTCCGCAAACGCAAAAAACCGCCCCCGCAACTGATGATTCGTCAGTTGCAGGGGAGGTTGTGATGCGCTATGCTATATATGTTCTTTTAAGGCTTGCTGAACGGACTGGATATGCACCCGCGCACAGGCGACTTTTACACCGCAGGCGAGATTTTGGGGCATACCCTCAAAGGTATTGGTATGTCGCTGAGTATCTCCGCCAACCTTGAAGCGGTGGCGGCGCAGTACGTTGACGTGCGGTTGGAACGGAAAAAGGCTGTGCTGGAAACCGATCACAAAACCCTGCGCCCGCAAAACGCCACACCTGAAATGGACGCAGCCAGCAAGGACACCCCCAAGAAAACAGAAAAGCGAAGCAGCGGAATGGAGCTGTGAGGGACGTATCTCTTTACAGCTCCGCGCTGCTTTTTATATGTTTTTAGGGAATCCGGGCGCCATTAGGGCGCCACAGGAAGAAAGGGAAAAGCCCTGAAAACATAGTGTTTTCAAGGCTTTGTGGCGGAGACGGTGGGATTCGAACCCACGAGCCCTTGCGGACTACCTGATTTCGAGTCAGGCTCGTTATGACCACTTCGATACGTCTCCATAGTATACTTATTCAGTTTTCGGCACAGGTAACATGATTTCGAGTGCGGACCCTTCAACCACATCGTTTCTTTTTTAAAAAACCATTCGCAAACGGCCTGCGTCCTGGGAGGCCTCCCGACGGCGAAAACCGGAAACCCCTGACGCCATACGGCTGTGCAGCCCTCAGCCGCCGCTTCACCGTATCCGGATGAGAGCCGGGCCCGTTATGACCGCCGTACTGCCTTCCCTATTATGCCACACTTTCCCTCCCGTTGCAAGGGGGGCGGGAAAATTCCCGCCCCTTTTTTCATCTCCCGTACACAAACGCGTCGCACTTCAGCATCCCATTGTACAGCTTCCGCTTCCGGTCCGCCGGACGGCCGAAGCAGCGCTCAAACTCCGTGTGGGAGCTCAGTACAATCACCCGCCACTTGGGGGGCAGGTCCTCCAGCGCCTTCCCAAACGCCCGGTACAGCGCCTCCGCCTCCCGCTTTTCCAAAAGCCGCTCGCCATAGGGCGGATTCGTCACCAGCTGTCCATACTCGCTCTCCCGGCGGAAGGCCCCCGCGTCCGCCTCCTCGAAGCGCACGCAGTCCTCCACCCCGGCCAGGGCCGCGTTGTGCCGGGCCAGCTCCACTGCCGCCGGGTCGATGTCCCCGCCCCAGATGTCGTACTTTCCGTGAAACTCCTTGTCCTGGGCCTCCTCGGCGGCGTCCATCCAGAGCTTGGGGTCCATGGACTTCCACCTCTGGGCGGCAAAGCGCCGGTCCAGGCCCGGGGCCCGGTTTTTGGCGATCAGCGCCGCCTCGATGGGGATGGTGCCGCTGCCGCAGAAGGGGTCGCAGAAGGGGTCCTTCCCCCGGTAGCGGGAGAGAAGCACCAGCGCCGCCGCCAGCGTCTCCCGCAGGGGCGCGCCCATGTTCCGGGCCCGGTAGCCCCGCTTGTA
>NZ_CAJTUX010000088.1:0-4269 GCF_910579365.1 uncultured Oscillibacter sp.
GGCAATCGCTTTGGAAAACAGGAGGGAACAGACAACGGAAATCAGCAGGGAACAGATTAACGAGATAAGCAGGGCTTTTTCTACTGCCTCGGTCACAAACTGCTCCTGCCGGATGCTGACAAGAACATCATCTTGGGTACTCAATGCAAGCTGCATCTGTGGGGCAAGCAGATAGATTAGCCCATGCGTGACAACAACGACAAATAACATGATGCTCATGGTATAGAGAAATATCTTCGGAAACAATTTTAAGCGTTTCATGGCTGCACCTCATATTTATAGCCGATACCCTTGACTGTTACGATGCAGTCAAGCCGCAGTTTTTTCCGCAGATTTTTGATGTAGGTGTCCACAGTTCGGTCGATGATCGGATAGTCAGCGCCCCACAGTTCGTCCAAAATCTGCGAGCGGGTCAGCACCAGTCCTTTATGTTCCACCAGCAGCCGGAGCAGATCAATTTCCTTGGGCATGATGTCGATCTTCCCGGCGCTGTCGCTGGCGGTGTAGCCGGAGAAATCGACGGTCACATCGCCAAAGGTTATCGTTTGGGGTAACGGGGCCTGCCCGCTTCGACGCAAAAGGGCGGTAATCCGCCTCCCCAGCAATACCATAGAAAAGGGCTTTGTCATGTAGTCATCGGCCTGCTCGTCAAAACTTCTGACTTGGGTATATTCGTCCTCAATAGCTGTGAGCATCAGAATAGGTGTTGCGTTTGTTTGCCGTATCTCATGCAGGACAGACAGGCCGCTGACGTGGGGCAGCATAATGTCCAGCACAACAAGGTCGATGCTGTTCTCACGGAAAAGCTGTAACGCTTCTCCACCGTCGTATGCTGGGATAACCTTGTGGCCCGCTGGCTTTAGGTATTCACAAATTGCATCGTTGGTTTTGCAGTCGTCCTCGACAATCAGCAGTGTTGCCATCAGCGCACCTCCTTTTGGATGCAGTGTAGCACACAAATGTGGAATGTATATGAAATTCTAACAGCAAAAATATGTACGGTCAATTAAATGTGATTAAATCATTCTCCCAGCAATAGGAATTATTAAAGCTAAAGAATAGAATTGTATAGACATATCCAAACCAAGAGATGAACAGTAGAATGTAACAGGGTGATATGAATATGGCAAAAAGGCCCGTACCACGATATGATTTCAAGGCTTTTGGGGCGGCAATCAAGGCGGCGCGGCTGGAACGCAAGGAGAGCCGGAAAAAGGTATGTGACGAGATGTACTTATCCCCGCGCTATCTTGCCAACATTGAGAACAAGGGCCAGCACCCAAGCCTGCAAATCTTCTTTGAACTAATGCTGCGCTACAACATATCCGTTGACCAATTCCTTTTGGAGCGGCCCATAGGGAAGGACACCCAGCGCCGCCAGCTTGATGTTCTGCTGGATGGCATGGGCGATAACGGGTTGCGGATCGTGACCGCAACAGCAAAAGAAATCGTGCAGATTGAACAGGCCCAACCAAACGGACAGGAGGACGCTTGACCGCGCCCTCCTGTCCCGCTCTGCCGCTATTGCCCCATGCACCTGGCCCGGAGCAAATCACACTGTCTTTTTATCTCGGCGGTTTCCTGTTCGGTCAAATCCCGCTCATTGTCGGTTATCTGATCTTCCATAAAACTTGCGTAGGTGTCCAACAGGCTATTCATCAAAATTTTTGGGGTCGCCATATATCTGGCCTTGTACCAGTCGTCCCTTTTCGGTTCCCAGGCCATCAGCGTATAGCCGTGGCTGGTGGTAATGACCTCATATAGCGGGTCTTGTTTGAGGTAGTCCCCGAAAACCTCTAACACCTTTTCAAATGTCATCATAAATAATCCCCCCGCATTTCATATGTACCGCCCATTTGCTCAAAGATAGATTTTTCCATCATAATACCCCCATCATCGTATTTTTACTGTCTTTGCGCTGATTGTCTTTACCAGCAGTTCGTCCACGCAGTCGGTATAGCGCCCTTGGGCGATCAGTTTGTTGCGGAACTCGTTCAGATAGAACACCAGCCGCCGCCACTCCGCTTCATCAAGATACAAGTAATGTTTTTTCATTGTCCGCCCCTTTCTTTCGGGACGGATGTTTCAGCACTCTTGCCCTGAAACACCGCTCCCCTATGTAACCGCCGAAGCGGTAACAGATACGGATGGTCTGCTCCACTCCGTCATCTGTCGCCGCCCGGTCAAAAACCTCAATGCGTTCCACCAAGAGATTGAGGGTTTCGGCGGTCAATTCCTGGATACCGGCGTACTCCGCCATCAGGTCGGCCCACTGTATCGCGTTCTGCCGGGTGTCCCTGACCTCCTGCATGGCCTGCTCCAGCGCGTCGATCTGCTCCAGAAGCTGGGCCTGCTCTGCCTGATACTTGTCCACCAGCCGGGTGAAATTGTCATTGGAGATACGCCCGGACAGGGAATCCTCATACAGTCGGTCAAACATCCGGGTCACTTCATCATAGCGTCTCCCGGCCCTGCTTCAGCTTGCCCTCGCTGCTTTTCGCCCTGCTGCCCTCCGCTTTGTCATTCATCCTGATTGCCAGGGCAACGGCCTTGTCCCTGTCCTCATAGGCAAGCTGGGCGTGGTACTGGATGTCGGCCAAAACCGCGTCGTACAGGTCATCATAGAAAATGCGGTGGTCGGTACACGCTTTCGTGTTATGGGCATAGGTGGTACAGACGTAAACCCTGTGCCGTTTCCCCGTCCAGTAGCGCAGGCCCAGCGCCTTCCCGCACGTCCCACACTTCACCAGCCCGGAAAAAATAGATACAAAATTGTCAGTCGTATCGCGTCTACGGCTCAGGATTTTGGCGTTTGCCCCGTCAAATACCTCTTGTGACACCAACGGCTCATGGGTGTTGTCTACCCGTATCTGCTCCGCTTCGGGGACTTTTTTGAATTTTCCAACCTTAAACACAATTTCTGTTTTGCACATCACAGTGTGTCCGAGATAAAGAGGATTGCCAATGATATTACGGATAACTGTATGCGACCACTCATATTTGTTAGCCGGGTTTTCAAAGCGTTTCTGATACTGTTTCTCCCCTCGTTGATGGAGCCACCAGGAGGGACAGGGCACTTGCTCCTGACGGAATAACGTGGCAATTTTGTTCGTCCCCATACCAGCGTTGGCATACTCGAATATCCGCTTCACGATCCACGCCGTTTCCTCGTCCACAATCAGCTTATTGTGGTTATCCGGGGCCTTGCGGTAGCCGATGGGATTAAAGGATGAACGGTAAAGCCCCGCCTTTGCCCTGGCTCGTATGGACGAACGGATTTTGCGGGAATTGTCCCGGCTGTAAAACTCGTTCATGACGTTTTTCAGCGCCGCTATGTCGTTGTTCTTGTTGGCGGTGTCCACGCAGTCATTGACCGCGATATAGCGGATATTCTTCATCGGAAAGTAAATTTCTGTAAAATGCCCCACCTTCAAATGGTCGCGGCCCAACCGGGATAAATCCTTGGTGATGACCACATCAATTTTGCCCGCTTCGATGTCGTCCAGCATACGGTTAAAATCTGGACGGTCGAAATTAAGGCCGCTCCATCCGTCGTCCACATAGACCTCCACCACCAAAAAATTATGCTCTCTGGCGTATTGGGTCAGCATGGCCTTTTGCGTCCTGATACTCTCGCTGTCCCCCTGGGCCATATCGTCTTTCGACAGGCGGCAGTAGAGGGCTGTCCGTAAAACACCCATTCAGATGACCTCCTTTTCCTGATTTCTGTCCTCATTGTAATGCGCATCTTTCACATTCTCAAAGGTGCGAACGGGGCATTTCCCACGCCGCACAGCATCCACCAGCAGGGAGATGAATACCTCCCGCATATCCGCGCCGCCCGAATAGACCGGCTGTAACGTTATCTTCGGACGTATAACTTTTTTCGCCATAGCCGTATACCCTCCCATCAAGCACAGAGGGGGAGCGCCCGCAGGCGTTCCCCCTCGCAAACATCATTCAAACAAAACTTTTTGCAAGGCCAGAAAGAGGTTTTTCGCTTCACCCTGCGTCAGCACGATACCCTTGCCGCATTTCTCCCGCCCCGGCGACCAACTGCGAATATCGTACTTCGGCTCCGCGCCGTTCCATGATACCAGGTTGATTTCCTTGGTGTAGCCGCTGCCGCTGACCGACAGAACGGCGATTTCTTCCGTGATTTTCATATCAATGCTTTTCATCATCAGACCACCCTTTTTGATTACCGGCTCTCCCGGTTCCGCTTGCGCCGCAATTCCCGTTCCAAAAGACGGATGATGGTTTCCTCCA
>NZ_CAJTUX010000088.1:4369-7939 GCF_910579365.1 uncultured Oscillibacter sp.
CGGTTCCGCTTGCGCCGCAATTCCCGTTCCAAAAGACGGATGATGGTTTCCTCCATCTGCTGGGGCGTCGTCCCCCTGGGGAAATACTTCCGCAGCTTGTCCATGCCGATTTTGACGGTTTCTTTCTGATTGCCCTTTTCCTCGGTCATAATGGCAAAAATAGCGTCCATATCAAGCTGTCCCGCCTGACTCAGCTTCTTCATGCGCTGGGCCTGGGCCAGCGAGGGCGTAGCGTCCTCGCTCTCCATGGTGGTGAGCAGATTTTTCTGTTCCTCCTGGGTCAAAAAGGACAGTTCCGCCCCAGGGGTGAGGGCGATCCTGCCCTCATCCACCATCTGCAAAATAGGCGGCAACAACTCCGTCAGGCGGATAAACCGCTGTACCGTGGACTTGCTGACGCCAAAGCCCTTTGCCACAATTTCATCCGTCCTGGACTTCGTACCAACTTGGGACAATGTTAGATCGGTGCGGTAGCCCCGCCGCTTCATGGCGTCCAGCTTCATCGTATAGGCAAAGGCCCGCTCCGACGGGAGGATATTCTCCCGCTGGATGTTGCTGTCCACAAGGGTGATGATGGCCCGGTCGCGGTCGATGGGCAGAACAAAGGCGGGGACGCTCTCTATCCCCGCCAACTCCGCCGCCCGGACACGCCGCTGTCCCGCTATGACCTCGTAGCCGTTCCCATCCCCTGCGGGCCGGGTGAGGATGGGCGCGGCCATGCCAAATTCCTTGATACTCTCCGATAACTCCATAAGCTGTTCATCCTCCACCAAATGAAAGGGATTGCCCGGAAACGGGCGCAAATCCTCTATTTTCAGCACAGTTAATTCCTGCTTTTTCATGGGCTACCTCTCTTTCATTCTGCCCCTGCCGGACTTTTGCAGTTCTTCCAGCACTTCGGGCGGTATCAGCTTTACCAGCCGCTCCAACTGCTGATTGGTGCGCTGCAACTCAAAAATGCGCTTGTTGGCCTCCTGTACCTTTAATTCCTCCGCATAGCGCCCATCCCGCAGATGGTCGGCGTACTGCTCCGACTGGCTGACCCGCTGTTTCAGGCTGTTGATATAATCGCTCTGCTTCTGGATTTCCCGTGAAAACCGCTCCATGTCAGGCAGCCATGCGGACAGCAGCGCCAGCGCCTTGTCCCGCTTCTTCCCAGCGTTAAAGGCGTTGATGTCGGACAGGGCCTTTACGATCTCGTCATGCTGCTTATCCAGCCTGCCGCCCAGCTTGAACAGCCATGTGGGGATGTGCTTGCGCCGAGTTATCATGGAGGACTCCCCGCGCTCCAACTCTGGCCACCTGGCTGACATATGGGCATGGTAGGCCGTCTGCCACTCGGACAGGCTCTTTTGATTGCCCAGCATGGTTTTAGCCGACAGCTTGCCCTCCTTGGTGATGGGGACAAAGCAAAGGTGCATATGGGGCGTTGTCTCGTCCATATGCACCACGGCGGAGATGATATTCTGTTTTCCGACACGCCCGGAAACAAAGTCCAGCGCCGCCGCAAAATAGGCCCTCTGCTCCGCCGGTGATAGACTGTGCATGAACTCCGGGGATGCGGTGATGAGCGTTTCCACCAGCATCACGCTGTCCCGACGCACCCGGCACCCCGCCGCCGCTGTCATGCGGTTGATCTCCTTTTTGTAGGTGTACTGGGGCGGGGCAACAAGATGATAATTCTCTCTGGAACGCTCCATGTCAATATCCGGGTTGCTTTTGTAGGCTTCTTTCTTCCGCTCGTTGTGGCGCTCACAGGCCGCGATGGAACCGGCCTTGCGCTTCTGGAAGCGCAATATCGCATAGGGCATGGTCATCCCTCCAATCGAAATGTGCGGGCAGACCGGGGGCGCGTCCGCCCATCAGGTTGACAGCGGTGACGGCGGTGACGGTTATTTTGGGATGCCCCCCCGCCGCTGTCACCCTGACGGGAGAACACCCCGGAAACGCATGGTGCAGGGGCGGGTCTTTCCTCGCGCCACGGCTCGGAAAGCGCCACCCCTGCGGCCGAAAAAATCTCCGATTTTTCCGGCTGCGTTTCCAGGGTGTAACACACTACACCTTGCAAGCAAGGCCGTGTGCCAGACGTTCCCTCTGGACTCCCTTTTTGCGGGGCTACGCCCCGCGTGACCCTCCGGGTCACAGGACGGGGGTGACGGCTGTTCCCCTCACTGACGGCATCCCAGATAAACCGTCACCGCTGTCAACGCCGTCACCCCTCGAAAGGACGATGCGCCGCCCCGCCTTGGTGCGGCGGTACACATAGCGGACGTTATTCTGGCGCAGGATGGTGGCGTGGTACTCATTCAGCAGCTTTGTGATGACGTTGGGCGCGGTGTCTGTTTCCCCCATCTGCGTCAAAAGTTCGGTAGCGGTGCCCGACCACTCCCGCCGTCCCTCCATAAAAGCCACCAGCCGAAAAAGAATGGGCGGCACCTCTGCCGCCGCAAGCTGTTCCTGGGATTTCCGCTCCACCAGCTCCCAACTGCAATCACGAAAGCGCAGGGTGAACTCCTGGTACTCGATGTCCCTGCCGATGGCGTAGAGAGCGGCGGTGTCGGATGCCCGGTGTTCCTTTTCCAGCACAAAGGTGGCGTCCGCGCTGCCCGTCAGCCCGGTTGTACCGGATACCCGATTGAAAATGTCGCTGTCCCCCTGCTTGCGGATGTGGTGGACGACCACCACCGCCAGGGCGTGTCTGTCCGCAAAATCCTTGAGCAACGATATGTCCCCGTAGTCGTTGGCATAGGCGTTGTCCTTGGACGCGGTGCGTATCTTCTGCAAGGTATCTATGACGATCAGCCGGGTGCCGGGGTGCTCTTTGAGATAGTCCTCCAACTGGCCCACCAGACCGTCCGTCAGCTTGCAGCTTGCCACGGCGAAGCGCAGGCGATCGCTGGCTTCATCGGTCAGACGAAACAGCCTGTCCTGGATGCGGTAAAAGGTGTCCTCCAAACACAGGTACAGCACGTCCCCCGGTGTGGTCGGCAGCTCCCACAGGGGCCTGCCCTCCGACACGCACAGGCACAGCTTCAGCATGAGCCAGCTTTTCCCGATCTTTTGCGCCCCGCAGAACAGGGTCAGGCCAGTGGGGATCAGGCCGTCCACCACGAAACTGGGCTTGTCAAGCGGCTGGTAGAGCAACGTGTCCGCGTCCACCGTTTTCAGCTTCTTCATAGCGGCACCTCCCCCGGCGTTTTTTCCTGATATGAAACATAAGCGGTTTCCTCCTTTGAAAATTCACACCCCACGTTTGCGGGATATGTAACGCAGACCGCCATACGGTTCCCCGCCCAACTCTGGCCGGGTTTTCTCTGCCGGCGCTATGCGCGAATTAAGCAGCAGGTACGCTCATGTCATGGCACACTATCTACTGCGGCAGGTATCTCTCTGACGGCTGCTATTCAGTTTTCAAAAGAGGAATGTCGTTCCATCTGTTTACTCACGAATAGCCGCTTTTGAAAGTCTACTCCGCAAAATTTCCAGAGGAAATAAAAAAGCGCCTGCCCTTGGCCCAAAGGCCAAAGGCAAGCGCCTGTTTCCTGTTTATGTTCTCTAAAAAAGTTTTAC
>NZ_CAJTUX010000089.1 GCF_910579365.1 uncultured Oscillibacter sp.
ACGGCATGGGAAGCCTGACCCTGGGGACCCTGGTCTCCTATCTGAATCTGAACCGGAATTTTACCCAGCCGGTCACCCAGGTCAGCCAGCAGCTCAACAGCATCATCATGGCTCTGGCCGGAGCGGAGCGCGTCTTCCAGCTGCTGGACGAACAGCCGGAGCCGGACGGCGGTCATGTGCAGCTGGTCAACGCCAAAAAGAGGCCGGACGGGTCGTTGATGATCGTCGGTGTGCGAACGGGGCTCTGGGCGTGGCGGCAGCCCCGCCAGGACGGCTCGGTAACCCTCACGGAGCTGGAAGGCGGCATCGCGTTTGACGATGTGGATTTTGGATACAGCGATGAAAAAATCGTCCTGCACCATATCAGGCTCTTTGCCGAGCCGGGTCAGAAAATCGCCTTTGTGGGCAGCACCGGAGCGGGAAAAACCACCATTACCAATCTGATCAACCGCTTTTACGACATCCAAGACGGAAAAATCCGGTATGACGGCATCAACATCAACAAGATCAAAAAAGCGGACCTTCGCCGGTCCCTGGGCATCGTTTTGCAGGACACCCATCTGTTCACCGGCACCGTCATGGAGAATATCCGCTACGGGCGGCTGGACACCACAGACGAGGATTGCGTTGCCGCCGCGAAGCTGGCCAATGCCGACGGCTTTATCCGGCGGCTTCCCGACGGCTACCAGACGGTCCTCACCGGCGACGGCGCCAATCTGAGCCAGGGCCAGCGGCAGCTCATCGCCATTGCCCGCGCCGCCGTGGCCGACCCGCCGGTCCTGATCCTGGACGAGGCCACATCCTCCATCGACACCCGCACCGAACGGCTGGTGCAGGAGGGGATGGATCGGCTGATGAAGGGCCGGACCACCTTTGTCATCGCCCACCGGCTCTCCACGGTTCGGAACGCCGACTGTATCATGGTCCTGGAACAGGGCCGGATTATCGAGCGGGGAACCCACGACCAGCTGATGGAGGAACAGGGCCGGTATTACCAGCTTTACACAGGCAGCGCCATTGCCTGAACAATTTATATTTAAGAGGAGGAAATTTGACATGAACGAACAAGTTGCCGCCAATCCGCTGGGAACCGAGCGGGTTGGCAAATTGATGGTCCGCTACGCCATTCCCAGCATTATCTCCATTGTGGTCAACTCGCTCTACAACATGGTGGACCAGATTTTCATTGGCCAAGGCGTCGGCTATCTGGGCAACGCCGCCACCAATATCATCCTGCCCCTCACTTCGATTCTGCTGGCCCTGGGCATGATGATCGGCGATGGAGCCGCGTCCTATATGAGCCTGAGTCTCGGGAAGGGCCGGACGGAAGACGCGGCCCAGGGTGTGGGAAACGCCGTCGCCCTGATGGTTGGCGTCAGTGTGGTCCTGCTGGTTCTTTTTGAGCTGTTTCTGGAGCCGCTCTGCCATCTATTCGGAGCCACGGAGGGAAATCTGCCCTACGCCCTGGAATACGGAAGCATCATCGTGCTGGGTTTCCCCTTTGCCATGATCGACGGCGCGTTTGGCAGCATCATCCGGGCGGATGGACGGCCGAAGGTGAGCATGATCGGTCTGCTGATCGGCTGTATCACCAACATCATTCTGGACCCCATCTTTATTTTTGTGTGCCATTGGGGCGTAAAAGGCGCGGCCTGGGCCACCATCATTGGGCAGATTCTGAACGCCGTCTACTTTGCTGCGTGTATGCTGCGATTTAAAACCATTGAGATAAAAAAGCAGCACATGATCCCGAAGTGGAGCGTCATCAAACGGATTTTGACCCTCGGCACATCCAGCTTTATTTCTCAGGTCGCCTCGGTATTTGTCATTGCGGTCATGAACAATTCCCTTGTGAAGTACGGGGCCATGTCCAAGTACGGAGCCGACATTCCTCTGGCGGCGCTTGGCATCACGATGAAAGTGAGCCAGCTGATCACCGGCATCGCCCTGGGCATCGCCACCGGCATTCAGCCTATTTTCGGTTTCAACTACGGCAGCGGCCAGTACGACCGAGTGAAGAAAACCTACAAGCTGGCCCTGACGAGCTGCACCTTGATTTTGGTGGCGGCCTTCTTCATCTTCCAATTCTGCCCGGAGTATATCATCAACCTGTTCGGGCAGGAGTCCGACCTGTACATGGAATTTGCCGTGAAGTGCTTCCGGGTGTACCTGCTGGCCTGCTTCATGATCGGCGCGGGAGCCGTCACCGGCATCTTCTTCCAGGCCATCGGCAAGCCCATCCCCGCCGCGCTGCTCTCCCTGTCCCGGCAGATCATTTTCCTGATTCCCGCCATGCTGCTCTTTGGATACCTGTGGGGCGTGGAGGGCATCTTGTGGGCCGGGCCTATTGGAGACGGACTGTCCGGCGTGATCTCTTTGATGACTTTAGGAGCTCCTGGAAAAAGATTTTCAGTAAAGAGGTGGCGGAACAATGAAAAAATGTGTCATTACCATCAGCCGTCAATGCGGCAGCGGAGGCCATACCATCGGAAAAACTGTGGCGGAGCGCCTGGGCATTCCCTTCTACGACAAAAAGCTGGTGCAGATCGTGGCGGAGCGCAGCGGGCTTTCCCCGGAAACCGTGGAGAAGCAGGGGGAGTATCACACTCCCAGCCTCCTCTGCAACATCGCCACCGGCGGCTATTCCGCCTACGCCTCCCACCAGTACAGCGCCGAGAACCGGCAGGCCATGCGCCTGCCGGACCAGATCAACACCTACCAGACGGAGCTGATCAAGGAGTTGGCGGAAAAGGAGCCCTGTGTCATCGTGGGGCGCTGCGCCGACTCTGTTCTGCGGGACCGGGAGGACTGTTTCCACGTCTTCGTCTTCGGCGCTCTGGGAGACCGGGCAGATCGGGTCGTTGCGGAGCATGGAATCGACGCCAAGGCCGCGGAGGGACATGTCAGGGAGCAGGACAAAAAACGCGCCGCCTATTATAAGCACATCACAGACAAGGTCTGGGGAATGTCCTCCAACTATGACCTCTGCCTGAACAGCAGCAAGCTGGGAATCGACCGCTGCGTGGAGCTGATTCTTGCCGCCGCCGGCGCGGGGACCGGCTTATGACAAACACGGAAGAACCCATCCTTGGCGTGATGTTTCAGGTCCATCCCAGCAGCAATGTGTTCGCCATCCCCATCCGGCATGTGGCGCGGATAGAACCCATTGAGGGAACGGTGATTTCCCTTCCGTGCTTCCCGAATCATGGCGTATATCGAGTACACGGGAAGAACATCAGCACGATTTGTCTGAGCTGGCTGCTTGGCTTTGAAAAAAGGACGAGCTGTACCCTTCCCAATCAAAACCTGATGATCCTTCCTTGCTGACCTGAAAGCACAAAGCCTATCAATTATTCGAGAGCCAGGCGCATAGACGCAGAGCCGGCAGCCATTGAGAAATCACTCAATGACTGCCGGTCCTGCTTTTTTACAAAAAGTATCGTTTTGCTGGCTCTCCAAAGCGGCCCGCAGAGTCGCCCTCACAATTTGTAGGGAAGGTTCATCACAGCTATAAAGCGTGTGAACAATTTCTTCCACCTCGGGATTTTGAATTGCCCTTTTCGGATAAAAAACGGAATCCGCCGGGATAGACAGCACCCGGATCAATCTGTAAAGGACATCGAAGCCGGGCTTCTTTCCCTCGTTTTCAATTCGGTAGAGACAGCGTTCCGTAATATCCGCCCTCTCCGCAACCATCTCTATGGTCAACTCAGCTTGAATGCGGGCTGTCTTCGCAATTTCACCAAATAATTCAGGGTATCTATGTACCATTAGTTCACCCCCTTATCTATATCTTACTGATTTGCCGCAGGTTGGTAATGGCCTGATGTTTCAAAAATTAAGAACTATTCGTTCAACTCCCGAATCACACGGCGCATGGTTATCATTCGAGCGCTTCATCCGCGTTTTTAAGGAGGGATTATCTTGTCATCAAAATACAGGAATTTAATCTATATTCACAGAGTTTAGTTCTTAGAATAGCATGGTTCCGGGAATTATAGCAATCCTCAGAAATACTGACAGCAGTTCGGCAGATCCAGGCAGCACATCACCGCCTTTGTTGTCATTATTTTTGAGGAACTTTTCAAGGGATGGGAAAAATCAGGCGGGAAAAGCCCCGTGGACGGTTAAAAGCCGTTTTTGGGGGTGGGTAGTATAAAACCGCGCCGGGGCTTGGAGCGCACCAGGAAGCCCGTATTCATGGGGGTTTGGGGCTGTGCCGCAAGTCTAAATGTCCACGCTCCCCGGTTGTGCGATAGTCGAAACAGCAGAGGACGGGGATTGTTTCCAGCGGGGAAGTGTGCTATACTTGAATTTATAATCCAAGCCGTGATGGAGAAACACAATCATGAACTTGATAGCGCAGATAAATTTGCTTTTTGATGGCTTTCAAGATGAGATGTGCAGAGCATGGGACGGGTATAATCCCTACTGGAGACCCAACTGGAAAGACGAAGTGGAAACAGAACTAAACTTAATCAGGGAACATTGCCCAATTCCTCTGCCGGAGGACTACTGTGAAATTTTCCGCAAATTCGGCGGTGGCGGTATTGAGGACAAACGCCCCAACTGGGTCATACCAGAAATGTCATTTTGGATTTGGAACGATATGAAAGATTTCGATGCCACAGTTGGTTTCTTTGAGGACTGTCCGAATGGATTTCCCTTTGGGGATGATATTGGGGATGTGGTTTATTTCTATGTAGACGATGGAGCAGACACCGGCATTTATATGGCTGGGAAGTCCGTGACTTTTGACAAGGATTTCTGGTATAAAATTGCTGGCTCCTTTACAGAACTGTTTACCAGTACCGAAGCCCAGCGGCTTTTCCGTAATTACTATCGTTATGATTGCGATAAAGGCGGAGATGGAAGGTAGCTTCCTGCTTGTCGGGCAGATGAAAAGCTAACAGGGCGGCGGTGCTATCCCCGCCGCTCTGTCCGTTATCGCTCCATATCCCACGCCCGCCGGTTACACATTTGCCCTTATCCTGTTCTTTGGGAGAGGCCGGGGGCGCGGGGGCAGAGCCACCGCAAAACCTACCGGCAACCGCCGCACCAGTGCAGACGGTTTTGCCGTTAAAATGGAGCGGACGAAAGCGGGGGCAGGATTGTCAAATCCTGTTCCCCGTTTTCGGCGGCGAAATGGAAACGGCAAAAATCCAGACGGTCAAGGTGGGCAGAGTGGAGATTTTTTGCGAAGCAAAAAATACTACTCGGCCTTGACGGTCTGGATAGTCGGAACGGCGTAGAGCGGGGCAGTTTTTCAGATACAAATGGATGAAAGTGAAAAACACCTCTGGGGCGAAATTAGAGAGATACCTCGCACAATGAATTACAGCATCCGGCATTTCGTTGATTGTCTTGGCTTGTGGCTGTCTTTCTATTCCCAACTTCGGGAAGAAGTAAAAAGACAGTTAGAGATTGACGCAGCATTCAGTCTTTTTGAGCATGAGGAACTATACGAGCCAATTTTGAAAAAGCTAAGAGAGGTTGACCCTAAAACTATGCGCGAAAAAAGGTTCTTTTGGCGCAGAATGTGTGAACCGGATATTGTATAGAGTGAAATACAATGATAATTTATTGAGTTTACTTAAAACAGGGCGGTGGCAATTCCACCGCCTTGTCCTGTTACCGGCGTGTGGAGGTCATTCCTCCCATCTTGGCCCCGAACTGTACCCGGCCCCGATAAATAATCTGTTGCGGATATGGGATAATTGTGGTATAATCAGGACACGAAAGAAGTTGATTCTATGCCGCGAATTATCCCCATCCGCGACTTGAAGGACACCGCCGCCATTTCACAGATGTGCAGCGAATCTACCGAGCCGGTCTATATCACGAAAAATGGATACGGTGAAATGGTGATTATGAGCATGAAAGCCTATGAAGAAAAGCTGGCCATGCTGGATGTTTACGCAAAATTGGCGGAGGCGGAAATCCGAGAGGGAAAAACAGTGGATGCCCGTTCCTCACTCAAAGAGCTGAGAACGAAGTATGGCATATGAGATCATCAAGACCGAGTTGGCCGAACAGGATTTAGACAGCATCCTCGGATATATGGTACACTCTCCCGCAAATCCTTCTATGGCAGGCGGGACTATGAAAAACTGATCTGAATTTGAATTGAAATCGCAAAGAGCGGTCTGTGTATCTATGATGCCGCCGCCTATCTGAACACGCTGGAAATGGCGAAGTCCCTGCAAGCGAAGATGTTTGTCCCGGCCCACGCCGCCGCCTCCGAAGATATAGCTGACCTCGCACAGTACAACATCGACAAGGTGCTGGAGATCGCGGACAAGATCACCGGCATCTGTCAGGAACCGCTCTGCTTTGAGGTCATCCTGCAAAAACTGTTTACCGTCTGCGGGCTGGCCATGAACTTTGAGCAATATGTCCTGGCGGGCGGCACCGTTCGCTCTTATCTGGCGTGGCTGAAGGATACCGGCAGGCTGAACGGCCTGTTTGAAAACAATAGGAGGACAGTATGGATAAGCGAGAAAAAATCATCAGGCTATGGTTTGATATGTGGCTGCAAAAGAAAGACCTGGGTATAGAAGACATATTTTCTGATAATGTCCTTTACATCGAAAGCTGGGGGCCGCAGTATCATGGCGTTGCCAAAGTGAAGCATTGGTTTGAGGAATGGAATACACGGGGAACCGTCCTCCAGTGGGACATCAGACAGTATTTCCACAAAGAGGATCAGACCATCGTTGAGTGGTATTTTAAGAATACGATGGATGACGGCAGGGTGGAAGGCTTTGACGGAATGACCCTTGTGAAGTGGACGGCGGAGGATAAGATCTGCTTTTTGCAGGAGTTTGGCTGTAATGAACATCGCTATGACCCGTATCAGGACGGGCCGGTTCCAAAGTTTAGAGATGAGCAAGCTATGTGGTTCTGATTTTTGATAAAGCGGCGCAGGGATTGGCTGACCCATCCCTGCGCCGTTTTGTAAGTCCTGCGAAAAATGAAGATATTTTACAAGCCAGCACAATCCCCGGCTGTTATAATGGGACGGACAAGGAGGTGCACCGCATGAAAAAAGAAGTGCGAACGGTGGTCTACGATGACGAGCTGCACATTGAGGCTTACCGTTTTGAGGGCATCGTACAGCCTTTTCCGAACCATTTCCATGAATACTATGTGATTGGATTTATGGAGGACGGGGAACGTGTCCTGTCCTGCAAAAATCAGGAGTATACCATCAAAAGGGGCAATGTTCTCCTGTTCAATCCAGGGGACAACCACGCCTGTGTTCAGAATGACGGCGGTACGCTGGATTATCGTGGCTTCAACATCACCAAGGAGGTCATGTTGGATTTGGCGGAGGAAGTCACCGGCAGGCGGGAACTGCCTGGATTTTCTCGTAACGTGATCTCTGATGAAGAAGTCACCTGCTATCTGCGCCCGCTCCATGAGCTGGTGATGAAAGGCTCCAATGAATTTGGAAAAGAGGAAAATCTGCTGTTTCTGATTTCTTTGCTAATCCAGCAATACGGCCAGCCTTTTGAGAACTGCATCCCGGAGTGCCGGGAGGAAATTGAGAAAGCCTGTGCCTTTATGGAACAGCATTATGCCGAGGGAATTTATCTGGATCAGGTCTGCCGTTGTGCCGGATTGAGCAAATCCACCCTGCTCCGGGCCTTTACCGGCTCAAAGGGCGTCACACCGTACAGCTACCTGGAAAACATTCGTATCGGCAAGGCCAAAAAGCTGCTGGAACAAGGTGTTCCCCCCGTTGAGGCGGCGCTGCAAACCGGCTTCTCCGACCAGAGCCATTTTACCAATTATTTCAATCGATTTATTGGACTGGCCCCTGGAATTTATAGGGACATCTTCAGGGATACGGGGGAAATGCCGCATGAAAGGTAAAAACACGGCGGGACATTTCTCCGCCCTGCTCAC
>NZ_CAJTUX010000090.1 GCF_910579365.1 uncultured Oscillibacter sp.
AGGCCCCGGACGCCGTTCCCACCCAAGAAGAACGAAGGTATCCCTCATGATCCGCCTCATCGCCAGCGACATTGACGGAACCCTGCTCCAGAACGGAGCCTCGGAGATTCCGCTGGAAATTTTTGACCACATCCACCGCCTGGAGAAAAAAGGAATCCTCTTCTGCCCCGCCAGCGGGCGGCAGTATACCAGCCTCCGGCAGCTCTTTGCCCCGGTGGCGGATAAAGTCCCCTTCCTCTGTGAGAACGGCGCGGTGGTCTACGGTCCCGGAAGTCCCGGACCCATCCTCAGCAAAACCGTCATGGACCGCCGCCTCTCCGAGGAGCTGTGCCGGGACATCCTGGCCCTGCCGGAGACGGAGGTGCTGATCTCCGGGGCCGACGTCAGCTATCTTTGCCCCAAAACTCCGGACCTGGAGGACCAGATTCGCTGGTTCCTGGGCAACCGCACCGCGGTCCTTCCCGCTCCGGAGGACACGCCGGAGGACATTGTCAAGGTATCCGCCTACTGCCCCCAGGGCGTGGAAGCCGCAAAGGAAGCCCTTTTTCCCAAATGGAACGCACATTTCCGCTGCGCCGTGGCCGGAGCGGTCTGGCTGGATTTCACTCTGGCAGACAAGGGCCTTGGCGTCCAGCGCCTCTGCGAAATCCTGGGCATTGACCTGGGAGAGGTCATGGCCTTCGGAGACAATTACAACGACGTCTCCCTCCTGGAGCGGGCGGGCCGCTCCTATCTGATGGAGAACGCCGCGCCGGAGCTCCGAGCCCGCTTCTCCTCCCGCTGCCGGACTGTGGCGGAGATTTTGGAGACGCTGTAAATCATAGGGTTTCCAAATTTTGAACGGTTCTTTAATTTTTGTCATATTTGTTACTTTTTTGTTTCACCTACCTTTACAAGGCAGGTGAAATTCCTTATAATAGAGGTCTGCCAATTTGCCCCAGGGCGCTCGGCATTCATTATGATAAAAGAGAGACGGTCCCTATCCGGCCGTCTTTGGAGGTTTTATGAAACAGCTCGTCAAACGCCTCGCGGCGCTGCCGCTGCTGGCGGCCCTCTGCATCTCTCTGCTCTCCGGCTGCGCCAGAGACGGCGAGGGCCTGGCCATGGCCGCCTGTGCCGGCGGCGCGCCGGACTCTCTGGACCCCATCTACGCCGAGGACGCCGGGGGACAGACCATTCTCGCCCATCTCTATGAAAATCTTATGCGGGTAACGGCGGACAGCACCGGGCGAACCAGCGTCGTCAGCGGCATGGCCAAGAGCGTGGACCAGGAGGAGGAGACCAAGGACGGCGCCATCGCCGTCACCTACACCTTCCGTTTGCGCAGCGCCCGCTGGTCCGACGGGCAGCCCGTCACCGCCGGAGACTTTGTCTACGCCTGGCAGCGGCTGGCCAACCCGGCCACCGGCTCCCGGTACGCGGACCTTCTGTCCGTGGTCCAGGGCTTTCAGGAGGCCCGCGCCTCCGGCGACATGAGCCTTCTCCAGGTCACGGCGAAGAACGACAGCACCTTGGTGGTGGTATTAAACGGGCACTATGACTGGTTTTTGAAGGAGGTCTGCACTTCCCCCGCCACCATGCCTCTGCGGCAGGACGTGGTTCAGAAGCTGAAGGCCGCCTCCGGTGAAAAATCCTGGTGGGAGGGGGACCCCACCCAGCTGGTGACCAACGGCCCATACATCATCGCCGCCCAGGAGGAGGGGCGTCTTCTCCGCCTGGAATCCAACAGCCGCTACTATGCCGCCCAGCCCGGTCCCCAGAGCATCACCTTCCATTTTGCCGGTTCTGCGGAAGAAGCTTGGTCCCTTTACGAGAACAAAACGGTGGACGCGGTATGGCCGTTGCCGGACAGCCAGCTCACCGAGCTGGCTCAGGACCCGGAGTGGTCCCCCCTGCCGGAGCTTGCCACCTACACCGCCCTCTTTAACTGCGCCTCAGAGCTCTTCGCCGACCCGGCGCTTCGGGAGGCCATGAGCCTTGTCATCGACCGCGCCGCCCTGGCGCAGGCGGCGGGAGCGGCGGCTCTTCCGGCGGAGGGCGTAGTGCCCCCCGGCGTGCCGGAAAACGAGGAAGGGGATTTCCGTACCCTCAGCGCCGCCCTGCTGGACAACGACCCGGAGGGCTATGAGCAGCGCTGCCAGAAGGCCCGCCTTCTGTTGGAGGAGACCGGCTATGACAGCGGCGCAAATCTGGGCCAGCTGGAATATCTGTACCTCAACAGCGAGGTCAACGCTGCTGTCGCCCAGCTCCTCTGCCAGCAGTGGCAGGACGCCCTGGGCGTCCAGGTCACCCCCAAAGGACTCAGCGAACGGGGCCTGATGTCCGCTCTGCGGTCCGGGGAATACACCTTGGCGGGACTGCAGCTCACCGCCTCCGCCAACGATGCGGAATGCTTCCTGACGGCCTGGACCACCGGAAGCCGGGAAAACCTGATCGCATACGAAAACAGCGCTTATGACACCCTGATGAAAATTGTGGCCGGAGCCGCCGACGGCACCGCCCGAATGGGCTGCCTCCACGACGCGGAGGCGCTGCTGCTGATGGACTTCGCCTGCGCTCCGCTGTATACCAAGGGCACGGCCTGGGACCTGCGGGAGACTCTTACCGGAGCTTTCCGGGACCCCAGAGGCTGGTTCAGCTTTTCCAGCGTCATCACCCGAACCGTCTGAAAACCCTCTCTCTCCACTGGACATTTCAGCAGTGATGTGCTATGATGGAAAAAATCTAAAAGGAGGGATTCCTCATGCGTTTAAACGGAGTTGAATACAACGATCAAAGTCTGGGGGCCTATACAGAAGAGCCCATCGGCGTTTACACCGCCAAGGCCTTCTTCTGGATGTTCCTGGGCCTTCTGACCACCTTTGCCGTGGCCTTTTTCGGCTACGCCACAGGGACCATTCTCTACGTCTTTGCCATCCCCTATTTCCACATCGTTCTTCTGGTGGTGGAGTTAGGCGTGGTGCTGTTCCTCTCCGCCCGGCTTCACACGCTCCAGGTTGGAACGGCCAGAGCCCTGTTCTTTGTCTACGCGGCGGTGAACGGCGTGGTATTCTCCGCCTATTTCCTGATCTTCAGCATGCTGAGCCTGATCCTGGTCTTCGCCATGACCGCCGTCTACTTCGGCGCTATGGCACTGTATGGCTACCGCACCAAAACGGACCTCACCCGCCTTCGTCCCATTCTGGTGGGCGGACTGATTTTCCTCATCGTCTGCGGCCTGCTGTCCCTCTTCCTGCCTCTGGGCATGATGGACCGGGTGGTCTGCCTCATCGGCATCGCCATTTTCCTGGGCTTTACCGCCTATGACACCCAGAAAATTCGGGCTCTTTACGACGCCTACCAGGGCGACCAGGCCATGCTGGAGCGGGCGTCCATCTACTCCGCGCTTCAGCTGTACTTGGATTTCATCAATCTGTTCCTGTATCTTCTCCGCTTCCTGGGAAAGAAAAAGTAACCCCACATTTCCAAGGCCGGCGCAGTGTGACTGCGCCGGCCTTTTCGCTTGCCGAAAAGACTTTCGACAGCCTGAGCAGGTTTTCTAAGACGAAAGAAATTTTCTCCCCTAAAATGAACCGCCCCCTGCCGCTTACACGCGGCAGGGGGCTTGTGCTGCAAAGTTTTAAAGTCGGGGACGAAGCCCCAGACAGAGGGAGGAAGAGCCCTCTCCAACCGCTCTCAGGCTCCCAGCACCAGCGGAGAGCAGACAATGTACATTACAACGATCACCGCGACGCCCACCGCAGCCCAGAGCCTTCCGGTCTTCCAGGCGGACATATCCATAACCTTCGCATCGGGCATCTCCCAATCGGTTTTCCGGGGGCAGACCTTGATGCAGATCAGATAAATGATGGCCTCCACCACAAAGCAGAAGAACACCCAATACAGATAGTGCCACTTCTGGCAGAAGGGAATGACCTTGGTGGCGCCGTAGATCACGATATGTACCGGCACCGTGATCTTGGGCGCGATGGGGGAAACCTTTTTGCTCAGCAGGCCGAAGAGCACCGCCAGCAGAATGGGCATGGAGAAGAAGCCCCAGCACTCGTTGATGAAGTTCATGATGCCGGTGCCGAAGTACATGACGAAGGGGGAGATGAAGATGGCGACGACGCCCACGATGAGTCCGAAGTATTTGCCGATCTTCACCGTCTTCTCCGCGTCCGCGTTCTTGCCCCAGATAGGCTGCCAGATATCCAGCGCAAAGATGGTGGAGGAGGAATTCAGCACGGAGTTGAAAGAGGACAGAATCGCGCCGAACATCACGGCGGCAAAGAAGCCCATGATCGCCGGGGGCATGACCTCCAGCACCAGCAGAGGATACGCCTGGTCGCCGGCGGAGCCCACAGAGGTATCAATCGCGCCCTGGGCCGTCAGCAGCTGATAGGCAATGATGCCGGGAAGCACGATGACCAGCACGTCCAGGCACTTGAAAAAGCCCGCCCAGATCGCGCCTTTCTGGGCCTCCGCCAGGTTCTTGCCGCCTAGGGAACGCTGAATGATGGACTGGTTGGTGGCCCAGTAGAACATGTTGTTTACAAACATGCCGGTGAACAGCAGCGGCCAGGGCACATAGGGCGCCACGGAGGTGGGCTCCGCCCAGGCGTTCATCTTCTCCGGCGTGGTGGTCAGCAGATAGTGCAGGCCCTCGCCGAAGCTGCCGCTGCCTCCGCCTAGCTTGCCCAGGGCGAAGATACCCAGAATCGGCACCGCAAAGCCGCCGATAATCAGGCCCACGCCGTTAATCGTGTCGGAATAGGCAACCGCCTTCAGACCGCCGAATACCGAATAGGCCATGCCGATGATGCCAGTGGAGAAGCAGACGATCAGGATAGCCCAGAAATAGCTGATGCCGAAAATCTCCTCGATGTTAAAAATCTTCACCAGAGCCACGGAGCCCGAATAGAGGATGGTGGGCAGCATGGTCACCACATAGGCCACCAGGAACATGCAGGAGAACATTCGCATGGTAAATGTATCATAGCGCATCTGGTAAAACTGCGGAATCGTCGCGATGCCGCCCTTGAGAAACCGGGGCAGTATCACAAAAGCCAGCACCAGCAGGGCAAAGCCGGAGGTAGCCTCCCACGCCATGGTGCTCATAGAGCCGGAAAACGCCTGTCCGTTTGTACCGACCAGCTGTTCCGCAGACAGGTTGGTCATCATCAGCGACCCCGCGATGACAATGCCCGGGAGACCCCGTCCGGCCAGGAAGTACCCCTCTTTGGACGACAAGTCCTCGTCCTTGGTCTTGTACCAGGACAGCACCGCAACCAATACGGTAAATCCTACAAATTCAATGATCGTCAGCAGCATGAATTGAACCCCTTTCTGTTCTGTTTTCCACACTTTCCCTATATGTGGTTCTTTGTAAGTCCTCCTTTATAGTCACATTATACAAGAAGAATCCGGTTGCCGGTGTTGGAATTTTTTTAGGTTTCCGGGTGTTTTCTTTGGCGGGAACATCGGATTTTCTCCCATCTGGCTTTTTGTGTCTTTTTTTTAGGGCCAAAGAATACGGACGTCCCCTCCGGGACGTCCGTCAGGCTGTCGAAAACGTATTTTCGCCAGCCTGCGCAAGTTTTTCAAAACTCTAAAAAAGTTTTGAAAAACTTCTGATTGAAAACGAAAGGAACCCCTCCGGGGTTCCTCTCGTAACTCTCTTCCTTCCCGTTGCGTTAATCTTCTGCGTTTTTTGACACGCCGACGGACGTCCCCTCCGGGACGTCCGTTCACTCCGCCTGCTTCCGGTATTCCGCCGGACTGAGGCCGTTAATCTTCTTAAATGCCTTGGCAAAGTAATGGTAATCGTGAAAGCCGGACTGCTCCGCCGCCTCCCGTACTTTCATATTCGTCTCCCGCAAAAGCGCCATGGCGCACTCAATCCGCCGGTTCAGCAGGTAATTGGAAAACCCGATTCCCATTTCTTTTCGGAACAGGTAACTCAAATAGGTGGGGTTGACCCCCGCTGCCTGGGCGGCCTCCGTCAGTCCGACAGGCTCCTTATAATGGTCCTGCACAAACGCCGCCGCCGTACTCACCGGTCGGCTGACCTTCTCGGGAATCCGGCCCCCCCTGCCTTGATACAGCCGCTTCGCGTCCCGCTCCAGTCGCCGATAGACCTGCTCCATGCCGACAAGCCGCTTCTCACCCTCCTCGGGGGAGATTCCCACTTTTAGCTCCAGCTCCTGGAGCCACAGCCGCACCAGCCGCTCGTCCACAAGTTTTCGCTCAAACTGGCCGGCCGCCTTCATGCAGGCCTCCAAAAAGCTCTCCCGGTCTCCCAGATAGCGGTACTCCTCCGCCCTGGCCAGCAGGGCTCTCGCCTCTTCCGGCACCTGTGTTCCGGCCTTTTTCTCGGCGTCGTAGTACAAAATTTCCCGCCGCTCATAGAAGCGGAGCTTCATCAGCTCGTTTACCTGGCGGTAAGCCGTCTGGACGGCGTCTCCCCCCAAACACGGACCGCTGACGCCCACGGCATAGGGATAGGGCTCCTGACCGCAGATCCTGTGGCAGCACAACGCCGCGTCCATCAGCCGCTGGCGCATCAAATGATCCTCCCGGAGGTCGGACAGATCCAGGAAGCCATAAAAGACCCCCTTTCCCCAATACACAACCGCAAGCCGCCCGCCGCCGTCCGCAAGCTGGTCCGCCGCTTCGGGCAGGCGGCGCAGAAACTCCTGGCAGTACCGCCGCCGCCCGGGATGAGGCGCGCTCCCATCCTCCCCCTCCCAGGATTCCAGGCGCATGCAGACCGCTCCGCAGTTCCGGTAGGGATGGCGCAGCCCGGCGCGGAGACGCTCCCTCTCCTCCTCCCGGGGGTCTATGGACTCTCCGATGACCTTGCTGAAATACGCGTATTTCAGTTGGTGGTCCCCCGCCTTCGCCAGGTGCCGGATGTGAATTTGTTCCTCCTGCTGGCGCTGCCGCTCCTCCATCCGCTGGGCGGCCGCCTCCAGAAGACGATAGAGCGAATCCTCGTTCAGCGTGTTCTTCAGAACGTAGTCGTCCGCCCCCTCCTTCAACGCGTCCTTCACATAGGTAAATTCGTCATGGCAGCTCAGGGCGATGATATAGACCTGCCGGTTGGTCCGGCGTACCCTCCGAATCAGCTCAATTCCGTCCAGAAGGGGCATGGAGATGTCGGTCATCAGAAGATCGATCTCCGTATTCTCCAGAATGCTGAGAGCCTCCTCGCCGTCCCGGGCGCCGGCCTCGATCTGAAAACCGGCCCGCTCCCAGGAAGGGAGGATGTTCAGATAACTCCGCACCAGATGGTCGTCGTCCACGATCAGGACCTTTCTCATACGCATCCTCCTACCGCTCTCCTTCCGGGACCGCCGGCATGTGGATCACCGCCGTTGTTCCGGATTCGCCGCTCTGATAGCGGAGTCCCGCCCGGTCCCCGTAATACAGCCTCAGCCTGTCCCGCACGTTCGGCACGCCGACGGCGGTCAGCCCCCGGGTTTTGCGGGTCTCGCTGTGCAGCAGGCTGTCAATCTGCTCCGGCGTCATGCCCCGTCCGTTGTCGTCCACGCTCAGATACAAGACGCCCTCCGCCGCTTGGGCGCGAATCACCAGCTTTCCGCCCTCCGCCTTCATGTCCAGCCCGTGGAGCAGCGCGTTTTCCACCAGTGGCTGAAGCACCAGGCGGGGCACCAGACAGCCCCTGGCGCCGGGATCAATCTCATATTGAATCGAGAACTGCCCGTCATACCGAAACTCCTGAAGCCGGATGTAGCGCTCCAAAATGCGGATATCCTCCGCCACAGTCAGGAAGGCCCCCTTCTTGTTGATGCAGGCC
>NZ_CAJTUX010000091.1 GCF_910579365.1 uncultured Oscillibacter sp.
CACCGGGCGGGGGACAAATTGGCCGTCCAGCTCGTACAGCCCCTGGTACACCAGCCCCGTCAGGTCCTGGTTGACCTGGCTGGCGCCGGTGAGGGGGTGGAGGGAGGCGGCGGGGTCGTAGCCCAGGCTGAACCGGGCCGCCTCCGGGGCCTGGCTGGGGGCGGCGGAGGGGGTGGGCGAAGCGGAGGGAGCGGGCGCCGGATCCTCCGGGCCGCAGCCCAAAAGGCTCAGCCCCAGGCAGGCCGCCAGCAGCAGGGAGAGCCACCGCCTCATACCAGCTGGACGGCGGCGGCCATGGATCCCCGGTTGGTGCCCAGCTTCCGGTGGCTCCAGAACAGGTCGGAGCGGCAGGCGGTGCAGATATCGCTGACGGCGATGTGGGCCGGGTCCAGCCCGGCCTGCTCCAGGCGCATGGCGTTGATGCCCTTCAGATCCACGGAAAACTTGCCGTTGGCCTTAATCTTAATGTGCTGGAGGACGGCGGTGGACAGCGCGGCGGTCATGGCGTTGGGCACGTCCTCGTGGGTCTCGAAGCAGTCGGGGCCGATGCCCGGGCCGATGGCGGCCAGGATGTCCCCCCGGTCGCAGCCGTACACCGTCTCCATCCGCTGGACGGCGGCGGTGGCGATGCCCGCGGCGGTGCCCCGCCAGCCCGCGTGGACGGCGGCGATCACCCGGCGCACCGGGTCGTAAAACAGGATGGGGATGCAGTCGGCGGAGTACACCACCAGCGCCACCCCGGGCAGGTCGGTCATCAGGCCGTCCGCCTCATAGGGGGGCTTGCCGCAGGGGTCGGGCCTCACGTCGGCGGTGGTGACGGTGCGCACCGCGCCGCCGTGGACCTGGTTGGTGACGGCGATCCTGCCGCCCTCCGCGCCCACGGCCTGGAAAAAGCGGCGGTAGTTCTCCCGGACGTGGTCGGGGTCGTCCCCCCGGCCCACGCCCAAATTCAGGGACTCCCACATCCCCTGGGACACGCCGCCCAGGCGGGTGGAGAAGCCGTGGGCCGCGCCCCCGGCGGCGGCGATGCCGTCGGACTGGAAAAAGACGACGCCGTTTTGGGTCTGCTCGATGATGTTCATAAGCTCTCCTTTATGGATGAAATCCCTATGCCGCAAGATGGCTTCAGGCAGGAGGAATGGCGGAATGCCCTCCACCCACAGGGGGAAGGGGGCGGGTGAGGGGGCGTCCGTACAGCGCACCCGTCCTCCAAATTTGGACACAGCGCGCACCACCTGTCCGCACCCTCATCCGTCACCGCCTGCGGCGGTGCCACCTTCCCCCTTGCAGGGGGAAGGCTTGGCGCATACTCAAACGTCCTTATGGTACTCCGGGCAGGTGCACTTTTTCCACTTCAGGCCCGAGCCGCAGGGGCAGGGGTCGTTGCGGCCGATCTTGGCGGCCTTCTTCACCGGCTGCTTCTTCACGGTGCCGTCCGCCCCGCCGGACTGTCCGGTGACCTTGGCCACCCGCTCCCGGCGCAGCTCCTCGTTGGTCTTGAGCCGCACGGTGAACAGCCGCCGCAGGGTCTCCTCCTGGATGGCGTTGATCATCTGCTCGAACATATCGAAGCCTTCCCGCTTGTACTCCACCACCGGGTCGGACTGGCCGTAGGCCCGCAGGCCGATGCCCTGGCGCAGCTCGGTCATGGCGTCGATGTGGTCCATCCAGTACTCGTCCACCACCCGGAGCATAATGACCCGCTCCAGCTCCCGCATGATGGGGGTGGTGATCTCCGCCTCCTTGGCCTCGTAGAAACTCTCGGCGGCAGCGATAAAGGCCTGGTCAAGCTCCTCCTGCCCCTTCTGGGCCGCCTCCGTCTCCGAAATGTTCACCGCGCCCTTGGCGAAGTACATGCCCTCAAGTCCCCGGAGCATCTCCCGGTATCCGGCGGCGTCCAGATGCTGGTGCTCGCCGAAGGACAGCCCCACGTGGTTGCTGATGGAGGTGCGCATCATGTTCAGCACAGTGTCCTTGATGTCCATGCCGTCCAGTACCTGGCGGCGCTGCCCGTAAATCAGCTCCCGCTGCTTGTTCATCACATCGTCGTACTCCAGCACGGATTTCCGGGACTGGAAATTCCGGGACTCCACGGTGGTCTGGGCGTTCTCAATGGCCTTGGTCAGCATCCGGTTCTCAATGGGCGTGTCCTCGTCCAGATCGAAGCGCTCCATCATATTGGTAATCCGGTCCCCGCCGAAGAGGCGCATCAGGTCGTCCTCCAGGGAGATATAGAACCGGGTCTCGCCGGGGTCGCCCTGGCGGCCGGCACGGCCCCGGAGCTGGTTGTCAATCCGGCGGGACTCGTGGCGCTCCGTGCCGATGATGAACAGGCCTCCGGCCTCCCGGACCTGATCCGCCTCGCTGGCAATCTCCGCCTTGTGCTGGGCCAGCTTCTCCGCAAAGAGCTTCCGCGCCTCCAGGATTTCCTGGTTGTCGGTATCGGCGTAGCCAGTGGCGTCGGTAATCACCTCGTCAGAGTAGCCCGCCTTGGTCAGGTCCGCCCGGGCCAGATACTCGGCGTTGCCTCCCAGCATGATATCGGTGCCGCGGCCCGCCATGTTGGTGGCCACGGTGACGGCCCCCAGCTTGCCCGCCTGGGCAACGATCTCCGCCTCCTTCTCGTGGTTCTTGGCGTTGAGGAGGTTGTGCTTGATGCCCTCCCGGGCCAGGAGCTTGCTGAGAAGCTCGTTTTTCTCAATGGACACGGTGCCCACCAGGACCGGCTGGCCCTTCTCATGGCACTCCTTGATCTGCTGGATCACGGCCCGGAACTTCCCCGCCTCCGTCTTGTAGACCACGTCATGGTGGTCGTCTCTCTGGTTGGGGCGGTTGGTGGGAATCTCGATGATGTCCAGGTTGTAGATGGTGCCGAACTCCTCCTGCTCCGTCATGGCCGTTCCGGTCATGCCGGAGAGCTTGTCGTAAAGCCGGAAATAGTTCTGGAAGGTGATGGTGGCCAGGGTCCGGTTCTCACTGTTGACGTTGACATGCTCCTTAGCCTCGATGGCCTGGTGGAGGCCGTTGGAATACCGCCGGCCAAACATGAGGCGGCCGGTGAACTCGTCCACGATAATGACTTCGCCGTCCTTCACCACATAGTCGATGTCCCGCTTCATGGTGCCGTGGGCCTTGAGGGCCTGATTGATATGGTGGCTGATGGTGGAATTGGAGGGGTCGGAGAGATTCTCCACATGGAAATACTCCTCCGCCTTGGCGATGCCCCGGGCGGTGAGGGTGGCGGTTTTGGCCTTCTCGTCCACCACGTAATCCGCGTCGATGTCGGCGGCCTCTTCCTCTTTATTGTCCACCTGGACCACCACCTGCTTTTTGAGCTTGGACACAAACATCTCCGTCATATCGTACATCTGGGTGGACTTCTCCCCCTGGCCGGAGATGATGAGGGGCGTCCGGGCCTCGTCGATGAGGATGGAGTCCACCTCGTCCACGATGGCGAAGGCATGACCCCGCTGGACCAGCTCCGAGGCGTAGATGCACATATTGTCCCGGAGGTAGTCGAAGCCCATCTCGTTGTTGGTGCCGTAGGTGATATCGGCGGCATAAGCCTCCTGGCGCTGCTTGGAAGTCAGGCCGTGGACGATGAGGCCCACCTTCAGCCCCAGGAAGCGGTGAACCTTGCCCATCCACTCCGAGTCACGCTTGGCCAGGTAGTCGTTGACAGTGACGATGTGGACGCCCTTCCCCGCCAGAGCGTTGAGATAGGCGGGCAGAGTGGCCACCAGCGTCTTGCCCTCGCCGGTCTTCATCTCGGCGATCCGGCCCTGGTGAAGGACGATGCCGCCCACCAGCTGCACCCGGTAGGGCCTGAGACCCAATACCCGGTCCGACGCCTCCCGAACGGTGGCGAAGGCCTCCGGAAGGATGTCGTCCAGCGTCTCTCCGTTTGCAAGGCGCTCCTGGAATTCCGCCGTCTTCGCCTGAAGCTGGGCATCTGTCATGGCCTTGTAATCGTTGGCCATAGACTCAATTTTGTCCACGATGGGGTAAATGGATTTCAGTTCCCGGGAGCTGTAGTCGCCGAAAATTTTCTGCATCAGACCCATGATCGTTTGAAACTTCCTTTCTGATTTCAAGCTTCCCCAAGGGGGAAGATAAAAATATTCATAGAAAAACAAGCATAGCTTACCACAGTTTTCCCTGGAATGCAAAGGAAATCGGGAATCTCCAAAAAAAGTTCACAAAACGGCCGCCGTTCCCCGCCCGGCGGCTTTCCCACACCGCCGCCCTCCCCCGCCGCCTCCGCACAGATCTGTTCTCTCACTGGACGTTTCCTCCAAGTCCGGCAAAAAAATTGGTTTGCTCATTGTATATTCCGTCGAAATGTGCTATCATGTTTTTATCAAGACCAGAGGCAGACCATGATAAGGAGGACCCCTATATGAAGCTCAGCTTTTACGGCGCGGACCAATGCGTCACCGGCAGCTGCCACTGCCTGGACATCAACGGCAAGCGCATTCTCATCGACTGCGGTTTGCAGCAGGGCCGGGACGAGGTCAGCAACGGCGAGTTTCCCTTCGCCGCCAATACCATCGACTTCGTGTTGGTAACCCATGCCCACATCGACCACTCCGGCCGGATTCCCATGCTGATTAAGCAGGGCTTCCAGGGCCGCATTCTCACCACCCGCCTCACCGCCCAGCTGCTGGAGATCATGCTGCTGGACTCCGCCCACATTCAGGAACAGGACGCGGAGTGGAAAAACCGCAAGGGCGAGCGTTCCGGCTCTCCCAAAACCGAGCCCCTGTACACCGTGGAGGACGCGGAGCGGGTCTCGGAGTTCATGACCACCTGCGAATACGGCCAGTTCGTCCAGCTGTGCGAGGGGGTGGAGGTGGAGTTCACCGACGCGGGCCATCTCCTGGGCTCCTCGTTCATCATCATGGACCTGACGGAAAACGGCGTGAAAAAGAGCATCGTCTTCTCCGGGGACATCGGCAACATCAACCAGCCCGTCATCCGGGACCCCGTGCAGATCACCGGGGCGGATTATGTGGTGATGGAATCCACCTACGGCGACCGGAACCACCCGGAGAGCTGGGCCTACACCGACAATCTGGCCCGCATCATTGACGAGACCATGGCCCGGGGCGGCAATGTCATCATCCCCTCCTTCGCCGTGGGCCGCACGCAGGAGCTGCTGTATTTCATCCGGGAAATCAAAGAGCAGCACATGGTCCGCTCCTGTCCGGACTTCCCGGTGTACATCGACTCGCCCCTCGCGAAAAAGGCCACCACTATTTTTGACGGCGACCTCCGGGGCTATATGGACCACGACGCGGTGTGGCTGGTGCGCAAGGGCACCAACATGTTCCGCTTCCCCAACCTCTGCATTACGGAGACCAGCGAGGAGTCCAAGGCCCTGAACGAAGACCGGACCCCCAAGGTCATCATCTCGGCCTCCGGCATGTGCGACGCGGGCCGCATCCGGCACCACCTGAAGCACAACCTCTGGCGTCCGGAGTGCACGATCCTTTTCGTGGGCTACCAGGGCGAGGGCACCCTTGGCCGGCAGCTGCTGGAGGGGGCCAAGAGCGTGAAGCTCTTCGGCGAGGAGATCACGGTGCAGGCCCGGCTGGAGAACTTCACCGGCCTGAGTTCCCACGCGGACCGGGACCATCTTCTGAAGTGGATTTCCGGTTTCCAGGAGCCCAAGCCCCAGCACGTCTTCGTGGTCCACGGAGACCGGGAGGTCGCCCCCTTCTTTGCCCAGAAACTCCAGACCATGGGCATCCCCGCCCACGCGCCCCAGTACACCGAGGTTTACGACCTGGCGTCCAACACCATGCTGGAGCGCGGCTACCTGCCGGAGCGGAAGGTCAAGACCGTCAGCGGCTCCAAGGGCACCCCGGCTTACGAGCGTCTGGTGTCCGTGGGCGGAATGCTCACCGAGTTCATCAAGCGCAGCCGGGGCCGGGACAACAAGTCCCTGGCCAAGTACGCCGACCAGCTGCGCCAGCTGCTTGAAAAGTGGGAGGCCTGAGCGCCCGACATATGGAATTGCTGAAGAACGGACAAGTCTATACCGCCCAGGTGGAGGGTTATTCCAGCGAGGGGCCCGGCGTCCTCCGCGTGAACGGCGCCGTGGTCTTCGTGCCCCAGGCCATCCGGGGGGAGACCATCGATCTGCGGATTACCCGCGTGATGAAAACCCACGCCTTGGGCGAAATCGTGAAAATCCACGCGCCCTCCCCGGAGCGGGCCGTCCCCGACTGCCCCTATTTTGGGAAGTGCGGCGGCTGTGATTTCCGGCATTTGAGCTATCAGGAGGAGCTGTGGGCCAAGCGCCGGCGCGTGCAGGATGCCCTGGCCCGCCTGGGCGGTTCCCAGGTTTCGGTGGAGGAGATTCTGGGGGCGAAAAATCCCAATCATTACCGCAATAAATGTCAATACCCCGTAGGGCCCCAGGGAGAAATCGGTTTCTTCCAGGCCCGCACGCATCAGGTGGTTCCCGTGGACCGCTGTCTCCTCCAGCCGGAAATCTGTGACCGGACCGCCCGGGCCGTGGGCAGCTGGATGAAGCGCTATAAAATCTCCGCCTATGACGAGCGCACCGGCAAAGGTCTGGTCCGGCATATCTACATTCGGACCAACCGGCGGGGAGAGAGTCTTTGCTGCGTGACGGCGGCAGGCCGGAAGCTCCCCCGGGAAGCGGAGCTGGCCGCCCTGGTTCTGGCGGCCGCGCCAAAAACCGTGGGCGTGGTGCTGAACGTCAACACGAAAAAGGGCAACGTCATTTTGGGGGACCAGTACCGAACCATCTGGGGGCAGAACTTTATCATGGACACCCTCTGTGGCCTGGAATTCAAGCTGTCGGTCCCCTCTTTCTATCAGGTGAACCGGGAGCAGGCGGAGATTCTTTACGGCAAGGCGCTGGAATTTGCCGGCCTGTCCGGAGACGAGACGGCGCTGGACCTATACTGCGGCGCGGGAACCATCACGCTTTGTCTGGCAAGGCATGTAACGCGGGCCATCGGCGCGGAAATTGTTCCCGCCGCCATTCGGGACGCCAGGGAAAACGCGGAGCGGAACGACGTGAAGAATGTGGAGTTTTTCTGCGGCGACGCGGCGGAAACCGCCGCCATGCTGGAGGCGCAGGGACTGCGGCCGGATGTGATTACGGTAGACCCGCCCCGGAAGGGCCTCAGCCCCGAGGTTATCGCCTCGGCAGCCGCTATGGGGCCAAAGCGGATCGTATATGTTTCCTGTGACCCGGCCACGCTGGGTCGGGACGTGAAGCTGTTTGCCGGACACGGCTATCAGGCCGTTCGCGCTGTGGCGGTGGATATGTTCCCGGGGACGCGGCACGTGGAGACTATTGTGCTGCTACAAAGAGAAAACTTGTAGAAATCCTGCGTTTCCAGCACTTTGCCCGACATGTGGTGTTCGATGCCGAGGGAGATAAACTCCGCAATAAGCGCGTCGAGGACTACATCATCGTTTCGGTCGTCATTGATATGGAGTGTGGGAACACAAAAAACCAAATAGTGCAAGGACAGGCCAACGCCGCAGATTTTGAAAAAGTCTGCGGCGTTTTTTCATGTCCAGACACCAAAAGGAGCGGAGAACCATGCCAGTATTCCGCGTGGAGAGGAACTAGGGGTACACGGTGATGCGCAACCACTGTCTATAAAAAACTTCTAAAAATCACGATATTAACTTGTAAAACCGTTGTACCGCAACGGTTTTACTTTTAGGGTTCTTGCCGCCGCCCTGTTATCTCTGCCGGAGAAGAACCGGGAAATCATTTTCCTTT
>NZ_CAJTUX010000092.1 GCF_910579365.1 uncultured Oscillibacter sp.
TTTATCAGTTGAGGATGTCTTATTTTTAGGCAAACCTCATTGTGCGGTATTGCCTAAACACTTCTCCGTTTTTGTAAGAAAAAATTCCTCTGTCAAAAAAGGCGGATTCCAGTTCTAAGGTATCGGAATCCCGTTCCTGAAATATGACGGTTGTCACAGCTAACTCTGGAACGCCATTATTGTTCATGTCGAGAACAGTATATTTCATGTCAGGGGCTGGCGCAACCGTAAAGGTTGGGTCGTTGTTCAGTCCAATATCTCCCCGCAAAAAAGCGTTGTTGGCATCCAGAGCTTTTCTGCATTCGTTATTAAATCCGGTACACGTCCCGCTTGGGAAGGCAGCTCCGCACTTCCGCCGCTATCTATCTGACAAGCACAGAGCATTAAGATGAGAAGCGGAGGAAGCAAGGCCCTCAAAATCGCTGCTTTCATGGCCCCTCCATAGCTGCCGTCTCGTTCCAGATTTTCAAAGATTCCAGCCGGAAAACCCACGCCTCGGGGACGGTCTCCTCAATCAGCTCCCGGTTCAGGTTGTACCAGCTTCCGCACTTGTCCAAGATAATGGCGTCCGTGGTGACCACGTTCTCCAGGCGGGAGAGAACGCCGTCCACGCTGGGGTGCAGCTCCACTTGGACTTGGACCGAGCAGCCCTCCGCCTTGTCCAGCAGCAGCGCCCGGAGACGGCCGGAGTTGGACACCTGTTGATCCAGATAGAACAGAGCCTCCTTCACCCCCAGCGCCTCCATCCGCCCCAGCAGAAGCTCTATGGCCCGCACCGTCTTGTCCACAATACGGTAGCTTCCCCGCAGTCCGGCCAGGTCCCGGATGGTGCCGTCCATCCCCTCCAGAAGCAAGGAGCCGGACAGGGCCACCTCCAGGGTGATGATGGTGTTGAAGCCGTCCAGTACCAGGGCCTGCGGCCCTTTCCGCAGACGTTTGCGCTCCCGTTCCCTCAGGGCGGCGTGGGGCGAGATCATCCGGGCCAGGGCCAGCCGCTGGCGCTCCGAGAGCAGGTGGTGGTTGCCCACGAAGGTGGAGGCGGATTTGGTGTCATAGCCCCGGTCCATCAGGAAGACCAGCTCCTGGGCGGCGGCGTTCAGCTTGGCCTCGGATTTGGGGCCAAATTCAATGGTGTCTTTTGGCATATAGCCGCGTTTGACGGTTTCCACAGTGACCTCGCTCCTTTATCTACAACAAGTCTGACATCCAATACACATATTCCTCTCCGCTTTTCACGTTTTTTTGATGCTTTACCAGCCTTATCAGCCATTTTACCTGTGGATATTGTGCGAGATAGTTTCCAATAACCACACCATCCGCTAAAATGGCATCCGGCATACCGGATATATCTAAGTCGTCATCAAATACAGATACATTGATTCCATCGTATAGCTCAACGTCATTTCCGCCAGAGTCGTTTACGATATCTGCTTGTGAAAATAAATATATCGGGGCTTTCGTATCCATATCAGTATCGCAAAGCTCATTGAAATCCAGCCAAATTCTGGGCTTATCGAGCGGCCCCGTGTTTCTGCATTTGTTCTGTTTAGTCCGTAGTTGTCCTTTGTATGGATATGGGTAGGCTTGTGCCACTTTTAATCACCTCACCGATGGCTGAAACCAGGGGATGGGCAGATAGAACCGGCCGGAGAGCAAAAAGAGGAACCAGACGGTTCATTTTGCCGTTCGTGAAAGGAGGAGGCCTCTAAAATTAAGAGCTCTCCCGCCTGGCGCAGCAGCTCCACATCCTTCAAAATAAGCTGCTTCTGCTCCGGGACAGGTACATGGAACGAGGCGTCCAGTATGCTGTACAGGCGGTCGATGGCCACAAACATGGAAGAGCCGCAAAAGGAGATGGCGATCTGCGCGTTAGCCTGGTCGGCGAACTGGGTAATTTGTTCCATCATCTTGGGCGTCAGGATATAGAAAGCATTGTGTTCATCGGCGGCAAAAACCCGGAACCGGCGGTTGAAGGCCTCGCTTTCCGTTTGAATCTCGTGCTCCGCCGTCCATCCAATCAGGTCGGACGCAAGTTTTTTCTCGAAAATCTGAAGATGCCCGGCGCTCCGTTTGTGTTCATCGAAGGAGGCAAAGTGCATAACCTGACCGTGGAAAAGGACTTCTTCCTGGTGATTCTTCCCGACTCCTTTCATACGGGCCGTGGAGACATCACAATACCGGAACCGGAGGCCCTGATAGCAGCCGGACAACAGATCCTCGCTCTCAAAACGCCGCTTGTCCCCGCAGGCCACGACAGCGGCGTTGCGGATCTCGTCATGGGTCAGGCCGCCCTGTGGCTGGTAGCGCAAGTCCTGAAAAAGCCCGGTTTCCTGGATGGTGGATACAACGTATTTGTTTTTGAACAGGCTGTTGAAGCGGTTATAGTCCGGCTTGACCAAAAGCCAGTAAAAAAATGCCCAGGCAAGCACGGCGATCACCACAGGAGCCCCCAGTCCCGTCACGATTTTTTCCGGCAGGGAGGCACCAAGCCGCGCCCTCATTTCCGGGGTCCCCAGGAAGAAGACCCAAAGCGAAAAGCACAGGAAGGCCAGATAGACAGCCGCGGCCAGAATCGTACTGATGAGTAAGCGGAGCTTACAGGCTTTCCGAAGCGTTTCCAGTTCCTGGCCGCTGATGGTATAGTCCATGATGTATACCTCTTCAGTCAAACTTCACTTGGAAGTCACGCTTGCGCTCCTCCGCTTCATAGAAGGCGGCTTTTTCCATGCGGCAGATCGCGGCCACAATGGACCAGGGAATGGAGGCCAGGGCCTGATTATACAATGATACATTGGCGTTGTACAGCCGCCGGGCCGCCTGGAGATGC
This sequence comes from uncultured Oscillibacter sp., assembly GCF_910579365.1. Taxonomy (GTDB): domain Bacteria; phylum Bacillota; class Clostridia; order Oscillospirales; family Oscillospiraceae; genus Oscillibacter. The sequence goes on from NZ_CAJTUX010000092.1 coordinate 2,828, forward strand.
TCCTCCGAGTCGTAGATGCTCCTTTGGAAATGGTCCATGGACACCCAGGAGTTGAGAATGGGATACTGCTCCGCCAGACCGTTGATTCCGGCGCCTACGCTGGCAAGGTCCCGGTGGACCCCGGCCAAAGCGCCTACCTTCTGGCCGAGAGCGGCACCGCGCCGGTCCTCCGCTCGGGTCAGAGCTTCCTGCCGGCCCTCTTCCCGGATGCCGTTCCGGCGGCGGATACGTCTTTGAATACCGCCCAGCTTGCCCTGAATCTGCTCCATGGTCCGGGTCTGGCGGGCGATTTCCTGGTCGATGCTTTTGAGGACCGCCTCCGAAATCTCCTGCTGCCGGGCCATGCGCTTCTCTTCCAGATCAGCGCCTGTTCGGGCGGCGGTCAGGTCCGTCATGATTTGATACTCGTGGGAAAGGTACTTTTTAACGGCTTCCATCTCCTCTGAGAGCAGGTCAAACCGTTTTTCCAGCGCCACGCCGATGCCGGCTTCAGCCTCCTCCACCTTGATACGAAGCCGCCGAAGCCGGTTATACAGCGCGATATAGGCGATTGCCAGTAAGAGAATCCATATCGGAATCCCAATCATGAGGTACCTGTTCATACGCATATGCCCTTTCCTTGCATGGATTGTATCATAAAACATGGGTTTCATTGATGGGTTGACCATAATATAGCATATCCCGGCATCCGGCGCAAGACTTCAAAGCGGATGTGCGGCGGGAAACCATGCTGTCAAAAACAGGATTGTCGAAAACCTGCCGGCGGATTATAATGAAGTCAGTTTTTCGGAGGAGGAGTGCGCATGAGCTCATGGCAGGAACAAAATGCCGCGCTGTTGGAGGCGCTGTCCCAGACGCCGAATCCCGATGTCCGGGGCGGCAGGATCAGCTTTTATCTGAGTGACGTCCGCAAAGAGTATCCGCTTACGCTGTATGAACAGTACATTTTGGAGACGGAACGTGTTTCCTATGAACGGCAAGCCTGGACGAAACCGGGCTGGCCCCGCAGAGCCGGTATTTCCGATCTGATCCGCTTGCTGAATATGAAAATGATGGCGCTGCTGTTTCGGGAGAAGGAGGCGGCGGAGATGTGGGATTCCTGGGGCCGGGAAGCCTACCGGCTGAACCAGGAAAAACGGCCCCACTACATCTTGGACAACTATCCCGCATTTCTGGAAGCCGGGGAGAATCCCGAGGCATTGACCAAGCTGCTGGCAATGCGGCGGAGCAAGCGGAAGCCCTTTGCGAACGGCCCTTACCACGACGAACACTTCCCCGGCGAACAGTGCGCCTATGAAGAGCTGCTGCTCCAAAGCCGGTTCTTTACGGAAGAAGACAAGAAGATACGCGGGGAAATCGAGGAGCTGCTTGTGGAGCTGTACTTGCTTCAGGAATGATAGCAGGCTGGACCATCCGGCGTTTTTTTAGAAAAGGGTATGGAGGACTGATTTATGAGCAGTTGTTGGGCAATCTTAGAGTTGGACCCCACCCGGGACGTTTCCGCCATCAAGCGGGCCTATGCCGAGAGGACCAAGGTCTGCCATCCGGAGGAGAACCCGGAGGGCTTTTTGCGGCTTCGGCAGGCGTATCAGACAGCGCTGGCCTATGCCGGGAGCGGTGAGGAAACGGAGGTCCCGTCCCCTGATCTGGAAGGGGCAGAACCGGAGGACGAGGGCTGGACCCTCACGGACGGCCCCGCCGTCATCGACGAGGGGCCAAACCCCTTTGCGGACCATCCGGCGGCGCAGGCGTTCCTGTCTCTTTATACCGGGAAGCAGCGGAAGAATCCGCAGATGTGGATGGACTACTTCACCTCCGGCAGCTTTTTGGATGCGGCCTGGGAGCGCCGGTTCGCGGGGCTGCTGCTGGAGGAAACGGTGCAGCTGGAGGAGCACCCCGTTCCCCGGGAGTTTCTGGCCTGGCTGTGCGCCGCCTATCAGTTTACCGTGGACCGGGCGGTGTACCGAAATCCGGACGGCAGTGAACGGACAGAGTTTAGTTTCAGAATAGAGCAGGAAGCCCAGTTTGAGGGGCAGGAGTTTCTGTTCCGGCTGGCCGCCCGGGGCCCAGCGGTAAAGCCTCTCAAGGGCGTGGAGCGGGCGCTCTCCCGGAGCTTTGCCGACTATCGGGCCCTTGTCCGGCTGGCGGAGAAGGGCCGCTGGACCGAGGAGGAGCTGAAAAAGGCAGGAAGTATTCTGGACTTCTACATGATCGGAAACTTCCAGGACAGGAATCCCTCTCCCTCGGAGCGCCACCCGGCGGGGATGCGACTCATCAACCACTTCTTCCAAAGGGAGAAGCTGCCCAAGGAGCTCTATCAGATGGCCTGGCAAAAGCTGGAGCTGAAAACCGCCGTGATGGGGCGGGCCAAGCTCTTCTACGGCGCTCTCCGGGAGCGGGTGCTGGAGCAGGTCCCGGATATAATGGAGAACGAGCTGGATATCCGGCAGCTGAACAAGGAATTTGAGGCCTTCCGTCAGAGGGTGCGGGCCCTGGAAGAGAGCGGAAAGCCGGGGGACTGGGAGAAGGCCAGGGAGGAAACCAAAGCCTTTTTCAACCGCCCGGTTTTTCAAAAAGCGTTGTGGAACCGCAAGTTTGCCGAAGAGCATATGAAATACCATGTCCAGTGGAGCGGAGAGCACCTTGTTCAGGAAGTTCTGGCGTTTTACGAGCAGCACCCGGACGCTCCCTGCGCAAAGCAGCTGACGGAGCTGATTGCGGCGACGAATTACCGGAGGGAAATCCAGCGCCGGAACCGGGAGGACGCCAATGCGCCCGCTCCTAGGGAAGCGGCCACGCTCAGGAACGGCCCCTTCTTCCGCCATTGGCTGAATACCGGCTTTTACAACGCCATGGACCGGGAGACCAAACAACCCTTGCTGGGATATTTGAATAAGGAGCTTCCCTATCTGCCGGAGTGGAGCGGCCAGTTTCTGCGGGTGGAGGAGGAGGGAATTCCGGAGCCGGTCTGCCTGACATTGGAGTTCGGAAAGGACATGCTCACCGTCCAATTCCACCTGCGCTACATAAGCTTTCTGCGAAACGGCGTACCGGTGTACCGTCCCTGCTTCCTCTGGGAACAGCTGCTGGAGCGGGCCCCGGATTTGGACACATTCTTTCTCCTTCTGCCCGTCACCGCCGCCGTTTATAACCAGTACGGCGAGGTGCGGGAGGAAATTCTCCGCCGTCTTCCGGACACCGCTGCCCCTGAGGAGAGCTGGGCGTTCATCGCCGCCTGCCTTGCCGATCAGGTCTGCGGGCTTCCCATACCCGACGCGGCGGGGACGGAAGACGTCCAGGAGTCGGAGCGGGTCCGAAATCTGCCTCCGGTGAGCTTCCTGCCCTTTGAGGTGTTTGCCGAGAACACGGAGCTGCTGTACGTCTGCGTCTGGTTCCAGCGGGATGGAACTATGGTCCTGTTCCAGCAGACGCCCTTTGGCCGGCGGATGATCGATGTAGACCAGCTGGAGGACCGTGAGGACATTGAGGACCCCCAGACCGCCGCGGAGCTGGCACGGCAGGTTCTGGAGGAGCAGATGCACCCCAAGGGCTTTCCCATGGAGGCGCTGAAGGTCCTGCCGGAGGCGGTCTACGCCCAGTGGGACTACGCCGTCCGCAGCCGGGACAAGGACCTCCCTCCCCTTTGGAGCACCCCGGTGAATCTTCACGCAGAGGCGGTTACGGCGGAGAAACTGGAGGAGCTGCTGACACTGTTCTCCACGGGCCGGGTGGAGCGGATGGAGTGGTCCTGGAAATGCGCCTTCCCGGTGGACGAGGCGCCTATGGACTATGAACCCAGGCGGTCCCTGGTGCTGATGAAGAACGGGCGCCGGTATGCCTGCCTCTACTTTGACGACTTCTGCGCCGAGAGTTATGCCCTGCTGGAGAAACCGGAGGAGTATGGCCAGAACAAAACCAGGCCGGAGTCTGTTCCCTTCCGGCAGAGCCAGCTGTTCCGGGATGTGCTCCATCGAAACTTTTTCACCATCCGGCGGCGCCTGGAGAAGATTTTCTCCCAGGTCAGCTGGCCCAACAACGTGAAGTTCATGGCGGGCGGCATCTGGGACCATGCCGTCAACGTGGACCATGGGCGGGTGAAATACAACTTAGATAAGCAGCTCCTGGGCGGCTTTCCGGCAGAGCGGGCCTGTAACCGGCCCGACGCCCTCTTCTACTTCTATTTCTATCCTGATACCGCCGTCCGGGTGGATGACGCGGGAGAGGCGGAGACGCTGGAGGTGACAGAGGGAAACCGGCCCAGGGTCCAGCGGCTCTTGGCGGACTTCCTGGCGGGCGGCAGCCAAACGCTCCGGCTCACCTGGGGAAAGGCGGCGGAGAAGCGGCGGCACATCGTCCTCCGGCGGGACGGCGGGCGGTTCCTCATGGCCTGGGTCCGGGAGGACCAGGAGACGGTGAGATTTCATGTTGCGGACAAGTGGACGTACATGGATGTGGAGGGGAAAAAGTACCCCAAGGACGCCTTCCTGGGCAAGGTCACGCCCGCCTACTTGATTCACGATCTGCCCGCCCTGCGGAACGCGCTGGACCTGCTGCTTGCGAACCTGGACCATCCGGAGCGGATTACAGGCCCCATGGGAGAGTATGCGGATGAAAAACCGGTAAAGCCCCGGCCCTATGAGACGCTGCGGGCGGAGCTGACGGGGGATGCGGCCCCTTGACGTTTTTTCAGACGTCCCTATTTGCTGGCTGCCGGCGCAGGATGATCTTCGGCCTGTTGGACCAGGTAATCATGAGTGGCTTGATGTCTTGTGTCAGGGAAATCCCATTGGCTTTCTTCTAAGAAAAGATAGTGAAACCTACTCCTTGCGATCACGATATGAAGCTGTCAATTTAATGTCTTTTCTGTGACGCCGCGCTCTAAGGTGAAGTTGGTGGCCAAGATGCTCAAGGCGATCCA
>NZ_CAJTUX010000093.1 GCF_910579365.1 uncultured Oscillibacter sp.
CCCACCTTCCGGCCGGAGACGTGGCCGTTGGCGATGAAGACAATGGAGCGGTCCGGGTCCCGGCTGAGATCGTGGATGGCGACCTCGCAGTCGCTGCCGAACTGGGCGGCAATGCCGGCGGCCACCTGGCGCAGCAGCTCTAATTTGCTGTTTTCCGTGGGCAACTCCCCCTTTTTGGTGGATTTTTTGGGAAAAGACACTGATTCATACTAGCATCATACCACGGTTCTTTGGGGAAATCAACCGCTTTTCAAAAAAATTTTTTGGTTTTCAAAAATTTTGTTTGACAACGGGAAATCTTGTGGTATGATAAAGCTGTAAGGAACAGACAGCAAATGCGCGGAGCTGTCAAAATAAAATTTTACGGAGGTCGGCATTATGGATTTCGAGAAGATCAAATCTGCGGCAGAGGGCTACAAGGCGGAAATGTCCCGGTTCCTGCGGGACATGATCTCCCACCCCAGCGAGAGCTGCGAGGAAAAAGAGGTCGTGATGTGCATCAAGGCCGAGATGGAGAAGCTGGGCTTTGACAAGGTGGAGATCGACGGCCTGGGCAACGTCATCGGCTGGATGGGCCAGGGCGAGAAGATCATCGCCATCGACTCCCACATCGACACCGTGGGCATCGGCAACATCCAAAACTGGGAGGCCGACCCCTATCAGGGCTATGAGACGGAGGACGTCATCTATGGCCGGGGCGGCAGCGACCAGGAGGGCGGCATGGCCTCCGCCGTGTACGGCGCCAAGATCATGAAGGACCTGGGTCTGATTCCCGAGGGGTACAAGATCATGGTCGTGGGCTCCGTGCAGGAGGAGGACTGCGACGGCATGTGCTGGCAGTACATCGTGAACAAGTACTTCAACGGTCCCGAGGACGCCCGGAGCAAGATCGAGTTCGTCATCTCCACCGAGCCCACCGACGGCGGCATTTACCGGGGCCACCGGGGCCGCATGGAAATCCGGGTGGATGTGAAGGGCATCTCCTGCCACGGCTCCGCCCCCCACCGCGGCGACAACGCCATTTACAAGATGGCCGACATTCTCCAGGACGTCCGGGCCCTGAACGAGAACGGCGACGGCCCCTCCAACGAGGTCAAGGGCCTGGTGAAGATGCTGAACCCCGAGTTCAACCCCGAGCATTATGAGGACGCCCAGTTCCTGGGCCGGGGCACCTGCACCACCAGCCAGATTTTCTACACCTCCCCCAGCCGCTGCGCCGTGGCGGACAGCTGCTCCATCTCCATCGACCGCCGCATGACCGCCGGCGAGACCTGGGACTCCTGCCTGGAGGAAATCCGCCAGCTGCCCAGCGTGAAGAAGTACGGCGACGATGTGAAGGTCTCCATGTACATGTACGACCGTCCCGCCTGGACCGGCACCGTCTATGAGACCGAGTGCTTCTTCCCCACCTGGATCAACAAGGCCGGCGCGGCCCATGTCCAGGCTCTGGTGGACGCCCACCACGCCCTCTGGGGCGAGGAGCGCATCGGCCACGCCGACGCCGACGAGAGCAAGGACGCCATGCACCTGCGCACCGGCCGTCCCCTGACGGACAAGTGGACCTTCTCCACCAACTGCGTGTCCATCCAGGGCCGGTACGGCATCCCCTGCGTGGGCTTCGGCCCCGGCGCGGAGTCTCAGGCCCACGCCCCCAACGAGATCACCTGGAAGCAGGATCTGGTGACCTGCGCCGCGCTGTACGCCGCCGCGATCCCCCTGTACAAGCCGGAGAACAAGACCGCCGACGTGACGGAGTTCCGCCAGAGCCTGACGGACAACGACATTAAATAAAGCAGGGAATCACCCTGTAGGGGCGGACCTGCGCGTCCGCCCCCGGTACATGGGCGCTTGCGGGGAAATGGCCTGATCCCCTGGTCAGGCCATCCCTCTTCAAACCCGGCGCTCTCAGGCTATGCCTCCCAAACCCCGGCGCTTCCCTGTGGGATCCGCTTCTCTGAACGGTCCAATTTTTCCGGTAACGGGATGCCAAATAAAATATAAGGAGATTTTGATTATGTCTAAGACCATCGAGCTGGCGCAGCACCTGGAAAAGCTGCACATCAACAACATGTACAAGTCCGACTTCTACTGGACCTGGGACAAGACCGACGAGGAGCTGGACGCCATCTTCACCGTGGCCGACGCCCTGCGGGACCTCCGGGAGCGCAACAAGTCCACCCGCATCTTTGACTCGGGCCTTGGCATCTCCATCTTCCGGGACAACTCTACCCGGACCCGCTTCTCCTTTGCCTCCGCCTGCAACCTGCTGGGCCTGAACGTCCAGGACCTGGACGAGAAGAAATCCCAGATCGCCCACGGTGAGACCGTCCGTGAGACCGCCAACATGGTCTCCTTCATGGCCGACGTCATCGGCATCCGGGACGACATGTTCATTGGCGAGGGCCACAAGTATCAGAAGACCTTCATGGACGCCGTGAAGGAGGGCTACCGGGACGGCATCCTGGAGCAGCAGCCTACCCTGGTGAACCTCCAGTGCGACGTGGACCACCCCACCCAGTGCATGGCCGACATGCTCCACATCATCCATCAGTTCGGCGGCGTGGAGAACCTCAAGGGCAAGAAGATCGCCATGACCTGGGCCTACTCCCCCTCCTATGGCAAGCCCCTGTCCGTTCCCCAGGGCGTCATCGGACTGATGACCCGCTTCGGCATGGACGTGGTCCTGGCCCATCCCGAGGGCTATGACGTCATGCCCGAGGTCGAGGAGATCGCCAAGAAGAACGCCGCCGCCACCGGCGGAAGCTACAAGAAGGTCGCCACCATGGAAGAGGCCTTCCAGGACGCGGATATCGTCTATCCCAAGAGCTGGGCTCCCTTCGCCGCCATGGAGGAGCGGACCAAGCTCTATCAGGCCGGCGACCAGGCGGGCATCGACGCTCTGGAGAAGAAGCTCCTGGCTCAGAACGCCCAGCACAAGAACTGGTCCTGCACCGAGGAGATGATGAAGCGCACCCGGAACGGCTCCGCCCTGTATCTCCACTGCCTGCCCGCCGACATCACCGGCCTCAGCTGCCCCGAGGGCGAGGTGGACAACTCCGTGTTCGACCGGTATCTGGTGCCCCTGTACAAGGAGGCCAGCTATAAGCCCTATGTCATCGCCGCCATGATTATGATGAGCAAGGTGAAGGACCCCGTGTCCGCCCTGATGGCTCTGGACGCCGCGGACAAGAGAAAGTTCTTCTGAGATTATTTTCCGGCAGTACGGTCATACTAACGGTCACGGGCCCCGGAGCTTTTCGGGGCCCGGACCCGATCAATAAACGAAGAAGAGGATGCTGAAATATGGCTGAGCGTATCGTCATCGCCCTGGGCGGCAATGCCCTGGGCAACAATCTCCCCGAGCAGATGATTGCCGTGAAGCAGACCGCCAAGGCCATCGTGGACCTGATCGAGCAGGGCCATCAGGTGGTAATCGCCCACGGAAACGGACCCCAGGTGGGCATGATTCAAAACGCCATGACCGAGCTGACCCGGTCCGACCCGGAGAAGTATATCCCCTGCCCCCTGTCCGTGTGCGTGGCCATGAGCCAGGGCTATATTGGCTATGACCTCCAGAACGGCCTGCGGGAGGAGCTGTTGGACCGGGGAATCAACAAGGGCGTGGCCACCGTTCTCACCCAGGTGGAGGTGGACCCCCAGGACCCCGCCTTTGAGAATCCCACCAAACCCATCGGCGCCTTCATGACGAAGGAGGAGGCCGACATTCTGGTGAAGGAGCGGGACTATAAGGTGGTGGAGGACGCCGGGCGGGGCTACCGCCGGGTGGTGGCCTCTCCCAAGCCCGTGTCCATCGTGGAGATTCAGTCCATCCAGGACATGGTGGAGGCCGGTCTGGTGGTGGTGGCTTGCGGAGGCGGCGGCATCCCCGTGTTCAAGACCGAGGGACACCATCTGAAGGGCGCGGCGGCGGTCATTGACAAGGACTTCGCCAGCGAGAAGCTGGCCGAACAGCTGAACGCCGACACCCTCATTATCCTCACCGCGGTGGAGAAGGTGGCCATCAACTTCGGCAAGCCCGACGTGAAGTGGCTGGATTCCCTCACTCCCGCCCAGGCCCGCCAGTATATCGAAGAGGGGCATTTTGCCCCGGGCTCCATGCTGCCCAAGGTGGAGGCGGCCTTGAAGTTCGCCGAGTCCCGCCCGGGCCGCCGGGCGCTCATCACCCTTCTGGAGAAGGCGGGAGCCGGCGTGGCCGGAGAGACCGGCACCACCATTTCCGCGTAAACGCATAAAAATATAAGGAGGGCCCTCCATCGGAGGGTCCTCCTTTTCGCGCCGGAGCGCTTAATAAAATTCCCGGATGTAGGCCAGCACGTCTTCCCGGCTGCCCTGGAAGGGGCCGGGGGTCTCCATCTTCAGGGAGACCAGGGCCGTGCAGTAGAGCAGGGCCTCCTCCACGCCCGCCCGGCGGCGCTCCGTGATGTACCCGGCGAAGGTGGTGTCCCCCCGCCCCGTGCGGCCGGAGAGGTTTCGGGCCTTGATGGGGCAGGTGTAAACCTTCTCGCCGTCATAGGCCAGAACCTCGGTGTTGTGGGTGATGAGGACCTCCTTCGCCCCCCAGCTGTGGAGCAGCTTCGCCGCCTCCACCCGGTCCGTCAGGCCGGTGAGAATTTCCGCCTCGGCGGCGTCGGTCTTCAAATAGTCGATGCAGGGGAGGTATTCCTTCTTCTCCGCCCAGTCATGGAAGGCCATGGTCTTGTCCGGCTCCACGTGCCGGAGGAGGCACTGGACGTCCACGGCCACCTTGCCGTGCTTCGCCGCCTCGGCGAAGAGGGGACCGTCAAAGTCGCCGTAGACCAGGCCGGCAAAGTGGTAGATGGCGGCCTCGACATCCGGGAGCTCCTCAAAGCGGAAGGGGTCGCACACGCCCATGGAGGTGCAGGAGCGCTTCTCCTTGTCGGCGGTGAAGTACTGGTTGCGGATGGAGCAGGTGGCCTTGGAGGGCTTCCAGTACAAATCCGCGCCGGAATCCCGGAAGCGAGCCTCCACGTCGGCGTCGGCGGGGTTCAGCTTGGTGAAGAGGGCGGTCCGGTTCCCGCTTCTGGCGGCGGCGAAGCCGGAGGCCACCACCGCCCCGCCGACCTCCCTGCGCTCATTCCCCTGGTAGTCGATATTGTGGTCCAGGGACACCGGGCCGATGACCAGTACGTCGTATTGCTGTTTCATAGGCGTCTCCATTCTGCCGCAGGCGGCTTGTAATACGCTTCATTATAAACCGGATTTTGAGAATGCGCAAGCGGAGCGGCGTTGTCTGAAAAAGAAAAGTGGGGTCTGATGGCAGATACAGGGAAAGATTCCGTCATTTTTTACGACAGAGAAGCGGAGTGGCGGCGTGTTTTCGTAAAATCATCCGGAAAAACGGCCCGGTTTCATTTTTTTGTTGCGCTTTGTCCATCGGAAATGTATAATAACAAACCAAGACAGGCGGAGGCGTGTTTTCACGGGAAAACGGGCCGGCCGCCGGGTGGCCGCGCATACGCGGCGGAGGTTCTCATGTTGATGACCACTGCTCTCAACAGCATTCTGGGCCTGTACATTATTCTGGTTCTGGTACTGGTGGTTCTGGTGCCGAAAAAGAATAGTGCGTTTGGTCATGCGCGAAACAGGGGCGCGGGGAATCCAGGAAACACGGTGTGAACCCCCCGCCAGAACCGGAACTCTTGCAAGTCCGTGACCCGACGAAGGGCCGCGGACTTATTTGTTTTTTGCGGCGAAAGGAGCTTGGGACTTATGGAACTGACAGGCGCTCAAATTTTGACGGAAGGTCTGGCCCGGGAGGGTGTGGAGCGGGTCTTCGGCTACGCCGGGGCCACCATCTGCCCCATCGCCGACGCCCTGCGGGAAGACCCCAATCTTGACTACACCCTGGTCCGCACGGAGCAGAACGCCGGGCACATGGCCTCGGGCTATGCCCGGGTGACGGGGAAGACGGGGGTGTGTATCGTCACCTCCGGCCCGGGAGCCACGAACCTCATTACCGGCGTGGCCACGGCATACATGGACTCCATCCCCCTGGTGGCCATCACGGGGCAGGTGCCCTCCAACCTCCTGGGGCGGGACATCTTCCAGGAGGTGGACATCACCGGCGCGGTGACTCCCTTCACCAAGCACTGCTATCTGGTGAAGGACGCGGCCCAGCTTCCCGTGGTGCTGAAGGAGGCCTTCCACATCGCCTCCACCGGCCGGCCGGGTCCGGTGCTCATCGACATCCCGGTGGATGTGCAGGAGCAGATGGTGGCGGACGTGGCGTTCCCGGAGGAGGTCCGCATCCGGGGCTACAACCCCAGCGTCCGGGGCAACGACAAACAGATCGCCAACGTGGCCATGGCCATCGGCCTGGCCCAGCGGCCGGTGCTGTGCGCCGGAGGCGGCGTGTTCCTGGCCCACGCGGAGGAGGAGCTTCGCCTCTTCGCCGAGTCCACCGGCATCCCGGTGGTGACGACGATGATGGGCCTGAGCCTCCTGCCCACGGAGCACCCGCTGAACATGGGCATGATCGGGGCCCACGGCAACACCACCGCCAACAAGGCCCTGGTGAAGTCGGACCTTCTCATCATGATCGGCACCCGGGTGGCGGACCGGGCCATCGTCTCCCCGGACGAGATTCAGCGGCGCATGGCCAACATCCACATCGACGTGGACCCCGCCGAGATCGGGAAGAACATGCAGTCCACCCTCCCCCTGGTGGGGGACGCCAAGGTCATCCTCCGCCAGCTGATGGAGCGGGGGGCCAAGGCGGACTGCGGCGAGTGGCGGGAAATGCTTCAGGACCTCCGCCGGACGAACCTGGGCCGGGGCTATCCCGCGAAGGAGGGGTATGTCTTCCCGGGCCGTCTCCTGCGCCTTTTGGGCGAGCGCCTGCGGGAGGACGCCGCCGTCTGCGTGGACGTGGGGCAGAACCAGATCTGGGCCTGCAAGCATCTGCGGCTCAAGGGGGCGCGGTTTTTGACCAGCGGGGGCCTTGGGACCATGGGCTACGCCATTCCCTGCGCTGTGGGCGTGAAGACCGCCCAGCCGGCGCGGCAGGTGGTGGCCATCTGCGGGGACGGGTCCTTCCAGATGTCCATGAACGAGCTGGCCGCCGTGAAGGCCGGGGGCTTTGACCTGAAGATCGTTCTCTTCCGCAACGGCGTGCTGGGCCTGGTGAACCAGATTCAAAGCAAGGAGCCCTACCACGGCCCCTTCGGCGTGCGGCTGGAGGGGGACCCGGACTTTGCCGCGGTCGCCGCCGCCTACGGCATCCCCAGCCTGACCCTCCGGGACGAGGGAAAGGCGGAGGAGACCCTGGACCGCTTCCTGGGTATGGAGGGGCCCTGCCTCCTCATCGCGGAGGTGAGCCCCGAGTGGAAAACCACGGACTGAACGGGAGGAGAGAAGGATGAAACAGACGATTTCCATTTTGGTGGAGAACCGGGCGGGCGTGCTGAACCGCGTCGCGAGTTTGTTCTCCCGCCGGGCCTTCAACATTGACTCCCTGGCTGTGGGGGTGACGGACGACCCGTCGCTGTCCCGGATGACCATCATTGTGGACAACGGCAACAGCGTGGTGGAGCAGGTGGAAAAGCAGCTGAACAAGCTCATTGAGGTC
>NZ_CAJTUX010000094.1 GCF_910579365.1 uncultured Oscillibacter sp.
TAAGCTCGTTTCTGCCCACAATACTTGGCTGGCGACGGCCCGGGAAGATAGGTGGTGCCAACACAAAGCAGGTTACTTCGGTAGCCTGCTTTGCTTTTTGCTTTGATTGAGGGGCACTGTCTTTTTGTACAGTGTCTTCCCATATCCCTACCAGTGCAATTTACATTTTCCCGTGACATGATCAAATTTCCAGAGTAGATTGTATCTGTGCTTTGCGTCCAGTACTATACTGCCAGAGGGAGAAGCCGGATTCAGCCGCAGGAGCGTTCGCCTGTCTTCATCCAGCAGCGATACCTCCAGGTCTCCTCTTGACAGTTGGCATTCCAATGTAAATTCGTAAACACGGCATTTATGAAACCTTCTCAAATGCCGGACCCAGCCATTGCATGAGTTCACTGAAACCTTGTCGCAGTTCTTCCCGACTCGAAATAGGAAGAAGACTGCGGCGATGCGTTTTCTTATCACATAGCCTTGATGGCAGAGTAGGCATGCGGCACATATGGCCACTCCAGGAATGAGAAATTGTACCATCGGAAAGCCCTCCCCGCCTTAGAGTAGCACATGAGGTAGTTCTTGTAAAGTTAAAACTCCAAAAAAAGGCACCCATTCCTGTTATAAAAGACAGGGATGGGCTTTCCTTTTGGAAACTGGAGCGCGAACTACATAAAGCAGCATAGAAGAATCGGCAGAAAAATCGCCGGGACATAATTCATGACCTTTAGTTTCGTAACGCCAATCAGGTTTAACCCCAGCCCTACAATCAGTACCGAGCCCACTACCGTCATCTCCGGAATCGTGGCGGGATTTTGCTGGAGCAGCGGAGCAACCAGACTCGCCAAACAGGCGATTCCGCCTTCGATCACCAACACCGCAAAGGCTGCCATCAGCACACCAATCCCTAAAGAAGATGCAAAGATCATGGAAGATACAAAGTCCAGCGTGGCTTTGGTGAACAGCATCTCGTGGTTCCCGGTGAGCCCGTCGTTCAGGGCTCCCACAATAGTCATGGCCCCCACACAGAAGACCAGAGAGGCCGTTACAAAGCCTTCCGCCAGGGAGGGACCCTCACGTCCACCTCTCTTGAAGCGCCGCTCCAGGCCCTCCGCAAAACGGTTTAAGTGGCCATCCAGATTGCATAGCTCGCCTATGACCGCGCCGACGGCAATGGAAATGATGGTAATTAAAGCGTTGCTCCCATCCAGCATTCCTGTGATGCCAATGAACAGCGTGCAAAGTCCCAGGCCCTTCATCACGGTGTCCCGCAGCCGCTCTGGCAGGATGTTGCCCAGGAGCATACCGATCAGAGAACCGGCAATCACAGTACCGGTGTTGACTATAGTGCCAACCAACATAGCTCGTTTCCCTCTTTCTTTTTTCCTTTAAAGTCCTGATGTAATCGCTGGAAAAAAGGGGCCGGCATTTGCCGGCCCCGGTGACATTATCAACTCAGCCAATCAGTTTCAGACCGGATTCATAGCGCTGTGTGGCGACGTTTTCAGTCAGCCCAGCCTCCCAAGCGGTATAGGCCTCATTCCGCAGAGCGGCGGCGGCCTGAGCCTGCCAGCGGTTCAGATTCGTGCCGGAGAAATACATGACGTGAGCGCCATACTGCGTGTCCACCACGCCGGTATCGCCGGGCTGGCGGGCGGCGTCAAAGCACCAGTCGTTGAATTCCGTGACCATCTGGCCCTGATAGACCTCGGTGTAGAGACCGCCGTCATACTTGGAGCCGTCGGTAGACTCCTTCATTGCCAGGACGGCGAAGGAATCCTCGGTAGCTTCCCCGGACTGCCACTGAGCCAGCAGCTCCTCGGCCTTGGCGTGGGCGTCGGCCTTCAGCTGGGCCTGCTCCTCGGCATAGCCGTCGTCCCCTTCGGTCAGAGTGGCGGCGCCCAGAGGCACCAGGATGTGGCGGATGTCAATGGTGGGATTTTCGTCCCGGAAGCGGTTGTGGAAGACCACGACATACTGAACGCTGCTGTCCGAGAGAACGGAAGCGTCGCCGTCTTTCCGGGCGCTGTCGTAGAGCCACTCGCTGGTGACGCTGCCGGAGGAATAGCTGCCGCTTTCATTGTTGTTATACGTGCCGTTGTGCTCCTCAGCCAGGTCCTCCAGATTGCCGCCGGCCTTGAACCCGTCCAGAATGGCCTGCGCGGCCTCCTGCGCGGCGGCCAGCGCCGCGGCGGACTCCTCCTCGGTGGGTTCCACCATGTTGCCCTCGGCGTCCGTAGTGCTTTCGGCGGCGCCGGAGATGGAGACGATTTCGTAAGACACGTGGTCATAGCTGTTGCGGTCGCCGTTGTAGACCTCCTCCAGCTCGCTGTCGGAATAGCTGAGACTGTTCTCATAGGCGTCGGCGTAAGCGCCATAGCGCAGCACCCGCATAAGCTGCTCGCCGTAGATCTTCTCGGTAATGCCCGCGCCGAAGTTGCCCTTCAGGTACTGACCCACGGAAATTCCGCTGGCCGCGGCGGCGGATTTCAGGGAGGCCATGCTGTCCTCATACTGGGCCTGGACGCCGGCGGGATACTGGAAGCCCTCCGCCTCGGCGGCTTTCAGGGAGCTTTGGATCACGCTCATGTTCTCCAGGGCCTGGTCCAGGAAGTAGTCGTGCCAGGTCATGCCGGCGGAGGCTCCGGTCTCTCCCTCGGTGTCCGCTTCGGGAAGCTCGATGCCCAGCATGGCGGCGGCGCTCTCGCTGATCTCCTGGCCCTTCAGGGAAGCGCCGGTGTTCAGTCCCAGGTAGCTGGTGAAGTAGGAATACTGGTTGACGAAATTACGGTAGGCGCTTTGATAATAGTAGCCCACTTCGGCGGCGGAGTAGTTCTCGCCGTCGATGGAGGCGGCCTTGGTCATTCTGGGAATGACGTCGCTGCGCCAAACTAGGGAGGCGATGACCGCGATGACAACGGCGGCGGCAATGGCGCCGTAGAGGAGGTTGGTCCTCTTTTCGTCCTTGCGCTGCTGAGCCTCCCGGGCGGTCTTGGGGTCGGTCTGGCCGGTGGCGGCCTGACGGTTTTGCTTTTCTCTCGATGCGCTCATTTGTGTTTCAGTCCTCTCACGTTTTCAGTTACATTTTTGCTTTGGGTCGTATTCTGGTGCACAAGCTGCATTTTACGCACTTGCCTATTATAGCGGAAGAAGGACCATTGTGCAAGCCCCAAATCCATCTCTTCCGGGGAAACGGAGGAGAATTCACGGTTTTTTCATCAAATTCCGGGACCTGTCCGCTAGAATAGCGTTCCAAGCATAGTCCCCCAAGCTGAAAGTACGCTGAAAACCCGGGGGGCAAAGGGCATAATAGTACCCCGCGAAAGCCGTGTAGACCTCGTTATAACCTGCACCTTTACGGACAGGTGGGTCGCCTCCAGCGCGCTTTACCGCTTCCAACTTCCAGCCGCGAACGGCAGCCGGGAGGCCTGCGAACCACGAACTGATCCAGCGTCCCGTATAACGAAATGTGGGTTAAAAAAAGGTCTATCACGCACCCCGCAGGGTACTTTAGCAATAGGATGGGCGGCCGGGAGGAGGGTTATTCCTCGCCGTCAAAGAGGGATTCCATAAAGAGGTTATATACCGCTTCCAGTTCCTCGTCGGAGTCCGGAGTGGAGAGAATGTCCTCGCCGTTCTCGTGCAGGACCTTCAAAATCACCAGTCCGGCGTCGGGGTCTTCCTCCTCACCCTCGGTCTCGGCGGGGAAGAACGCCTGATACAGCTGGCCGTTGTACTCCAGAGCGTCTATGAACTCCAGGACCAGCTCATTACCCTCCTCGTCGGTGACGGTCAGGAAGGTGGGGCCGAATTCTTCACTCATATGGGGCCTCCTTTTTTGAGCTCCCCTGTATTTTACACGGAATTGCGGACAATTGCAAGAGCAGAAATAGTGAAAAAGCTGAAAAGTTGGCAGTGCTGCCGGAAGTTAGTTTGCCCAAAATCCATAAATCCATGTGTTTTTTGAACTTTTTTTCGGGAAAATGCGACATTTTCAATATTGACAGAGGGTGGTACAATAGAAAAAAAGACTTTCTTGCGATTTTTTGGAAGCCATGGAATTCTTTTTCTTCGGCGGCCCCCGTCCCCCTTCCCGGGGGCGGCGGAGACGCGATTCCCCGCGAAGGAGGTATTCATTACTTTGGAGCAGCATGGAAGAAGAGAACAGCCGTCTCCCCAGCAGCCCGCCCGGCGCAGAAGGCCCCGCAAGCCTACCCCGGCGCGGATTGCGCTGGGGATCGTGAAGTGGATTTTCATCACGCTGTGGACGGTCCTGCTCATCGGCGTCTGCACGGCGCTGATCGGCCTGCATTTTTTTAAGGAGTATATCGACACGGTGGTCATGCCCTCGGTGGACGTCCGGGCGGAGGACTACACCATGAACCTCAGTTCCTTTATCTATTACCAGGATCAGGAGACCGGGGCGTGGAAGGAGCTTCAGAACGTCCACGGCCGGGAAAACCGCATTCTGGTGAGCCTGGACGAGATGTCCGACTATCTGTGGCAGGCAGCCGTGGCCATTGAGGACCACCGCTTCTTCCAACACCAGGGCGTGGACTGGAGGCGGACCGGCGGCGCGGTGCTGGACCTGGTGTCCGGCGACGGCAGCTACGGCGGGTCCACCCTCACCCAGCAGGTGCTGAAGAACATGACGAAGGACAACAAGCCCTATGTCAACCGGAAGGTCCGGGAGATTTTCCGGGCCCTGCGGTTTGACGAGAAGTACGCCAAGGAGTATATTCTGGAGCTGTACCTGAACACCATTTACCTGGGCCAGGGCTGCTACGGGGTCCAGACGGCCTCTCAGTACTACTTTGGCAAGGACGCCAAGGACCTGGACCTGGCGGAGGCCGCCAGTCTCATTGCCATCACCAACAACCCCTCCAAGTACGGTCCCATGTCCTCCGTGGTCATCACCCGGGAAGACGGGACCAAGGTCACCGCCCGGGAGCTGAACAAGGAGCGGCAGGGCTGGATTCTGGACCGGATGTGCAACGAGGAGGTCATCAATCCCCATACCGGCGTGCCCTATATCACCGAGGCACAGGCCGAGGCCGCCAAGGCGGAGGTCCTTCGCTTCTCCGACGGGTCCACCTCTGTTGACGAGATCGTGGACGAGGCCAGCGGCGCGGTGGAGATCAACTCCTGGTTTGTGGACCAGGTGATCCGGGACGTGGCGCAGGACCTGCAGGACGAGTTCAAGATTACCGAGGACGAGGCCATGACCCGCCTTTACAACAGCGGTTACCGCATCTACACCACCCTGGACCCGAAGGTCCAGACCTTGGCGGAGAGCGTCTACGAGGACCAGAGCAACCTGGACGTTACCTCCCGGAACGGCCAGCAGCTCCAGTCCGGCATCACCATTCTGGACCCGTACACCGGAAACATCGTGGCCATGGTGGGCAAGGTGGGGGAGAAGGACCGGAACCTGGGCTGGAACTACGCCACGGGACGAAGGCAGGTGGGCTCCTCCATGAAGCCCCTGACGGCCTACGCCCCGGCACTGGACGCCGGAACCATCAGCCCGGGCTCCGTCTTTGACAACTACCCGGTTCAGGAGCTCAACGGCTCGCCCTGGCCCAAAAACTCGCCGAATAAATACACCGGCTTTACCACGGTGCGGGACGGCGTGCGGCAGTCCATCAACACTATCGCCGTTCAGTCCCTTCAGTCCGTGGGGGTGGAGGAGGCTTACCGCTTCGCCACGGAGAACCTGCGGCTGGGGCTGGTGGCGGACGACATGGTGGTGGGCGCGCTGGGCATGGGCGGCCTGTCCCACGGGCTGAATACCGTGGAGATGGCGGCGGCCTACGCGTGCTTTGCCAACAACGGCATTTATAACGAACCCCGAACGTATATCCGGGTCACCCGCGTCGACAGCAGCACCGGCCAGGAGGTGACGGTGCTGGAAAACGAGGGCGAGACTCACGTGGCCATGAAGGAGACCACCGCATACCTCATGACCGAAATGCTGAAAAACGCCGTAGCCTCCGGCACCGGTGGACAGGCCCGGTTCAGCGGTATGACCATCGCCGGAAAGACCGGCACCACGAACAAGAATTACGACCGCTATTTTGTGGGCTATACGCCCTACTACGTGGCGGCGGTGTGGACGGGCTATGATGAGAACGAGCGTATCAGCTATAACGGAAACCCCGCCATCACCATGTGGAAAAAGGTCATGGAGCCCCTCCACGCAGACCTGGAGAACAAGGGCTTTGACAACCGGCCCGCTTCGGGGCTGACCTCCATTGAGGTGTGTCTGGACAGCGGCATGAAGCCCACGGACGCCTGCCGGGCGGACCCCCGGGGAGGGCGGATAGCCAGCTTTGAGGCGGCGGCGGGCACGGGCCCCACAGAGGAGTGCGCCATCCATAAGGTGGTGTCCTACTGCACCGAGGGCCACTGCCTGGCGGGGGAGACCTGCCCGCCGGAAGTGGTGGAGGAGCGGGCCTATCTGGACTATGTCCGGGAGGATTACGGCCCCAGCATCACGGCGGAGGACGACGCCTATCTCATCAGCAATTTGGAAAAGGCCAGGGAGCCCTCGGAGGAGAATCCCGCCGGCGGCTGCCCCGTTCACGAGGGCGTGCCCCTGCCGCCTGAGGAGGACCCGCTGAATCCGGAGGAGCCCGGCGGCTTCACGCCTCCCAGCGTGACCGAGCCCAACGTGCCGTCCACAGGCGGCGATTCGCACGAGGGATACGGCGGCAACAGTAATCCGGGGACCGACACGCCCCAGCCGCCCGTCACGCCGGAACCGGACCCTGTTCCCGAGCCCCCCGACGAGCCGGCGGAGCCGGTGACCCCCGCCCCGGACCCCAACGGAGGGGGCGGACTGTTTGAAGATCTCTGGGGAATTGCCCCCTAGGGAAGGACCTGCGCAAAAGGCGCCGCGAGAGCGGCGCCTTTTTTCGTGCCCAGGTTCCCTCCAGATTGCGACCGCTTTCCCGGTCCTCCTGTCCTATAATAACGTTTGGAAAAAGGAGGGAGCGGCCCGTGACCGTCGTTTACATAGACAGCGTGTTCGTGCTGAACGGGCTGATGGATTACCTGCTGCTGCTCTGTGCCGGGCGCCTGGCGGGACTGCCCCTGCGGCGAAAGCGGTACGCCCTGGCGGCCTTGGCGGGAGGCGCCTACGCGGCGGCGGTGTTTCTGCCGGGACTGGGCTTTCTGGCGGAGGCCCCGGTGAAGCTGGCGGCGGGGGTGCTGCTGGGGCTGCTGGCTTACGGCGGGGAGGAAAAGCTGCTGCGGCTGATTCTGCTGTTTTTCGCTGTTTCCTGCGCCATGGCGGGCTGCGTGCTGGGCCTGGGCCTGCTGGCGGGGGGCGGCGTGCCGGTGGTGAACGGCGTTTTTTACACCAACGTGGACGCCAGGGCCCTGGTGATCGCCGGGGCGGCGGCGTACCTGGTTTTATCGCTGGTCTTCCGGGCGGCGGCGGGCCACGGCGTGAAGGGGCATCTGCTTCCGGTCCGGGT
>NZ_CAJTUX010000095.1 GCF_910579365.1 uncultured Oscillibacter sp.
AGCCGAAAATTACCCGCTGCGACCGCTGCCTTGCCGCCTGTGACTGCAAAACCGCTCCCTACTGCATCTCCCAGGCGCTGATCGCCGCCGTGGAGGGGGATTGGGAAAACGGCCTCTTCTTCTGCGGAGCCAACGCCGGGGAGGTCAACCGCCTCTCCACAGTGAAAGAGCAGATGGAGCAGATTATGAACGAATGGAGGGCCGCGCCATGAAGCTCGGTTTCTTATACGCCGGACAGGGCAGCCAGCACCCCGGCATGGGGGCGGACCTGTACGAGACCTGCCCTGCCTTCCGGGTGGCGCTGGACGCCGCCCAGGCGGAGGTGGACTTCGACTTGAAGCGGACCTGCTTCCAGGACCCCGAGGGCGTCTTGAATCAGACCCGCTATACCCAGCCCTGCATGGCGGCCTTCGCCGTGGCTCTCACGGCGGAGCTGCGGGAGAGGGGCGTCGTCCCCTCGGCGGCGGCGGGCCTGTCCCTGGGGGAGTATTCCGCCCTCTATGCCGCCGGGGTCTTCGGCGCGGGGGAGACGATCCGCCTGGTGGCCTTTCGCGGAAGGGCTATGGAGGAGGCCGCCCAGGGGCACGAGAGCGCCATGACGGCGGTGCTGGGTCTGGACCGGGAGCAGCTGGAGGCCGTCTGCCGTCAGGCCTCCGGCCTGGGGACCGTGGTGATTGCCAACTACAATTGCCCCGGTCAGCTGGTGATCGGCGGGGACAAGGCGGCGGTGGAACAGGCCGCCGCCCAGGCAAAGGAACAGGGGGCGAAGCGCTGCCTGCCCCTGAAGGTCAGCGGTCCCTTCCATACGCCGCTGATGAAGCCCGCCGGGGAGGCGCTGGAGCGCTATTTCCAAAGCGTGTCCTTCGCGGAGCCCCGCATTCCGGTGCTGTTCAACTGCCTGGGCCGGGAAAAGGCCGCCGGGGATTCCATCCCCGCTCTGCTGGTCCGGCAGGTGCAAAGCAGCGTATACATGGAGGATTCCATCCGCCGTATGGCGGAGCTGGGACTGGACGCCCTGGTGGAGATCGGCCCCGGGAAGGCCCTCAGCGGCTTTGTGAAGAAGACCGTTCCCGGCTTCCCCGTCTACGCGGCGGAGACCGCAGCGGACGTGGAGGCCCTGGAGCGGCTTGTAAAGGAGAACGGATGATGAATTTCGAGGGAAAGACCGCTGTCGTCACCGGTGGCAGCCGGGGGCTGGGCCGGGCCGTCTGCCTGGAGCTGGCCGGAGGCGGGGCCAACGTGGCCCTGTGCTATGCCGGAAACGAGGCGGCGGCCCAGGAGACGGCGGCGGCGGTGGAGGCGGCGGGCGGCCATGCCCTGGCGCTACGCTGCGACGTCTGCGACGCCGCCCAGGTGGATGCGCTGTTCAAGGCCGCCGCAGAGGAGTTCGGCCGGGTGGATATCCTGGTGAACAACGCCGGAATCACCCGGGACAACCTGCTCCTAAGGATGAGCGAGGAGGACTTCGACGCGGTGATCGCCGCCAATCTGCGGGGGGCCTTCCTCTGCATGAAGGCCGCCTCCCGGCGGATGCTGAAGCAGCGCTATGGCCGCATTGTGAATCTCAGCAGCGTGGTGGCCCTCCGGGGCAACGCCGGGCAGGTGAACTACGCCGCCAGCAAGGCGGGGATCATCGGCATGACAAAATCCCTGGCCAAGGAACTGGCGGCCCGGGGCGTCACCGTCAACGCCGTGGCCCCCGGCTTTATCGAGACGGATATGACCGCCGTTTTGCCGGAGGCCGCCCGGGAAGCCGCCCGGAGCGCCATTCCCCTGGGCCGCCTGGGAGCGCCGGAGGACGTGGCCAGAGCCGTGGCCTTCCTGGCCAGCGGCGAGGCCGCCTATATCACCGGCCAGGTCCTGGCGGTGGACGGCGGTATGTCCATGTGAGGATCAACGAGTGAAAAGAGGTTTGTTTATGGAACGACGCAGAGTCGTCATCACCGGCCTGGGCGCGGTGACGCCCCTGGGCCTCACCGCCAAGGAGAGCTGGCAGGGCGTGCGGGAGGGCCGCTGCGGCATTGGGCCCATTACGCAGTATGACCCCGCAGGAATGAAGGTACAGCTGGCCGCCGAGGTCAAGGACTTCCAGCCGGAGGTCCTGTTTGGAAAGCCGGAGGCCAAGCGCATGGGCCGCTTCACCCAGTTTGCCCTGGCCGCCGCCCGGGAGGCTTTGGCCGACGGCGGTTTCCAGCCGGAGTGCGCCGACCCCCGGCGGTGCGGCGTCATCGTCTCCAGCGGCATCGGCGGCATCGCCATCACGGAGGAGGAGCATGACCGGGGCCTTGCCCGGGGATGGGACCGGGTGTCCCCCTTCTTCATTCCCACAGGCATCTGCAACATGGCCGCCGGGCGGGTGGCCATTGACGCGGGCTTCCGGGGGCTGTGCGCATGTCCCGTGGCCGCCTGCGCCGGCGGGGCCAACGCCGTGGGGGATGGGTTCCACTACATTCGGGACGGCTATGCCGATGTCTGCCTCTGCGGAGGCGCCGAGGCGGCGCTGACGCCTCTGGCCGTCGGCGGCTTTACCTCCATGAAGGCCCTCTCCCAGAGCACGGACCCCACCCGGGCCTCCATCCCCTTCGACGCGGAGCGGAACGGCTTTGTCATGGGCGAGGGGGCCGGCATTCTGCTGCTGGAGGAGCTGGACCGCGCCCGGGCCCGGGGCGCGCGGATTTACGCCGAGATCACCGGCTACGGCGCCACCTGCGACGCCTATCACATGACCGCCCCCCGGCCCGACGGCAGCGGCGGCGCGGAGGCCATGGCCCAGGCCCTGGCGGATGGCGGCGCGCAGCCCGAGGACGTGGACTATATCAACGCCCACGGCACCTCCACCCATCTGAACGACGCCGGGGAGACTGCCGCCGTCAAGGCGGTCTTCGGGGACCACGCCTACCGTCTGGCCATGAGCTCCACCAAGTCCATGACCGGCCACATGCTGGGGGCGGCGGGGGCTGTGGAGGCCATCTTCACCGCCCTGGCGCTGCGGGACGGCTTCCTCCCCGCCACGATTCACTACCGGACGCCGGACCCGGCGTGCGACCTGGACGTCGTCCCCAATCAGGGCCGGGAGGCCGCCATCCGCTGCGCCCTGTCCAACTCCCTGGGCTTCGGCGGACACAACGCCAGTCTGCTGTTCAAGAGATGGGAGGGGTGAGCATGGGCATGCGGTATGATTCCAACCAGATTGCGGAGATTCTGCCCCACCGCTATCCCTTCGCGCTGGTGGACAGGATTGTGGACGGGGAGCCGGGCCAGTGGGCCCGGGGCGTGAAATGCGTCACCGTCAACGAGCCCTTTTTCCAAGGCCACTTTCCCCAGAAGCACGTAATGCCCGGCGTTTTGCTCATCGAAGCGCTGGCCCAGGTGGGGGGCGTGGCGGTGCTGGCCCTGCCGGAGAATCAGGGAAAGCTGGCGTTTTTGGGCCGGGTGAAGGACGCCCGGTTCAAGCGCCAGGTGGTCCCCGGGGACGTGGTGGAGCTGGAGTGCCGGCTGATTCGCCAAAAGGGCCCCGTGGGCGTGGGCGAGTGCGTGGCGAAGGTGGATGGCGAGACAGCCGTCACGGCGGAGCTGACCTTTGCGATTGGATAGAGAAGCGGCCGGACCCCCTGTTGCCTTTTTTCGCCGGTTTCGTTATAATGGAGGCGGCGCAGATGTTGCGGAAGGGGGAAGGACCATGCTGGAGCAGGCGTTTAACCGTGTGTACTCCAAATTCAAGCTGCATTTTTATCAGGAGATTTTCCGGCGTTTTCAGGACCGGGAGGCCAGTCTGACCACGGTGGAGACCTTTTGCATGGAATCCATCCAGGCTCTGGGCAGTCCCACGATTAACGAGTTTGCGAGCTTCATGCGCATCTCCCCGCCCAACGCCGCCTATAAGGTCAACAGCCTGGTGAAGAAGGGCTATGTCCGAAAGGTCCAGTCCGCCAGCGACCGGCGGGAGTACCATCTGGAGGTTACGCAGAAATACATTGACTATTATAACATCTCCAGCAGCTATATCAAAACGGTGATGGACCGTCTCACCACCCGCTTCACGCCCGAGGAGTGCGAAAAGCTGGAGGAAATGCTCCAGATTGTCAGCCGGGAGCTAATGCCGGAGGTGGGCCTGCCGCCGGAGGCGGAGGGAGAGAACGGGGCATAAAATCAGGCGGCAGGCTGAAAGCCTGCCGCCTGATTCTGGAAAAGGAGGAGCTTACTTGCGGTTCTCCTTCTGATTGCGCTGCTCCTTCTGGTTGTTCTGCTGGTTCTGCTCGCGCTCGTTCTGATTCTGATTTTCACGGTTCTGCATTGAGAATACCTCCTTTCGGCCATGGAGGGCGTCTTGAGACCGCCAGAGCATGGTGTTTGCCGGCCTGAAGGCGTCCCCCAATGAGTACAGACCTATTCTTGCCGGAGGCTTTGAAAATTATTCATGAAAAGAAAAAATCTTTGTTGACAAAGGGCGGGCGGGCTGGTATACTAAGTTGGCAAAACAAAGAGGGCTGACTGCATCCGCCTCACCTCCAGCGCATCGCGAAGAGGTCAACAACGCATGTTACAAGCTGCCGGTTCCGGCGGTTTGCTGTCGCGCGGGTGCCTTCTGGCGTCCGCGTTTTGTGATTTTTAGGATGGAGGTGCTTTGACCATTAGTAAGCAAGTGCATGAACTCAACGAGAGTATCGGCGACAAGGAAATCCGGCTGATTGGTCCTGCAGGCGAGCAGCTTGGCATCATGGCCCCCGCGCAGGCTTTGCGAATCGCCGAGGAACAGAGTCTGGACCTGGTCAAGATCTCGCCCCAGGCCAAGCCCCCGGTCTGCAAGCTGATGAACTATGGGAAGTTCCGGTTTGAGCAGAGCAAGCGGGAGAAGGAGGCCAGAAAGAACCAGCACGTGGTGGAGATCAAGGAAATCCGGATGTCTCCGGGCATCGACATCGGAGACTTCAATACAAAGCTCCGGAATGCCCAGAAGTTCATTGCCGACGGCAACCGGGTCAAGGTCTCCGTTCGTTTTCGCGGCCGCGAGATGGCGCATACCGACATTGGGCGGGACCTTCTGACCCGCTTTGCGGAGCAGTGCGCCGATGTTGCCAATCTGGACCGGCCCGCCAAGCTGGAGGGACGGATGATGTCCATCTTCCTCTCCCCCAAGGCCGGTAAATGAAGGGCGTTCCGCCCAGTCTGAATCAAAAGATTTTCAACAATACGGAAGGAGTCAATCGTTATGCCGAAACTGAAGACCCACAGCGGCGCCAAGAAGAGATTCAACCTCACCAAGACCGGCAAGGTCAAGCGCGCCAAAGCCTTTAAAAGTCACATCCTGACCAAGAAGGACACCAAGCGGACCCGCCGCCTCCGCACCGGCGGCTATGCCGACGCCACCAACGTGGACGCGATCCGCAAGATGATCCCCTACAAGTAAGAAAAGGAGGCTTTTAAAAATGGCTAGAGTCAAGGGCGCAATGATGACGCGCAAGAGAAGAAATAAGATCATGAAGCTGGCGAAGGGCTATTGGGGCTCCAAGTCCAAGCACTTCCGCGTGGCCAATCAGGCTGTGATGAAGTCCCTGAGCTACGCGTACACCGGCCGCAAGCTGAAAAAGCGTGATTTCCGTTCTTTGTGGATCACCCGTATTTCCGCCGCCTGCAAGCTGAATGGGATGAACTATTCCACCTTCATGCACGGCCTGAAGACCGCGGGCATCGACATCAACCGCAAGATGCTGGCGGAGCTGGCCGTCAGCGACGCCGCCGCCTTCACTCAGCTCACCGAGATCGCCAAGAAGGCGTAAGGGGCTTTCCGGATTTCCGGAAAAAAGGAAAAGGACTCCGGAAGGGTGTGCCTGATAAAGAATGACGCGCAGAACCCAAAAACATCAGGCAGTCACCGCAAAACGAAGCCAATGTGACACAATTTAACACCCGAGAGAAAGCACGATTGAAAAATCGTGCTTTTTCTTTTGCCCAAAAGGAGGCCCTGCCCATGCCGGAAGTCATTTTGTCAGATTATTTCTACTCGCTTGGATGGGGAATAAGCATTTACAACTTACCAGGGCGGAACGACCGAAGAACGTTTTGTCCAGTATTTGAAGGAGACTTTACTTCCGGCCCTTCGGCCAGATGACATCGTAGTGATGGATAATATGCGTTCTCACCATGTAAAGGCCGTCCGGGAAATTCTGGAGGCAAAGGGTATGAAAGTCCCGTACCTTCCGCCCTATAGCCCTGATCCCAACCCTATTGAGAAAATGTGGTCCAAGATGAAAGCCATCCTGCACTGCTGGAAAATCCGCAATTTGAATCTCCTCCCGGAGGCCATCCAGAAAGCTCTCTCTTGGGTTTCTCCCCTGGACTGCTCCCATTGGTTCGCCGCTTCTGTCTATTGTTGGGTTTTTTGATGATTGCTACAAAATGACCGTAGGCGAATGGCTGGATATTTGGCTGGAAACCTACCTGGGAGGCGTAAGACCTTACACGGTCCTGAACTATACCCAGCACGTCAACAACCATATCAAGCCCGCCTTGGGAATGGTTCGACTTAATAAGCTGAACACCCACACGATTCAACAGTTTTATTATTTCCGAGCTTAAAGCTCGGAAATAATGAATTTGATTTAAGCCGTTTTGCGGTTGCCGCTGTTTACAGCGGCAACCGCAAAACATGGCACATATTACTTCCGACCTTTCAGTTCGGAAGTAATCAGTTCGGAAGTAATATAATGACCTCGGGACTGCTCACGGAGATAAGCCCGGACTGTCACCTAAAACGATTAAGTGCATCCACGGGATTTTTCACAAGGCTTTGCAACAGGCAATTGCGATAGGCTATCTGCACTCAAATCCTACGACTGCCTGTGAACTGCCGAAAGCAGAGCGGAAGGACATCAAGCCTCTGGATGATGATGCAATCCGGGCCTTTATAGAAGCTATCCAGGGACACCGCTTTGAAGTTCTCTATCTGGTAGCGCTGTTCACTGGCTTGCGGCGAGGTCTGCGGCCTGACCTGGGATTGTGTAGACCTGGACTGTGGGACCATCTTCATCAATAAGCAGCTTCAACAGGTTCCGGGACACTCTGGGGAGTTTCGTCTCACGCCTACGAAGAACGGCAAGGGCCGCATGATTACCCCCGCCGCCTTTACCCTGGACGTTTATGGACATGTCACGGAGGAAATGAAGCGGGCCAGCGCCGACCGAATAGAGAAGTTTATTCAAGGCGTTTCCGGGACCTAAATGAGAATAAGGGAAAAAATAAGGGAAACCGTTTGGAAAACAGGTAAGCGTCAAATTCCCCCACACCTTGCCGGAGAGCAGAGGAAATGAGAAAAT
>NZ_CAJTUX010000096.1 GCF_910579365.1 uncultured Oscillibacter sp.
GGTTGGGGGAGGATAAGCCGCCTACCGTCCGGGGCCAGTTGGAGGGCTTGATCGACACCGCCCTCGATCAAGGCTGCAAGGATTTTGACAGCTTCCTCGCCGCTATGAAAGTGGCGGGCGTGGAAGTAAAACAGGGCAAACATCTTGCGTTCAAAATTCCAAATGGCAAGAGGTTCGTCCGCTGTGATTCTCTTGGTGACGATTACACCGAAGCGGCGATTATAGAGCGAATTTCCGGCAAGAGGATTGTCGCACCCAGAGCAAAGTCAACGGTGAAGTCCAAGCCTAATTTGCTCATTGATATTCAAGCTAAAATGCAGCAGGCCAACTCTCCCGGATTCGAGCGGTGGGCAAAAATCTTCAACCTCAAAGAGATGGCAAAGACGGTCATCTACTTGCAGGAAAAGGGTCTGACTGATTTTGGAGAATTGGAGAAAGCCTGTGATGCGGCGGCGCAGAAATTCAACGATTTGGGCGACCAGATGAAAGCCGCTGAACAAAGAATGAAAGACATTTCCGAACTGCAACGGCACATTGGAACGTACTCCAAGACCCGCGAGGTCTATACCCAATACCGAAAACTGACAGGCTGGAAACAGGCCAAGTTCTACGAACAGCATAGCAGAGAGATTGAAGATTGTAAAGAGGCGAAGCGTTATTTTAATTCCCTCGGTTTGACGAAGCTGCCGTCCATACAATCGCTGAAACAGGAGTATGCCACCTTGTATGCCGAGAACAAAAAGCGGTATCCAGAATACAAGCAGGCCAAGGCAAAAATGATAGAACTTCTCACTGCCAAAAACAACGTGGAGAGGATTTTGGGCGTGACCGAAAAAGAGAAAAATCGCAACCGCCAGCAGGGGGCGCGATGATGATTTTTCTCTCCCTGCGGGTAACAGCAGACGCCGGAGGCGGCTTAAAAGGACCGGCGCAAATGCGTCGGTCCTTACAGGGGTTTGGGGGCGATCAGCCACCAACAAGCACGTGTCGGTATATACCGGCGCATTGCTTGCCACTACTAAAAAGTCTTAATTTTATCAACCCAAGCGTTGTTTGAAATCCGCATATCCAAAGGTTCGCAGACGTTGCAGTTTTCCGCTGTCATGTAAGACAAATATGTCTGGCAGTGGCATACCATTGAACGTATTGTTCTTACAGGTGGTATAGATCGCCATATCGCCAAACAGGAGAAGATCGCCCTCCCGCAACGGCGCGGCGAAACTGTAATCTCCGATAATGTCCCCGGCAAGACAGGTAGGCCCGCCCAGGCGGAAGGCGTGCGGCAGCGCCTCCGGTTTTCCCGCGCCATACAGCGGCGGACGGTAAGGCATCTCCAAAACATCCGGCATATGGCAGGCTGCGCTGGCGTCTAATATGGCAATCTGTATTTCGCCGTTTTGCAGCACGTCCAGCACTCTGGCCGCAAGATAGCCCGCATTCAACGCGCAGGCTTCCCCCGGTTCCAAATAGACTTGAACATCCCATTTTTCCTGTGCCGCATTGACGCACCGTTCCAACCGGGGAATATCATATCCCGGACGGGTGATATGATGCCCGCCGCCGAAGTTGAGCCATTTCATCTTGGGAAGCACATCGCCGAACCGCTCCTCTACAGCTCTCAGCGTGACATCCAATGCGTCAGCATCTTGCTCACAAAGGGTATGGAAATGTAAGCCGTCCAAAAGGGCCAGCAGCTGCGGTGTAATCCCTGCGTCCCATTGAGTGCGGGTAGTTCCCAAGCGGCTGCCGGGAGCGCAGGGATCATAGATGGCATGTCCTTCCTGAGTAGAACACTCCGGATTGATGCGCAGACCGATGCTTTTTCCGGCATCTCTGGCGAGGGGACCGAACCGCTCCAGCTGACGCGGGGAGTTGAACACGATATGATCCGCATATTCCAGTAGTTCCTCAAATTCATCCGCCCGATATGCTCCGCAGAAAACATGGACTTCTTTTCCCGGCATTTCCTCCCGGCCTAACCGGGCCTCATACAGCCCGCTGGCCTCTGTCCCAGCCAGATAGGGAGCCAGAACAGGATACAGGCTGTAATTAGAAAACGCTTTCTGCGCCAGCAAAATTTTACAGCCGGTGCGCTCCGCTACTCCCGCCAAAATTTCACCGTTCCGGAGGAGCATGGCATCATCCAGGATGTAGCATGGTGTGGGCAGTTCGCCAAACAGTTCTTGCGGGGACAAACCGCCCAGGCCCGTGAAGGCTGGGCGGCTTTCTTTCATACCGCAATTTTCCATCAATCCACCAGGACCGGCGTCCGGCTCTCGCTCCTGGGCAGACCGTACTTATCCAGCGCAGTCAGGAAGGGATCAGGATCGAACTCCTCCACCGTGTAGACTCCCGGCTTGCTCCATTTCCCGGTCAGCAGCATCAGCGCACCGCACATGGCGGGTACGCCGGTGGTATAGCTGATGGCCTGACTGCCCACCTCCCGGAAGCACTCCTGGTGGTCGCAGACATTGTAGATGTAATAGGTCTTGTCTTGACCGTCTTTCTTGCCGGTAAAGATGCAGCCGATGTTGGTTTTTCCCTTTGTCCGGGGACCCAAGCTGGCCGGATCGGGCAGCAGAGCTTTCAGAAACTTGATCGGTACGATCTGCTGTCCCTCAAATTCCACCGGGCTGGTGGACAGCATCCCCACATTCTCCAGGCAGCGCATATGATCCAGGTAGCTCTGTCCAAAGGTCATAAAGAAGCGGATGCGCTGTACCTCCGGAATATTCAGAGCCAGACTCTCAATCTCCTCGTGGTGGAGCAGGTACATATCCTTGCGGCCCACCTGGTCGAAGTCGTATTCCCGCTTGATGCTCATAGGGGGGATTTCCACCCAGTGTCCGTCCTCCCAATAGCTTCCGGGAGCGGAAACCTCCCGCAGATTGACCTCCGGGTTGAAGTTGGTGGCAAAGGCGTAGCCGTGGTCGCCGCCGTTGCAGTCCAGAATGTCTATGGTGTCAATGGCATCAAACTCATGCTTCTTGGCATAGGCGCAGTAGGCTTGGGTCACGCCGGGATCGAAGCCGCAGCCCAGCAACGCCGTCAGACCCGCTTCCTCGAATTTCTTCCGGTAGGCCCACTGCCAACTGTAGTCGAAGTAGGCGGAGAAGCCTGCCTCCTTGCACCGCTTTTCATAAATGGCCCGCCATTCCGGATCATCTGTGTCCTCCGGCTCGTAGTTTGCGGTGTCCATGTAGTTGACCCCGCAGGCCAGACAGGCATCCATAATGGTCAGGTCCTGATAGGGCAGGGCGATGTTCATCACCAGATCGGGTTTGTATGCGCGGATGAGGTCAATGACCTGCCGCACATCATCCGCATCCACCTGGGCGGTGGTGATTTTGGTAGCGGTCTTTGGCGCCAGCTCTGCGGCCAACTTGTCGCACTTGGATTTCGTGCGGCTGGCAATGCACAGTTCGCTAAACACCTCGCTGACCTGACAGCATTTGTGGATAGCAACGGACGCGACACCGCCGCAGCCAATAACAAGAACTTTGCTCATGTTGGGTAATCTCCTTTATCAAAATTGGTTTTTATATAAAGCGAGGATCAATTCCCGCAGTACCTTACAAGCAGTGGCGGTAGATACGCCGCTGGTGTCCAGCATAGGGGCCAGTTCGTTGACATCAGCTCCCACCACATGGGCGGTGCAAACCGTCTGGATGGCCGCCAGCAGCTGAAGAAAACGAACGCCGCCCGCCTCCGGCGTACCCGTTCCGGGAAAGGTGGAGGGGTCCAGACAATCCAGATCAACGGTGAGATAGACGGGCGTTTCCCGCTCTCGCAGGGCAGAAACGGTTTCTTCCAGTCCGTCAAAGGAAAAGAAATGCAGATCTGTGTGTTCTTTGGCAAATTGGAACTCATCCCGTTCTCCGCTGCGGATGCAAAACTGGTGGATACATCCATCTCCCAGCAGTTCATGACAGCGCCGCAGGACGCAGGCATGGGACAGCTTTGCCCCCAGATAGTCATCCCGCAGATCGGCGTGGGCATCGAAATGGACGATGTGGAGGTCCGGATACTGCTTCACCATCGTCCGCACCGCCCCCAGTGTGACCAGATGCTCGCCACCCAGCAGCAGAGGAAATTTCCCGTCCCGCAATATACCGGCGGCACGGTTTTCAATATCCGCCAGTGCCGTCTCCGCGCTGCCGAAGCACAGTTCTATGTCTCCGCTGTCGAATACAGCACAGTCCGTTAAATCGGCATTCTGGTAGGGACTGTAGGTTTCCAGCCCGAAGCTCTCGTGCCGCATAGCGGCGGGACCAAACCGTGCGCCGGGCCGGAAACTGGTAGTAGAGTCGAAGGGCGCACCATAGAGGACGATTCGCGCCCGGTCATATTTGCAGTCACAGCCGACAAAATTCTCGATATTTGGTTTCAGCATGGTCTATTCCTCCACCTCCCGCAGCATCTCCTCCAAAAATGCGGGCAGGCAGAACGCGCCAATATGGAGCTTGGGGGTGTAGTAGCGCGTGTGCAGGTTCAGCTTCCGCCACGCCTCCGTGTCCAAATCGTTGGTTGGGTGGTATTTCTTGCTGGCAAACCCGAACAGCCAGTAGCCCGCCGCATAAGTGGGGATGTGGGCCTGGTACACCCGGCTGATTGGAAAGGTGTTGACAATGCGCTTGTGACTGCGCTGCATGGCCTCGGCATCTTCGGCGTAGAAGGGGCTGCCCTGCTGGTTGACCATGATCCCATCATCGCGCAGCGCATTGTGGCAGCTTCCGTAAAACTCCCGGGTGAACAGCCCCTCGGAGGGGCCGAAGGGATCGGTGGAGTCTACGATGATGAGGTCGTAGGCCGTCTCCCGCCGCCGGATAAATTTCAGCGCATTCTCAAAGTGGATATGTACCCGCCGGTCGTCCATCCGGCAGGCGTTGCTGGGCAGATAGGTCCGGCAGGCCTCCACCACCTGGGGGTCCATCTCCACCAAGTCGATGCACTCTACCCGGTCATACCGGGTCAGCTCCCGCACCACGCCGCCGTCCCCCGCGCCGATGACCAATATGTCCTTGATGCCGGGATGCACTGCCATGGGCACATGGGTGATCATCTCATCGTAGATGAATTCGTCCCGCTCCGTCAGCATCACGTTGCCGTCCAGGGTCAGCACCCGGCCAAACTCCGGCGTCTCGAAAATGTCGATGCGTTGATAGTCACTCTGTTTGGAGTAAAGATGCCGGTCGACCCGGATGCTGTGCTTCACATCCGGCGTATGGAATTCGCTGAACCACATTTCCATAAGCTGCTCCTTTCATCATACCAGAACATTCAGATACTCCAAATCCGGGTCCTCCGGCCCGGTCATGCTGCATCCCTTGTCCTTTGCGTAGCGGATATGCTCCAATATTTCCGCAGTGACCCGTTCTCCGGGAGCCAGCAGAGGTATTCCCGGCGGGTAGCACATGACAAACTCGCTGCACACCCTGCCCTTTGCCTCCGCCAGAGGGAGGCTGACCTTCTCCGCATAGAACGCCTCCTGGGGGCTGGACACTACCTCCGGCTCCACATATTCCTGGCTCAGAAGGCCCGTCCGGTCCTTCTGATAGCGCCGGCGTATCTCAGCCAGGGCGCTGACCAGCCGCTCCACCTCCTGGGGCCTGTCCCCTATCGAGAGATAGGCCAAAATGTTGCCGATGTCGCCAAACTCGATTTGAATGTCATACTCATCACGCAGGATGTCATACACCTCAATGCCCGCCAGTCCAATGTCCAACGTGTGGACGCTGAGTTTGGTGGTATCAAAGTCGAATATGGAGTCTCCGTTCATCAGCTCTCGGCCAAAGGCATAGTAGCCGCCCACGATGTTAATCTCCTGCCGGGCGTACTCGGCCATGTCCGCCACCTGGTGAAACACCTTCCGGCCGCGCAGGGCCAGGTTGCGGCGGCTGATGTCCAGGCTGGACATCAGGAGGTAGCTGCCCGAAGTGGTCTGAGTCAGATTGATGATTTGACGGACATACCCCGCATGAACGTCGGGTCCCACCAGCAGCAGGCTGGACTGGGTCAGACTGCCGCCGCTCTTGTGCATGGATACCGAGGCCATATCCGCTCCTGCCGCCATAGCGGACATCGGAAGCCCGCCGCCAAAATAGAAATGCGTCCCATGGGCCTCGTCGGCCAAACAGCGCATCCCGGCTTCATGGGCCATTCGGACAATGGCCCGCAGGTCGCTGCAAACACCGTAATAGGTCGGATTGTTTACCAGCACAGCCACGGCGTTGGGATGTTCGGCAATGGCTTTGGCAATCTGATTCCGCCGCATTCCCAGGGAGATGCCCAGGCGCTGATCCACCTCCGGATTGACATACACCGGAACCGCGCCGCACAGAACCAGTGCGTTGATGACGCTTTTATGGACGTTGCGAGGCAGGATGATTTCATCCCCACGCTTGCAGGTGGCCAGTACCATACTCTGTACGGAGCTGGTGGTTCCGCCCACCATGAGAAAAGCTTGGGCCGCGCCAAAGGCGTCCGCCGCCAGTTCTTCCGCCTCCCGGATCACCGATACCGGGTGGCAGAGATTGTCCAGGGGCTTCATGCTGTTTACATCCACCCCCACGCACTGCTGACCCAGGAAAGCGGTTAGCTCGGGATTTCCCCGCCCTCGCTTGTGTCCCGGCACGTCGAATGGAACCACCCGCATTTGCCGGAACGCTTCCAACGCCTCATAAATGGGCGCACGGCTTTGATTTGGATGCGCTTGAGGATTGTTCAATTTCTTTCCCACTCCTTCTTCCTGAATGTTGGCAAAAACAAAACCGCAAGCTGCACGTTTTGCACAGCTTGCGGTAATCATCTGATAAACTTCGAGCCTTCCGTTTTCTACCCAATATCCGCAACCGGGAAACAATACAAAGAATGAGGGAAAACGGGGAAAGAAGGAGTTCAGATAAGACGGAGAGATCAGAGTCTATATAGCAATACTACTTTTACTACTCTTATTGACCGTTTCACAAGTCTGCGCACACAGCGCATTTCGGTTATGAAGTAACCAACTTATAAAATTTGAGCTTTTAACTCAATCAATAAGGCAACACAAGGCTGCCAATCGGCAGTGGACCCGGCTGTCCGTATGGCCTTAACTCCAAAAGGAGTGGTCCGAGTAATTGCTGTGAAAAGACTCTGGAAAGACCTCTTCAACTGTTTTTATCCTAACATACGGAAAACTACTTGTCAAGATACAGAGCAAACTCTATTGCAAAAATGTAACGATGGACAAAATCTCACATTCCCCCTTGACAATATCTTTAGAAATACCGTTTTGATGAGCAACTGCTGATCTACGCGCAGCGCCCGGA
>NZ_CAJTUX010000097.1 GCF_910579365.1 uncultured Oscillibacter sp.
TGCATCCAGTGCAACCAGTGCGCCTATGTCTGCCCCCACGCCACCATCCGTCCCTATGCCAT
This sequence comes from uncultured Oscillibacter sp., assembly GCF_910579365.1. Classification (GTDB taxonomy): domain Bacteria; phylum Bacillota; class Clostridia; order Oscillospirales; family Oscillospiraceae; genus Oscillibacter. Next base: position 63 of record NZ_CAJTUX010000097.1, read on the forward strand.
GACCGAGGAGGAGGCCGCGAAGCTTCCCGCCGCCGCCAAGGTCATCGACAAGACCGGCAAGGGCAAGGGCTATAAGTTCACCATTGCCGTCAGTCCTCTGGACTGCATGGGCTGCGGCGTCTGCGTGGGCGTCTGCCCGGGCCGCAAGGGCGAGAAGGCCCTGAAGATGGCTCCCCAGGAGCAGGAGGCCGCCCAGCAGGAGGTCTTCAACTACTGCGTGGCCGAGGTCTCCGAGAAGAAGGACCTCCAGGACGCCACGGTGCCCGGCAGCCAGTTCCGTCAGCCGATGCTGGAGTTCTCCGGCTCCTGCGCGGGCTGCGCCGAGACCAGCTATGCCCGTCTTGTCACCCAGCTCTTCGGCGACCGGATGTATATCTCCAACGCCACCGGCTGCTCCTCCATCTGGGGCGGTCCTGCGGCGACCTCTCCCTACTGCACCAACAAGGAAGGCCACGGCCCCGCCTGGTCCAACTCCCTGTTCGAGGACAACGCCGAGCACGGTCTGGGCATGTATCTGGGTCAGAAGGCCATCCGCGACCGTCTGGCGGACCTGACGAAGCAGCTGATCGCGGTGCCTCACACCTATCAGCCCCTGAAGGACGCCGCCCAGAAGTGGCTGGATACCATGGAGGACGGCAAGGCCAACGCCGAGGCCACCCGTGAGTATGTGAAGCTCCTGGAAGAGAGCGTCATGACCGTGGAGGGCATTGTGGCCTTCACCTCCAGCCCCAAGGCGGCCGAGGTCTTCGGCGACAAGCTGCCCCAGTTCCAGGCGCACGCCAAGGAGCTCCAGGCCAGCGGCGCGAAGTACTGCGACTGCGACGCCTGCAAGCTCTGCCTGGAGATTCTGAAGGACAAGGAGTACCTGTCCAAGAAGTCCCTGTGGATCTTCGGCGGCGACGGCTGGGCCTACGACATCGGCTTTGGCGGCGTGGACCACGTGCTTGCCTCCGGCAACGACGTGAACATCTTCGTCTTTGATACCGAGGTCTATTCCAACACCGGCGGCCAGGCTTCCAAGGCCTCCAACATCGGCCAGGTGGCGCAGTTCGCCGCCGCCGGCAAGGAGATCAAGAAGAAGTCCCTCGCCGAGATCGCCATGAGCTATGGCTATATCTATGTGGCCCAGGTGGCCATGGGCGCCAACCCCGCCCAGACCCTCAAGGCCATTCAGGAGGCCGAGGCCTATCCCGGCCCGTCCCTGATCATCGCCTACTCCCCCTGCGAGATGCACAGCATCAAGGGCGGCATGATGAACTGCCAGGCCGAGATGAAGAAGGCCGTGGAGTGCGGCTACTGGAACCTGTTCCGCTTCAACCCCGCTGCGGAGGGCGCGAAGTTCACCCTGGATTCCAAGGAGCCCGCCGGCGGGTATCAGGAGTTCCTGATGAACGAGGCCCGCTACAGCCGCCTGACCCGCGAGTTCCCCGACCGGGCCAGCGAGCTGTTCCAGCGCAACGAGAAGGCGGCCATGGACCGCTATCAGCACCTCCTCAAGCTCAAGGAGATGTACGCGGAGTAAGGCCGAGGCGTCGGAAATTCCGCCCGCTGCGCTTCCGCCGCTGAAAGCGGCGAAAGCTCCGCTCTGCTCCATTCCCTCCGCCTCCCTTCAAGGGGGAGCGGGCTCCCCCTTGAGCAACCCCCACCCCTGCGGGGGACGAGGGACGGAAGATGGGAGCGTGGGTTGAGGAGAAGAGGACGATGGACTTTGGATGGGTGTCCGTGAAACCGTGGTCTGTGACGATTATGATTGCGGCGCCTGTCAGGCGGAATTGAATACAAAAGATGGGCGGAGAGTGGAATTTTATCCATTCTCCGTCCGTTTTTTCGTGTGTGCGCCGCTGATTTACCGCTTTTTTGTTTGTCTTGGCAGGGCAGGCGCTTTGCCTCGCCCGCCGGTCAGGGCTGTCCTTTAGAGGGGGAGGGCTTTTTTTGACAGGTCAGAGGGGCGGATAATATAGAAAGACACCGCTCAACCTCCTTGTGCCGCCGTGTCAATCATAAGAAAACGGCGGTCTTGAAATCCACTGTTTCAAAACCGCCGTTTGGTAATCATAGTAATTTGGGTGAAAATTTCCTTATTTCTGCTCAGATTTTTTCTTTTCCTCTCATTGCCGTCCTTATTAGAAGATATTAAACAGGCTCTTACGGTTACCGGCGAGGTGGCCCATCCCGTAATCCTGCGGGTCCCGGTGGGTACGCCTCTGCTGGAATGTGTGGAAGCGGCCGGCGGCACGGCGTTGAGCGAATACCGCATCCTCTGCGGCGGCCCCATGATGGGAAAGCTCTACACCATGGAGGAGGCCCGGCGGGAGGCAGTCACCAAGACGACCTCCGGCATCACGGTGCTTCCGCCGGACATTCCGCTGGTCAGGGAGCGGGAGACGCCCCTGCGGGTGACGCTGCGAACGGACCGGCGGCGGCTGGACTCCGGAAGAGGCCCGTCAATGGCGCAAGGCTCCTTCCCGCCGGATGGCGGTGCGGCTGGGGGTCGGCAAATACTACGACTATGAGATCGACACCCTCCTCACGCCGGAGGTGAACCGGGTCCGTCTGCCGCTGAAGCAGCACATCGGCGCGCCCGCCGTGCCGGAGGTGAAGACGGGGGACACCGTCGTCCCGGGCCAGCGCATCGCCGCCTGTCCCGACGGCGCCCTGGGAGCGCATATCAGCGCCAGCATCGGCGGCGTGGTCACGGCGGTGGACGACGCCATTACCATTGAGAGGGGGAACGCCTGATGGAGACCATTGGTTTTTTAGAGTTAAACAGCATTGCCAAGGGCATTGAGGCGGCAGATGCCATGCTCAAAGCGGCGGAGGTCCGCCTTGTGGCCGCCCGTCCCAGCTGCCCTGGAAAATATCATGTCCTGGTTACCGGCGAGGTGGCCGCCGTGCAGTCCTCGGTGGAAGCGGGGGAGGAAGCCGCTGCCGGAAGCGTCATAGATCAGGTGGTAATTCCCCGCGTTCATCCCAAGGTAATCGAGGCCATCGGCCTTTCCTCCGTGCCGGAGCAGGCCAATGCCATAGGCATTCTGGAGTATTTCAGTGTGGCGGCCTCCATCTATGGGGCGGACGCGGCCGTGAAGGCGGCGGATGTGACGCTGCTGGAGGTGCGCCTGGGCGCGGGGATCGGCGGCAAATCCTTTGTGGTGATGACCGGCGACGTCTCCGCCGTGACGGAGGGCGTGGAGGCCGGCGCGGCCTCGGCGGAAGGCTCTGGCCTCCTGGTCAGCCAGGTGGTGATTCCCAGCCCCCATCCGGAGCTTTTTGAAAGCCTGTACTAGGGCCTGCCTTATGTGAACAGGCGCTAAATCGAGAAAGCGGGGAGAAAAGAATGCCGGAAGGGAAACAGCGGATCATACAGGAATTCGTTCCGGGCAAGCAGGTAACGCTGGCCCACATTATCGCGAATCCGGTGGAGGACCTGTTCAAAAAACTGGGAATCACCGGAGAGCACACAGGCGCCATTGGAATTATGACGATCACGCCCAGCGAAGGCGCGATCATCGCCGGAGACGCGGCCAGCAAGGCCGCGGATGTTTACCTGGCTTTCATTGACCGCTTCAGCGGCTCCATGGTGATTTCCGGAGATGTGGAGAGCGTGGAGGCGTCTTTAACCGCGGTCATGGATGCCCTGCACGGTACGCTGGGCTTCACACCGTCCCCCATCACCCGGACCTGAGGAGGTGCGGGATGAAAAAAATCATGCTGGTGGGACGGACAGGCGCGGGAAAGACCACCTTCTGCCAAGCCATCTACGGCGAGGAGCTGCGCTATCAAAAGACCCAGGCAGTGGAGATCATCCACGGCGCCATTGACACGCCGGGGGAGTACCTGGAAAACCGGAGGCTCTACCGCGCTCTGATCGTGACAGCGGCGGAAGCCGACCTGATGGTCCTTTTGCAGGACTGCACCGATGAACAGTGCTGGTTTGCCCCCGAGTTTGCCGGCATGTTTGGAAAGCCGGTCATTGGCCTTGTCACAAAGACCGACCTTGCGGCGGGCGAACAGGCCCTCCGGGCGGCGGAGGAGAAACTCTTCCTGGCCGGCTGTCAGCGGATTTTCCATATCAGCAGCAAAGAAAACACAGGCATTGATGAGGTAAAGGCTTACATCGGCCTGACATAGGACGGAGCTTATGACAACTACATTTTCCATACCGACTACCATTTATATGGGGGGCGACGCACTGGACCGGCTCCAGGGGTTTCCCATCAAAAGGGCGCTTTTGGTCTGCGACCCGTTTTTGACAAAGAACGGCGCGGTCGAGCTGGTGAGCAGCCGTCTGGAAGCCATGGGAGCCCAGTGGGAGCTGTTTGACCAAATTGTCCCGGATCCCACGGTGGATCTGGTAAGCGCCGGCGCGGCCCGCATTCTGGACTACCGGCCCGACACCCTGATTGCCCTGGGCGGCGGGTCCGCCATAGACGCCGGGAAGGCCATCAATTTCATTTACACCCAAATGGGCGCATCGGAAAAGCCCCTGTTTGTCGCCATCCCCACCACCTCCGGGACCGGCAGCGAGGTGACCTCCTTCTCGGTCCTCTCCGACCCCAAGGCGGGCGCAAAATATCCCCTGGTCGACGACCGGATGCTGCCGGAGGCCGCGCTGCTGGACCCCTCTTTGACCCTGAGTGTCCCGCCCCATGTGACGGCGGACACCGGCCTGGATATTCTGACCCACGCGCTGGAGGCCTGTGTTTCCCCCTTCGCCAGCGACTTTACGGACGCTCTGGCGGAGAAGGCGATTGCCCTGGTGTTTGCCAACCTGCCCGGGGCGGTAAAGGACGGCGGGGATTTCGAGGCCCGGGAACGGCTGCACAACGCCTCCTGTATGGCGGGAATCGCCTTTAACAACGCCAGCCTTGGCATCTGCCACGGCATGGCGCACCCGCTTGGGGCGCTGCTGCATCTTCCTCACGGCAGAAGCAACGCGCTGCTGTTGCCCCATGTGGCGGCCTTTAACGCGGGCTTGAACGAGCAGGGAGATTTTCCTGCCCGGGCACGCTATGCCGCCCTTGCCAAGCAGGCCGGCTGCTGCTGCTACACGGAGACTGTGGCGGTGCAGGGCTTGATACGCCGGATTCAGGATTTGATGACCGAGGCGGGAATGCCCCATAAACTGGAAGACGAGAAGCATCGCGCCCTGCTCGCCGAGCATCTGGAGAGCTTGGCGGAAGGAGCGCTTGCGGACCGCTGTACCGGAGGAAATCCCAGGCCCGCACAGATAGACCAAGTTCAGGAGCTGTACCGGAAGCTGCTGTAAAGCAGCGGAGAAATCCTATCCGGGCCTTGGTTGACTTAGCGTGTGAAAGACACAGTATTTTGACGATAGGATAATGAAAGATAATGAGCAGCGCGGGAGCATTTGTTCTCCCGCGCTGCTATATGTTTGTTTTTGCTTGTTTTTAGGGACGGCTTGTCTCTCCAAGGAACTTGGCGATGTAGCTCAGGCACCGGCCCAAGGGCATAAAGAGGGCGCACATTAAGGCCGCGTTGCCGCAACAATGGAGCAAATCAAAAGGAATGCCGCTGACCCAGTAACTGAACCCTGCGTACAACCCGCCGGTGAGAGCATAGGGAATGGCGCACAGCGCACCGAAGCTCAACCCGAAAGCCCCGGAAAAGCAGGTCCACATGACCCTGGAGCTCTTCCGGCGCAGCAGATGGGTCAAAGACACCAGCAGCGGCCAGGCGTAGAGGTAATGCAACCACCAGATGCCGAAGCCATAGGTGATGCCCTCCAAGAGGATGAATGCGCAGACGATGAGAGGAACCAGTTTGGGAAGATAAATCGTGTAAAGAATCAACAGAAGCGTTACCGGCTCGATATTGGGAAGCCCCGCCATGGCCACCTGCAGGGCAAACAGCAGACCGGCTAATAAGCCGGATATTACGATCTGACGGGTGGTCATATCAATATCCGGTTTTCAGCGTAATCTCAAAATGGTCGCCGTCCGCGATGGGGGTGCTGTCGATTCCGGTATCAACGCGTCCGCCGCTCTTTGTGACGCACCACCACTGCTGGAGACTGTCATCGGCGGTTACACCGTCCACGGTGGTGATGTATAGACCAAAAGGCCCATCCTCGCCTTCGATGAGGCCCGCTTCCACCAAAGCCTTGCCTAGGACCTCTGCGTCTGTGGAAATCTGAAAATCCTTGCTGCTTTCGTCTGCGTAAATGACTTGAATATCCAGGTCCTTGGTCCCCTCTATGCCCTTGGGCCTGAAGCACATCCAGATTCCCAAAAGCACCACGACCGCAGCGGCAAGCGCCGCCAAAAGCTTCATCTGTTTCATATCCGTCCTCCATAATTTGAAAAAAAAATAAACACATCCGCCAAAAGGAAGGATGTGTCCATCACAGCGCTGCCCATTCTCGTGAGTGCATACTTCCATGGCAGAGTCGGCAATCCGGCTTAGCGCGTCGCGCATCACGGTGGCGGAACCGCACAGGAATTTCACCTGTTTCCCCGAATATCTACCATATTTTATTTTTTATTACTCCCAATTCGCTTCTGTGTTCCTAACGCCCTGATTCTAGACTTTAGTGTATAATAATTCATTCATCCGAATTATACAGATTATGCTTCAACTCTGTGCGCAGTAATTATTGTATAGCTATATGCGTTCACAGTTATTTTGTAGTGACCTGTGAAAATATACCAGTTCTTTCCGATCCTTTCAATTTTAGCATTTTTGTCCAGAATCTGCACCCCGCTCCATTGGACAACATCGTCTGTTTCAATTTGGCAGTTCCTTTTTATCCGCTCTACACCCATTTCTGTTGTATGAAGTTTATCAATGTTTTTCATTAAATCATTCATTCTTATACCAGCCTATGCATATTTGCCCATTGTGATTCACCGGGAGCACGAAGTCGGATTGGGGATTTTATTATACATAAATTCTTAGTTTTTGTCAAGGAAAATGGGAAATATGCGCAAAAGGAAGGAATATCCAAATGAAATGCCGGGCATTAACAATTGGGCTGGCCGGTGCATAACGACCCGATTGGATATGGCGACTTGATACTGAATGGAGATCCAGAAGCCTATTTGAAAACTGTGACTGAATACAAGCCTTTGGATTAACCGAGGCAATGGAGCGTAATAAATCGTAAGCGTCAAACCTTCCCTCCACAAGAAAACTCTAAGCCAGGTTTTCACCTG
>NZ_CAJTUX010000098.1 GCF_910579365.1 uncultured Oscillibacter sp.
TACACGTACTGACACACTCTTTCCCTACACGACGCTCTTCCGATCTGGCGGCGGTCAGCTCCTTGGGCTGCACCTGTTCCAGCTTTTCCGCATTGACAGCAAATTCCGGGTACTGTTCAGCGGCGGCGCGGGCGGCAATGAGTTTCTTCCGCACATCACCGGAGAGATATTCGTCCGCCGTCTGCCAGCCCTTGTACCAATTCGTACCGCCGCCCTCAATGTCAAAGGGGCCGGTGTTGGGGTCCTTGAAAATGACGCCCTTCAAATCCTCCACGATCTGCGGTATCTTGTCCCCGCCGCCCATGAGAGAGGCCATGTAGCCCAGGTCAACACAGGCCCGCTCCGCAATGGAGACAGCCAGGGCCTCCGCCGCTGTATCCACGCTGGTGACGGGCTGGTGGTGCTGGATGGTTCGCTTGGTGAACATATCTGCCTTACGGATCAGCTCACCCTTGTCGTTCAGAACCTCCAACGAACACAGCAGCGGATAGGAGGAATCCTTTCGGAATGCAAGCCGGTTTCCGGTGCTGCTCAACAGACCATATTTCTTGGTGAATTGGTCATAGAGCTGGTTGAGATTGGCCTGCTCCGCCTGGATTTCGCTGTCCTTCGCTCCATGCAGTTGCAGATCAATGAGCTTCCGGGCACTGTCCCGGATGGCGATCATGCCCTTGACGCGCTCGGTGGGCACTTTGCCCAGCTCTACCTGGTTCATGCGGGAGTTCTCGCGGAAGTACAGTTTTCCATGGGACAGGGCAAAGCTGAAATTGCGTACAGTGGGGTCAGCGGGGATGGATTCGATCTCCTTGCCGTTCTCCTGCTCCGGCGGGGTCACTTCCAGCAGCTCCCGGTTAGGCGGGGTAATGTGCTGGACAGCCTCGGCAAGCTGCTGGGTGAGGTCCGCTCCCTCAATGGGCAGGCAGGCCGTCTCCGTCTCGTTGCCGTACATATTCTTCCAGAACGACATTTTGCCCAGCACCATCTCCGGGTGGTCCAGGAAATAGCGGTTCAGGGGTACGCCATCCGCCGTCAGGCCGCTCTCCACCCACTCCGGCAGCTTCTCCGGAGCGCGGTCACGCTTCTGGAAAAAGAGAATATCCGTGGTGACTTCGGTGCCAGCGTTGGCCTTGAAAGCGTTGTTAGGCAGGCGAATCGCCCCCAGCAGGTCGGCCTTTTGCGCCAGAGCCTCCCGGACCTTGCTGTTTTTCTTGTCCAGGGTGCCCTTGGTGGTGACAAAGGCCACAATGCCGCCGGGACGCACCTTGTCCAGCGTCTTGGTGATGAAGTAGTCGTGAATGAGTAGATTCTGCCGGTCATAGCGGCGGTCGTGGAGCTTGTACTCCCCGAAGGGCACATTGCCCACAGCCAGATCAAAGTAGTTGTCTGGGTGGTCGGTGTTCTCAAAGCCGTCAATGGCAATATCCGCTTTCTGGTATAGCTGCTTGGCGATCCGCCCGGTCAGATCATCCAGCTCCACGCCGTGGAGCTTGGCGTCCGTCATGCTCTCTGGCAGGAGGCCGAAGAAGTTGCCAATACCCATGGACGGCTCCAGCACGGTCCCCGGCTGGTAGTTCATGTTCTCCACCGCCTGATAGATAGCCTTGATAACGGTGGGGCTGGTATAGTGGGCGTTGACCGTGGTAGTCCGGGCGGAGGTGTATTCCTCCGGGGTCAGCAGCTCGTTCAGTTCGGCGTATTCCCTGGCCCATTTCTCGTTGTCGGGGTCAAACGCCTGGGCAAGACCGCCCCAGCCCACATAGCGGGAGAGAATTTCCTGTTCCTCCGGCGTAGCAAGGCGGCTCTCCGCCTCGATCTGCTTCAAGGTACGGATAGCCGCCACATTGTACTGATATTTGGTTTTGTCGCCGCCTACGCCCAGGTTATCATCGGTGATGTGAAAATTGTGCTTTTCCGGGCCGAAGTGCATTTCTTGAAAGACAACCTCAAAAGCCCCTGTGTCCACGCGCCCCACCACTTTGGTAGTGATGGGTGCAGGCGGCGGAGTGAGCTTGCCGCCGTCCAGTTCTACACGCTCAGGCTCCGGGGGAAGGTCATGTTTCAGCCGGACAAGCTCGTCAAAGTCCAAGGCCGTCAGTTCATTGTCGATCAGTTCCCGCAGGCTGTCATAGCTGCGCTTCTCCACGCATACATCGTCCACAAGCTGGCTGACGCTGAAATCCAGCAGATTGACCTCCACCTGGATTTCGTGCTTCTCATCCTCGGTGGTGGTATAGGCGATACCGATATGCTCCGGGTTGGAGAAGTCCACTTCCTCAACCTGGTACTCATCGGCGCAAAAGTCGCTGATAAGCTGCTTTGCGGTTTCCAGATCGTCAGCCTCGGCGCGGTCCTGTTCCTCCAATGAGCCGGAGGTAAGGGCCTCCATTTCACGCTGAATGTTGGCTTCAAAATCGCGGTCTTGCTGTTCCTCTACAAACTGCCGCACATAGGGCACAGGCTGGACAGAAAACATAGGCATATAGCCTTTTATCTCCATATCCAGCAGCATGACTTCGCCCCTGGTATAGTCCACGCTGTCAATTTTCATGCGGTGGCCGTCAACAGTCAGTTCCATACCGATGGGGATATAGTCGGCGGCATCCCGCTCCTTGATGATCTCATAGGGGGCATCCGGACCGCGTTCGGGGTCAGGCCGGGCCAGTACGACACTTTTTCCATGTTCCAGCAGGTCCTTCAAAGTAGCCTGCCACGCGAGATTGCTCCCGGTAACAGGTGTGACGCCAAGACCGGGAATATCCCGCACCGGCAGTTTGGTTCCAAGGGCAGGTGCCGCTTCTTCGGCATCCTTGCCGTAGAACAGCATATAATCCCCCACCTGGACGCCGATGAGCTTATCCGGGTGCTGGACTTTCAGATTCAGATATTCCTCGACATTCGGGGTGAGATCAGGTTCAGCGGCGGCAGTATCAGCCATTCCCGCCTGCTCCGGCGTACCCGCGCCGGTAGGTTCTGATGCGGCTCCCGGCTCCGGGGGTATCTCTGCACCGGCCTCTGCCTGTTCTGTCTCCAAAATGTCCACGGCGGGCGGCTCATGGGAAAAGCCATCCAATTCCTGCTGCCAGAGGGTACGGTAAATGGCCGCTACTTCCTCCCAGGTCCGAAAGCCAGCGTACAACTGGTGGCTCACATGAAGCCCTTTGTCATCTGCGGAGTATTTTGCAACGACATTCCCCGGAACATCCACAGAACCAGATCGGCCGGAGAGCATTTCTGAAATGCGTCCGGCAATTTGGGCATTGCCCTCACCGGACCGGAACCATCGTGATATGGCGTCTCGCTCACCGGAGGTCAAAAGATGCGCCGTCAAAACCTCCCTGGTATCATCATGGATGCGGCTGGTGTCAGTGGACAGGAAATCAGAGACAGCGAGATTGCGGGGGTCCTGCCGCAGAAGGTACTCAAAGCGTGTAACCGTTAGGGTGGTCATGAGCGGTGGCACGGTGGTCTTATCTATAAGTTCTATCTCAGATGGGGTGATGCCACTGATCTCAAAGAAGCGGTTGTTCGAGTATACCGTATCGCCTATCTGGTAGGCAGGGTCCAGAAGTTTGGGGTCAAGCATATTACCGCCGTTTTCCGGCTGCTCCAAATCACCCTCCCCGGTGGATTCCGTCTCCGTCTCGTGCGTGATGGGTGTTCCCGTCCTGGCTACCGTCAATTCCGGTTCCCATTGGTCCATAGAGAGTGTTTTCCGAACCCACTCAGGAGCGTCCGGGGTATCGGCATAGCGTTCTGTCGCTCGTTTCGGAGCGGAAGGGGCCCAAGCATAATTCCGCTCCAAAATGTCCTCAATCAGCCATTCGCTGAACTTGGGTAGCGTGTGGAGTGCCTTCATAATGTCAGGATACTCACCAGCCGCCTTTTCCACATAGTAGGACAGATCATCAGTCAGTGCCGCTACGGCCTCATCATAGTCTGTTTTGGGGTCGCACAGATAGGGATAAATGTCACATTTTTTGATTGTCCTATCGAGTAAATCCAGGGCTTTTCTGTAAAGTCTAACTGGACTGACGGCATTTGTTTGTTCTGGTGTACCTATGTTGGTGGGGGCTAGTTCTGTCTCCGATTCCGAACGTTCCATAGCGGACGGCTCATGAAGGAAGCCGTCTAATTCCTGCTGATAGAGGGCGCGAAGGACTGTTGCCACCATATCCCATTTCATAGATACCCACGTTCTAAATTTGTCGTGGATTTTGACCGTAAAGTGGGCCTTTGTGGCAGAGTAGTCCGCCTGATCGCTGGTCATCAAGGTTATGGTTTCATCAGTACCCGCATAGGTATCCGCCATATACTTGGCAATTTTCAGATTATCCGCGCCCGCTTGAATATACCCGGCAATAACCGCCTTGTCCCGTAGCTTCAGCAAACCACCGGCACCAACCAGAGCCTCCCGCAAATCGTCATTTACTTCCGGCAGATAAGAGGAAATGTAACCACTAATGCTTTGGTTGCGCTGGTCCAGCAAAAGTGCCTGCACGAAAGCGTTCGTGTCCATAGGTTCATAAATTAGCTCGCTTTGCGCTGTGTCTCTCAGCAACACTCCAGATTTCCCAATCTCTGCAATAGCAAAAACCTTATCGCCTATATATACCGTGTCACCCGTCTGACAGGCAGGGGCCAGCAGATCGCGGGGGGCGGATAATTCTGGTCCCGGCGTGGCTGTCTCCGGTAGCATAGCTGCGCCGGGGTCCACCGCCCTGCCGTCCTGATCGAAAGTCAGGCGGACATCCTCGCCATCTCGGACTATGACGGCCTCCCGCTTATGGTAGTTCTGCTGACTGATATTTTTGAACCATTGCTGGGTGAATCGGTTCAGACTGCTCCGCAGCTTCGGCCTCCATTTACCGGGTTCGGGATAGACTTCATCATTTCGCCGGGGAAAACCATCCTGCCGGAAGGACAGCGATTCCAGAGTACCTTTCTCCCGGTCCACCCGGAAGGTCATTTCCGGGTCGTACATGGTATCACCGTTCTGCTGGAAGGTGTGGCTAACGGCGATCACGTCCGTGTCAATCCATTCCAGGTGGAGGGGCATCATGCCCGGCCCGGATTCCATACACAGATAGCGGTATTCGCCGCTGGCGATCTCCGGGAACAGCTTTTCAAATTTGCGGTAGTTCAGTTCCGGTCTGGACCGTCCGGGCTTTTTCGCGGCGGCGTATGTGGCTGACACCGCTTTAGCGAGTTCTGCCCGTAATCTGGCGATCAGATTCTCAACCGCATCCCTCACCGCCGCCGCAAAGCTGAATGTGACTTCGCCGTTATCGTGGACAAACTTTGCGTGTTCAATCCCCGCGTCCGCCATGAGACGTTCCAGCAGGGGGGCCTCTTCCGCCGTCAACGTGGCTTGATAGTTGGGAACAGTGACTTCAACCGCCCCGGCCTGCATTTCCGCCTCATAGCGGTCAATGTCCTCCGCTGTCAGCCATTCCGGTTTCTCCGGGACAGTATCGTACAGTTCCCGCATTTTAGCGATCTGCGCCTCTATGCCGCCCTCCGACAAATGCTTTCCATGACGCTGGCCAGCACCGAGAAAGTATTCACAGTCGGATTTCAAGCGGCTCAACTGCCGGTACTCAAATTCAAAATTGTAGGGAACGCTGTCAAGCTCCTGCTGGGGCTGGGAGAGCATGGGATAGGTTTCGTCTATGACCTCCCGATGCAGCCGGTTGTGAAAGGCGGTGTGGTCAGAGTACAAGCGGAGAAACGTCATATCATCAGCGAGGGTCCGTGCCGCCCGCTCGACTGCCGCCCTACCTTCCAGATAGGCGCTCTCCCGGTCAGAATTGGCGCAGGCATTTTGATATGCCACATCATTCAGCACCAGATTTTTGACAATGGGCATATAATGATCGTGCAGTTCCCGAACAGTCGGTTTGCCTTCTAAGCTGCTTTCCGGTGCGGGAGCTTCTGGGGCTTCCTTCGCCGGGGTGTTTATGGCCTGCATCATGTGGGCCATGTGCTGTTTTTGGTTCGGGTCATAGAGCGTGATCGTAACAGCGTGTGTATCCCGGAGTTTTCCCAGGAGCTGGTCGTTTAGGTTCCGGGTGGGGAAATCGCATACTGCCACACGTTCAGCATCCATGAAGCGGGTGGACAGAGGGAGGTTCAACAGTGAGGCGGCAGTTTTCGCGTCCTCACCATACATTTCGTAGAAGTCCCCCATCTGATACAACACAATGCTGTCCGGGTAGGCTTCCTTGACAGCGGCATAACTGTCAAAGTAATCTGCTCCCTTTGTTTGCTCCTGCTCCGGCGCTTGAGGCGGCACAGAGAATACCGGCGTATCCTGGGTGGCAGATACGCTCATTTCCGTGGTCATGGCGATTTTCCGAATCTGCGCTTTGACTACCTCCGGCATATCCGGGTCATAGAAGGTAACTGTACGATCCGGGGCAATATGGGCCACCGTCTTATAGTCGCCGTGTTCTTCTTCCAGACGGTTCCAGACCGTCAGGCCGTTGCCCATGTGCCCATAGCCCAGGTCATACCGCTGGGCGGCTTCCTTTTCCTCTGCGGCTATCCGCTGCTGTTTTTCTTGTTCCAGATCAGGAGAAAGAATCGTCTCCACCACCACAGGTTTCCGGGGTGTTGAAACAGGCGGCGGCAAGGGGGACGGCTCCGGCGCGGGGGTGCCAAAGAGATCAAAGGATAACTGCCCATCGTGATTTTCCCGCATATCCGGCTGCATTTTCTTTGCCAAGTCGCGGGCCGCAGCCGTAAGCTCCCCTTCGGGCGCGTCCGGGGTCTTGGGCGCAGTACGTCTCGCCCCTCTGCGGGCAGGCGGGGAACGTTTTGTGGTCTGCTTATTTTCCTCCGCCTGTGCCTGGGCGATATTCTCAATCTGTTCCTCTACCGTGGGGAACAGGGAGAACAGCGAAAGGTCCGGCTCCGCAGGGGCGAGCGGTTCCTCCGCAGACGCAGAAGCGGCGGGCTGTCCGCCCGCCGCTTGTTCATCCTCTGAATTTACTTGTAAACGATCTCCGCCAGGACCATTTCCTCCGCCTGCTCCGTGAAGCTGTTCACCGCCTGGACCCATCCCATCTGATCGCGGGCCTTCATCGC
>NZ_CAJTUX010000099.1 GCF_910579365.1 uncultured Oscillibacter sp.
TCTGACCGGGCAAACCATTGAATACGATGGCAAACAGATTCCCGTCTATGAGGGCACCCGGCAAAACCGGCTGGCCCACGGTGATTTTGTCTGGTCCGGAAACCGGCTGGTCTACACCGGCGATCAGTTCCGTACCCGGTTCGGTATTGACGTCTCCGCCTACCAGAACCGGGCCAGCGAAAACGAAACGATTGACTGGCAGGCCGTCCGGAACGACGGCGTGGACTTCGCCATGGTCCGCGTCGGTCTTCGGGGCTACTCCTCCGGCAAGATTGCCGAAGACGCCTTTTACCGCCAGAACATCCAGGGCGCCATGGACGCCGGGATTGAAACCGGCGTATACTTCTTCGCCCAAGCCATCACCGTGGAGGAGGCCATTGAGGAGGCGGATTTCGTCATCCAGTGCCTCCAGGGCCTGCACATCAACGGTCCTGTCGCTTACGACTGGGAGATGCACGACTCTAGCTATCGGGTTTATGGCACCACGCCGGAAATGGCCACCGCCTGCGCCATTGCCTTCTGCAAACGTATCCAGGAGGCGGGTTATACGCCGATGATCTACGCCGGGACCTATGTCAGCTATATCAAGTATGATCAGGGCGCCATTGCCCCTTACCTCTGCTGGTACCCCGAATACAAGAGCAGCGAATCGGAGAAGCTCTGCCCTACTCTCTACTACCAGCCGGACTATTGGCAATTCTCCAGCAAGTGTTCCGTCGCCGGGATCGGCGGCAATGTGGACGCCAACATTCAGTTCATCCCTTACTTTTAGCGGCCCTGCCGGGCAAGACAAGTAAAGCCGGTCAAAAAAACAGGGCTTGGCACTGCGCCAAGCCCTGTTTCCTTGTCAGCTTCGGGATGGTCCCTAATGCGTTTACTTCCGCTTTACGGGGTAGCAAACCTCGGTCACGAACTCCTCAGGATTCCGGGTCTCGTGGGGGCTGACGTGGTAGATGTTGAAAAAGAGTCCGTCGAAGGCCCAGCCGTTGTCCTCCACCCAGGTGGCCACAGCCTCGTTCACAGCGGAAATCTGGTCGTAGCTTCCCCGGAAGGTGGCGGAGGCCACCTGCACCGCAGGAACGGTCTTAAACTTCACGTGCTCCGTATCAGGATAGGTCCCCACTACGTTCTTTTGGATTTCTATGTCCACGTCCTGGTCCTTAAACTCGCCGTCATAATACATGGCGGTGCAGAGTACCGGGTCTCCGTCCTGAATGTTCATCTTGGCAGTCTCCTGGCAATAGATGTGCCACAGGTCCCCTTCCCGGTCATAAGAGGAGATCACCTGCCGTACGCTGGCCACCTGCCGCTCCGGCAGGGTTTTGATGGTTACATCGTATTTCATTTTGTCTTTGTCCTTTCTCAGGCGATCCAAGGCGGTGTCCAGCAGCCGCAGCCGTCTCTGAGCCTCCTCCATAACTTCCTGGGCCTCCGCCCGGCGAAGAAGCAGACAGCGCTCCAGCGCCCCGGGAGCATCGTAGCACTCCAGCACCTCCCGAACGGCGGCGAGAGGAAAGCCCATGTCCCGGAGGGCGCGGATTCGGTTTGCAGCGGGGAGCTGGCTCTCGCTATAATAGCGGTAGCCGGTGAAGGGGTCAATGGACGCCGGGGCCAGGAGTCCAGCCTCATCATAGCGGCGCAGGGAGCGGATGCTGACTCTGGAGAGCCTGGAAAATTCGCCGATCTTCAGCATAGTTTAATCGTACCTCCACAACGTTGTGATATTTGAGCTCAAAAACAGCATAAGCCCTCCCCCGGGGGCAGAGTCAAGAGGGAATTTAAAACTTGCGCCGCGAAATCCTTTTCCATAAAATCAGGGAGGTTTGGGTCCTTTTTGACGAAGGCTGCTGGACAGCGAAGAAAATTTTCAGAAAAAATCAAGGAAAGACTTGACAACCGCCAGCTTCTCTGCTATAGTATCATTTGTCCGTTACGGATAATAGTTACGGCGGCATAGCTCAGTTGGCTAGAGCATGCGGTTCATACCCGCAGTGTCCCCGGTTCAAATCCAGGTGCCGCTACCAAATCCATGAAGCGCCGCAAGGCGCTTCATGGGCCCCTCATCAATGGCCCGTTGGTCAAGTGGTTAAGACACGGCCCTTTCACGGCTGTAACATGGGTTCGAATCCCGTACGGGTCACCACCCCATAAGACGTCGTGAAGTGCGGCGTCTTATGGGCAGGAAAATTAAATATGTATCTGGAGGCTTAGCTCAGCTGGTTAGAGCGCATGCTTCACACGCATGAGGCCACTGGTTCGAGTCCAGTAGTCTCCACCATGGACCCGCCGAAACCGTGAGGTTTTGGCGGGTTTCTTCTGCTTTTCGCAACTTTTTGTTTGTTAGTAACGTGCTAGTAACCGGGCCAACCCACAAGTTGACCCACACGGGGAAACGACTGGAAAGAACAAAAGAGCACTGGGCAGGATTTTCCTGCCCGGTGCTGACGCAGCACCAGAACACCACAACCGCAGTCCTCCCCGCACTCCCTTCTTCCTCCCAACATAAAATGGGCGGAAGGAGGGATTTTTATGGAACATCAAACCTGCCCCATTGACCGGGCCGCGCCCCGGACCTTTCCGCCCCAGCACCAGGACCGCCAGCCCGGCCTGGAATACCAGATGAACCCCCGCCCCATCTCGGAGTGCGCCCCGCCCAGCCCCAAGCTGGCCGGGCGCGTGGCCCTCATTACCGGCGGGGACAGTGGCATTGGTCGGGCAGTGGCCTACGCCTTCGTGAAGGAAGGTGCGAAAGTGGCCATCGCCTACTATAACGAGGACCAGGATGCCCAGGAGACCGCCGGACATATCCGCCAGCTGGGCGGCGAATGTCTGCTCCTGCGGGGCGATTTGCGGATTCCCGCCTTCGCCAAGAGTTGCGTGGACCAGACAGTAGAACGCTTCGGTGGATTGGATGTTTTGGTCAACAACCATGCTGTCCAGTTTATCCAGCGGAGCATTCTGGATATCTCTCAGGAACAGCTCTCCCTGGTATTCCAGAACAATGTATACTCGTTCTTTTACTTAATCCAGGCCGCCCTGCCCTACCTGCACCGAGGGAGCGCCATTATCAACACAACCTCCGTCACAGCCTACCAGGGGAACAAAAACCTGATTGACTACAGCACCACAAAAGGAGCCATCGTAGCCCTCACACGCTCTCTGGCGCTGTCCCTAGCGGAGCAAGGCATCCGAGTGAACGCCGTAGCCCCAGGTCCCATCTGGACGCCGCTGATCCCCGCATCTTACTCTGCGGAGGAGGTGCGGACCTTCGGCTCCGGCACGTCGAGGGTGCCTATGCTCCGGGCGGGCCAGCCCTGTGAGGTGGCGCCCTCCTACGTGTTCCTGGCCTCGGATGACTCCAGCTACATGACCGGGCAGGTGCTTCATCCCAACGGCGGCACCATCGTGGGGGCTTAATCCAAACTTTGGGAATCTACTGCTTATACAAAACGATGTGACACCCCTTTGCATCAATTATACGCATGACGGACATTTACAAAACTTCATTCTGCTCATTGAAAAAGCCCAAATATATCCGTATTCTATACTATTCAGTTTCCTTCTGATAGCAATATTGGGGAGAAACCGTATGGCTTCCCAGCTCAAGATTATTTCCGATAAAACGAAAGCGGCTGCTCCCCTAACGAGAAAGCAGCCGCTTTGATATTTGATATTTGATATTTTATTTGGTTACTTAGGTGGCGAAGATCGATCCAACAAAAAAGTAATAAATGGAGGAAGCAAGGTGGCTATGGCAGGAATAAGCACTGCCACATTCGTGCCAATCGTTTCCTTGCCACGCCAAAACACAACAGACGCGCCTATGATAGCAAGTGCATAAACTGCCCATATTTTCCAGTGCTCCAATAAAAACCCAAAGAAGTGCTTAACAGTCGGGTGGTATACATGAGGCACCCATTTTTGAATCAGCGCGTGAATCTGCTCCACTTGCTCACAAGTCAACAGATAATCACATTCCAGCAAGCATCCACGCACCTCAGGCAAAATGTCATCCATTTTTGCGTTAAGGCACATTTTTTTCCTCTGTAAGGATTCCAGCTTATCGTAATTAGCGCGCTCCAATTCCACAAGCCATCCGCTGATCTCCTCTTGGCAATTATAAGAAACGAGCTCTTTTTCCAGTTCCACTAAAATGCCGCGGATGCCGCGCAATTGTTCCATCTTGGGAGTAAGTTTCGGGGTGAACGTCTCCAATTCCGAAATCAAGCGGCGGAAGCGCTGGTACCGGGAATCAAAAAAGATATGATTCGGCTGGTAAATCAGACGCTTTAAAACATCCAGCCGCATAGGTGGATTATCCAAACTTGGGGAAACTTTCTCCGGGCCATCCCCATCGGGTCGAGTGGGGTTCAGCACCATTGTTGCTATCCCGGTGTAGGTTGTGGTTCCATCGGACGATTCGCTGATGACAAGTCGAATCTTCCGACTGGACGGGTTATTCACAGCAAAGAGCAGCATACCGTCCCAGCAGGGATCCAGTGTTGTCGAAATATGACCAAGCCCCTGAGAAACCATTTGAACACGGGAGTAAAATGCGCCTGCCAGACGTCCGCTCAGCTTGATATACTCTCTTGTGAGAATCAAAGCGGTATCATGGCGGGGGATATCCACATAGGTCGCTTCCCTGTTGGATTTGTGTATGGCCAGCAGCCGTATCTTCTTTACGGAGTATATAAATTCAGTCGCGGTCAGGTTGTATCCACAGCCCTTGACATTTGCGTCTTCATAGGGAACTATGACGAGACTCGGGTCCATCCGTTCTCGGATTTCCTTAATGTCCCGTCCAGTCAATTGATAGTTCTGCTCTAATTGTTTCATCTTCTCTTCCTGAACAGGCGGCATTTCTCTCTTCCTTTCCTTGATTGAACTCCATCTTTATTCACCTCACGGTCGTTCGGAAGCTGGGGCATCACATCCGCGGGAGGCTCCGGCGGCAAAACGTCCTCGTCAAGTTCATCGGCTATGCCCGATTCCTGCTGGAGATTAGGGATGGATCCATCCAGCTTGTAGCCCAGCCACATTTCCATCTCGTCTTTTTTTGGCAGCACAGGCGTATAGAGATAGGTATATGCCCGTCCCAAAGCTCCGGTAAAAAGCTCCTGGACCGGCCGCTGTTCGACCTCCCCATCACTCATGACGTGCTTAGCGGAAAGCCCAACATAAGGCTCCACATAGTATATTTTTGATATACCCATATAGCACGCCTTTTTCGAGCAGAGCTCGCACGGGCTGGAAGTTGTGAACAAATAACCGCCGCGGATGCTGGCTCCTCCCTGATCGGCCAGGTTAAGAAATGCCCGCTCCTCTCCATGCAGGGACCTGGGGTGGACTTGGTTTTTGTTGTGATCAATGCTGTTGAAAATGTCTTTGAAACAATAGGGAAGACGTTTTCCCAGCTCCGACATGATTCTCTGCGCCTGCGTCACCTGCTCCCCCATTTTCCTGAGGTGTTGTTGGAAGGTGTCGCCGTCATCGTTTTCATAGTCGCTGTAAGCGGCTGTGCTCCAGTGGCGGGAGATATCGAAAATATCCCGATAGGTGCAGGGAACTCGGCCGGGAGGCACATCGTTCCATCCAATAGAGCGAACCTGGTAATTTGCGCCCGTGAGTACAGCGCCAACCTGCCGTGAAACACAACCGGAGCTCACTTTTGCTGTTTGAGCGATCTGCATGCATCGCTCAATATCGGTTGGAAGGACCAGCCCCGGATTCATGATAAGAGAAACATAGCGGACTAAATTGCGCTTGAGCAGCAGCCGCTGCTGGTTATCAGTACGGTTGTAAATGAAAATGTCCGCCACTTCCACACATCGCTCCACATTCTGCATAACAAACGGAAGAATCGCGGAGAATCTGGCGTTCAGCTTCTCCTTAAGAGGCTGTAAGGAGTTTACTGTGAGCGCGCTATAGCTTACCGGGTCAGTTACAGACTTGTCTCCGGCAAATTTTTTGTACTCACTTAGCAGCTCGATGGTATCAATCGCCCTGATTTCGTCGGAAGTAAGCCGCTTGGGTATTCCCTCCAGGCGTGCGCGCCGCTCTTTCTCATCTGTGGAAATAGCCACAAGATAATAGCTGGAATATCGCGCTTTCAAATACATTGACTCAAAGGGATTTTTGATTGAGTCGATGACCACCATCACCCGCTGTGTCTCCCGCTCCAAAGACGTAAGGATCGCCTTGTACTTTTTATCGGAGGTCAACACATCCTTAAACTCCTTCAGTTTCTGCAGGTAGTCCCGCAGCACCTTCAGGCACAAATTGATTCGCTTCGCAATGGTCAAAAATCCGTCCTCTTGGATTTTTTTTGACACACTGTCTCCGTATACGATGGGCCTTCCCCAAGTCCGCAGGTTGATTCCGATATCCTGCATGATAATCGTCCCCATCCCATCTGATCGCGGGCCTTCATCGCTTCGTCCACGCCGTTCTGTTTCTTCAGCTCGTTCACCATCCGGTCCACCTGCTCCCTCGCCTGCCGGTCGATCTCCCGCAGGTGCGGGTACAGCCGCCCCGTCAGCAGCATGGAGGTGTACGTCCCTGGGTGGTGTTCCTCCAGAAATGTCTCCCGCAGCATCCCGTACTTGCCCAGGGGCATTTCCTCCAGTTCCTCCGCTCCGTCCACTTCCAGGTCGGGAATCAGGTAATCGCCCGCCTGCTTGTAAGTCAGTTCCATCGTCATGGGTAACGCTCCTTTCTTCACTTTCGCGCTTTACAGTGTTAAATTCTTCCTTGACCTTAGTATAGTCGATCACAGGCGATTTTGCAAGAGGTTTTTCAATATTTTTTTCTTTATTTTTCGCCTGTTCCCGGTCATAGGTCTTGACGGCGCGGCCAATTTCGTTGAGAAGGTCCATGGACACCTGGCTGGCAGCGCTGCCCAGGTGGTGCAGGACGGCGGGGGTGGAGAACTCGGTAATGCCCGCAAGGTCCTCGTCCTCCAAATACTCGCTGGGGTCCAGGCCGCAGCGGGTCAGGAGGGTGTACTGGACGCTGGCAGTCAGAAGGTTTTTATAGCGCACTTCCAGATTGAGGTCGTCCAGTTCCTCCAAAA
>NZ_CAJTUX010000100.1 GCF_910579365.1 uncultured Oscillibacter sp.
TGTCGGTGATGCCCAGCTTTCCAGCCACCTCCCGCACCCGGTTCTGTACCGTTCCAGGGTCCTGGTGATTCAGGGAGAGGGCCAAACCGATGTTTTCCTCGATGGTCAGGGTATCCAGCAGATTGAAGTCCTGAAACACAAAGCCCAGCCGCTCCCGGCGGAACCTGGCCAGTTCACTTTCCGACAAGTCGGCCACGCTCACCCCGTCCAAGAGAATTTTCCCGGCGCTGATGGCGTCAATGGTGGAAATGCAGTTGAGCAGGGTGGTCTTGCCTGAACCGGATGCCCCCATGATGGCCAGGAACTCCCCAGCCTCCACGTCAAAGCTCACCCGGTCCAGCGCCTTAGTGACGTTGTTTTTGCTCCCATAATATTTTTCAATATTTTGTACTTGTAACATGGCAATTTGCCTCCTTTGCTTGTGGCTCTATGGTACACCAAAAGCGAAGGCTGTTGTATCGAAGTCATATTGATTTGTCTTACAGTTTTGTAAGGTTTTGCTTTGCGGGAAAGGTGAGGGTAACAGTGGTTCGCTTTCCTTCCTCAGAGACAATCTCCAGTCCAAGATCCAGGAAACCAGACAGTTTTCTGCACAGATACAGGCCCATACCAGTGGAACCGCCCCGGCTCCGTCCGTTGCTGCCGGTAAAACCTCTGTCAAACACACGGGGCAGTTCATGGGCGGGGATACCAATGCCATTGTCTGAGACGGTAAGCTGTACCTGTTTTCCGAGAGGATGGGCCGAGATTGTGATGACCGGGGCTTCTCCCCGGTAATGGGCAGCGTTTTGGAGCAGCTGGCCCAGAATAAAGACCGCCCATTTTTCATCGGTATAGACGGCGCAGTTCATATTTTCCATCTCTACCCGAATACCGTTTTGGATCAATAGGGAACGGTGGTTCTCAATCGCCTGAGCTGCGATTTTTTCAAGCTCTATCTGCCGGAACAGGCAGTCTTGCTCCGGGTTCTCCGCACGGGCGTAGAACAATGCCCGCTCTACATGAGCTTCGATTTGACTGAGTTCCGCTGTGAGCTTCCGGCGGGTGTCCCCGTCCAACTCCCGACAAATGAGCCGGGCGGCGGTGATGGGGGCTTTGATCTCATGCACCCAGCGTTCCACATATTCCCGGTACTCCCTTTGGGATGCCTGTGCGTCAGATACGGCGCCAGTCATATCGCGGCCAGCCAGGCGGGTCAGGTCAAAGAGCCGCCGTTCATAAAGCCCTCTTGGCTGCGGAACGCACTCCGTAAACAGGTATTTACGGTCCAGACCATCCAGAATAGATTTCAATTCCAAGAGGCGGGCACGCTGCTGAAAGAAATCAAACATATTCACCGTCAGAAAAACCAGCAGAAGCACAATCAGCAAAATCACCAGAACTCCTGGCTGTGTTCCCGTAGCGAAAAGGAACAGCGTTGCCAGTCCGGCGCAAATCACTTGGAGTGCGATACGCCTCAGCCGGTCCGACAAAAATTCCCGCAGGGTCATAGTTGATACCCCATTCCGCGCCGGGTCTTGATGGCGTCCGGCAGACCGATCTCCGCCAGCTTTCCCCGCAGCCGGGTCATATTCACGCTGAGGGTGTTGTCATCAATGTAAATCTGGTTGTCCCACAGGGCGTCAATCAGATCGGCCCGAGAAACAATCTGCCCGGTATGAACCATCAGGCAAGCCAAAATCTGCAGCTCATTCCGGCTGAGTTCTACGGCTTTTCCGCTGGACGACACAACCCCTTTTGTCAGGCTTAATCGCAGTTCACCGGCCTCCAGCAAATCAGCCTGTTCCGGTCCGCCGCCGCTCCGGCGCAGAACCGCCTTGATCCGGGCCAGCAGAACGGGAACACTGTATGGCTTGGTGATGTAGTCGTCCCCGCCCAGGCTCAGCGCCCGTACCTCGTCCGCACCAGCATCCCGGCTGGTAACAAAAATTACTGGCGCAGGAACAACCTTCCGCAATGCGGCGCACAGAGAGAAACCATCTTTGCCCGGAAGTCCAATATCCAAAAGGATAAGGTTTGGGTGTTCCTGCGCTGCTTGCGCGGGTATATCTGTAAACCTCTCAATTGCCAGAGCTGTATATCCCTCGTTTTCCAGGAGCAGCGCCAACTCTTCCCGAATGGCTGGGTCATCCTCAATTATCATAATTTTTTGCATATGGCTGTTACCGCCTCGTCGTTTCCCCCATATTAACACAAGTGTAGCGTATTTGTCCAGAAGTGATGGCCTTGGGGGGATAAAATCAAATAATCTCACATTCCCCCTTGACAACAGCTTTAGAAGTAAACCGGGGCCGCCAGGACGATCACGTCCGCCTCAATCGGCGCATCCAGCACCTCTGTCATGCCGTCCTTCTGCACGCAGACGCCGGTACCCCGGTAGGCGTAACAGGCCATACAGCCGCCAATGTGCAGATCGTGAACCGTAAATCTTCCGGACCTGCTGTCCGGCCTCCTCTGCGCCTCTGGCAAATTCATCGCATAAAATATCGGAGTCCCCGTTTTTCTGGGGGCTGCCCGCCAGAATCAAAATTTTTTTGCTCGTGAAAATCAACCTTTCTTTTTTCAAAGCTGCGAAAATAGGATTTACTTCTTACTATACCGCAGCCACAGTCCGCCGCCGGGCAGGGTCTGTATCCCGCAGAGCATATAGGCGCTCCCTCCTCAATCACCCCGCACACAGGCCGCGATTTCCGACTCCGCCTTCGCGACGTTCCCTCGGAAGAGCATCAGTCCATGCTCGGAAACGGCGGTATCCGGCTGGAGCGCGGCAATGGCGTTCACGGTCCGGGAAAAGCCGCCGCTGTGGGAACCGAAGGGGATGATGGTCTTGCCGGAGAGGTCCACGCTCTCCAGGAAGGTGTACACCGGCATGGGCAGGTCCGCCCGCCAGATGGGATAGCCCAGGAAGATCACGTCATAGTCCGCCATATTGGAAACCGGGGTCTTGGTGGCGGGGCGGAAATCCTGGCCCTGCTCCTCCCGGGCCTGGGCCGCCAGGGTGGCGTGGTCTGTGGGGTAGGGATTCTGAGGCTCAATGCGGTAGATATCCGCGTTGGTTTCCCTCTGGATGACCTGGGCCATGTGCTGGGCGTTGCCCAGGACTCCCCCGTTGATGACTACTGTGCTGTTGGCTTCTTCCGTGGTCATATTGTTGGGATTTGTGGTCTCCGGCATGGAGAAGTAGGCCGCCAGGACCCTGCCGTTTCCAGAGGCGCCGGGAGTGGAGGGTGTACTAATTGTACAGGGCGGAGACGATCTCCACACGTGTGGCGGGAGTTGCGGGGTCAAAGCGTCCGTCGGACCGGGCGGCGATGATGTTGTTGGTCCGGGACCAGTCCGCCGCCGTCTGGGCGTAGCCGGAAATGGAGGCGCCGTCGGTATAGGCGTCTGCGGAAGCCTCCGGGGAACCGGCCCAGCGCCAGAGGATCGCCGCCGCCTGCTGGCGGGTCACAGGGTCGCCCACGCCGAAGCGTCCGCCGGCGCCGGGAACAGCGTCTCAACCTGCCGGGCCATCATAGAGTAGCGGTTTTTCACTGCTCCAGCCCAGGCCCACGGCGGAGACGGTCAGCCCGTTCCCAAGAATACGAGTTTCCATCAAGCGGCTCCCTTACTGCTCCACATTGGCCTGAATCCAGGCTTCCACATGGTCCGCAATCTCAGCGTTGTTCAGCTCCCGGAACAGGAAATGGCTGTTTCCGGTGATGCCCTCCTTGGGCAGATCAAAGACCACGGCATTGCCGCCGCCGGCGTTGTACTGCTCCGCAAAAGCCAGGGCCCCGTCTCGAATGTTCTTCCGGAACTCCGTGGACCACGCCTGATCGCCAGGCTTGTATTCTTTGGAATCCTCTGCCCAGACATCCAGCGTTCCGTCCATGCTCATTTCCACAGCGGCCCCGGCCTCGCCCTGTCCGGGCTGGTCCACCAGAAAGGCGCTGCGGCCCTTTTGCAGGAACAGCGTGGACCAGCCGTCCCATCGTCGGGGGTGGTCATCCAGCCCATGTGGGACTGGCCGTAGCCGTGGAGGTATACCATCGGCAGGCCGGTTTCCTCTGCGGGGATCTGGCAGAGCACATTGGCGTGTCCCACATGGGCGGTATTGCCGTGCCGCTCCAGCTCCAGCCAGTTGGCGGTTTCGTCATACTCGCC
This sequence comes from uncultured Oscillibacter sp., assembly GCF_910579365.1. Classification (GTDB taxonomy): domain Bacteria; phylum Bacillota; class Clostridia; order Oscillospirales; family Oscillospiraceae; genus Oscillibacter. The sequence continues at coordinate 4,147 of NZ_CAJTUX010000100.1, forward strand.
CTCCACCGGCTCCGTCACCGTGACGCCGGAGGAGAACATCCCCTGCTCCGCGATGACCAGAGCGCCCTCGGGAAGCTGGGACCCAACGGGTTCACTGACCGGCGGCGTATCCGGGGTGTCCTCGGATTCGGCAGGGACGGGGCTTCCGCCGCAGGCTGACAGGGAGAGCGCCAGCGCCGGGATTAGCGCGGCAAATGCGTGTTTGAGTTTCATAAAAGCCTCCATTTTACCAGGACTTTTTCTCTTTGGAGCTGTCGTGCTGTTTCTTCCGTTCCTCCACCATGTTCACAAACCACTCCACCATCTTGGGGGTCCTGGCGGGAGAAGAAGGAGCTGGTTTCCGTATCCACGGCGGCGGCCATGTTCTCCGCCGTCAAAGTGAAGTCAAAAACGTTCCGGTTTTCGGCCATGCGCTCCTTGTGGGTGAACTTGGGAATCACCACCACGCCGCGCTGGATGTGCCAGCGGAATATAACCTGGGCAGGGCTCTTGCCGTACTTTTTGCAATTTCCATGATGACCGGATTGCCGAAGGTGTCGCCCCGGCCCTCTCCGAAGGGGGCCCAGGCTTCCAATTGGATGCCGTACTTTTCCGCCCACTCCTTGGAAACCTTCTGTTGGTTGAGAATGTGGGTTTCCATTTGGTTCACCATGGGCTTGATACGGTTGAAAGACGCGAAGTCCACCATGCGGTCCACATAGAAATTGGAGATGCCGACGGCCCGGAGCTTCCGCATGGACTCCAACACAGAGGCTTTCGCCGCCTCGTAGCCATAGTGCTCGAGCCAGACCTTGGTGGCGAGGAAAATCTCCTCACGGGTTACGCCGGACTTCTGAATGGCGCTGCCCACCTGCTCCTCGTTGAAGTAGCTCTGGGCGGTGTCAATGGAACGATAGCCCACGTCCAGCGCGTCCAGCACACAGCATTCGCACTCGCCCTGCGTCACCTGGCAGACTCCGTAGCCCAGGATGGGCATTTTCATGCCGATGGATAAAGTTATGTATTCCTATAATTGATTTTTATTATATTCCATCTGTTATAGTTTGATTTCGTAACTTTTTAGGCGGATATTTCGTCAACTTAACATTGCAACGCTTGACAAAGGGAAACAACATAAACAACAACAAAATGGACTGTCAACCTTACCGAAAACGCCGCCCGGCTGTAAAAAGGGCGGCGTTTTTGCGTGGCAGGGAAAGGAGGAAAACGTATAAGGAGACGGGGCCAAAATAAGGTTTTGGCCCCGTTTGTATTTGAAAAAGTAAGGAGGTCAAGCGAATGGCAGAAGAAATTAAAACGACCCCAGCCCCGGAGGGACAAACGCTGGAGCCCCCCGCGCCGGAAGTGTCGGAGGCCCCGCCCGCCCCGGAGCCGGGGGCCCAGGGTGTGATCCCCGGCATGGAGGGTCCCCCGGCCCCGGAGAACAAGGTGATCAACCTGTCGTCCGTCCGGGCGGGGCAGGAGCAGACGGACCCGGCCAAGGAGGGCGGGCAGGAGTGGGAGAAGCCCCAGGAGCAGCCGGAGCCTCCCCGCCGTGGCCGCCGCCCCAAGAACAAGGAGGCCCCGGCCCAGGGTGAGAGGCCCAAGCGCAAGGGCCGCCCGCCCAAGGCGGAGAAGCAGACCCCCGGCGGGGGCGGCGCTGGCAAGACGGCCAAGACCGCCACGCGGGGCAAGGCCGCTGGAAAATCCGCCCCGGCCAAGGAGGAGGCCCCGCCGCCTCCCGCGCCCGCGCCGGAGGAGCCGCCCCAGCCCAAAGACGCCTCCCGTGGGGAAAAAGAGGAGATCGTCTATCTGGACCTCTCCCAGCTCCACCCGTTCCAGGATCACCCGTTCGGCGTCCGGGACGACAATGAAATGAAAGGGCTGGTGTCGTCTGTGCGGGCAGGCGGCGTCCACCAGCCCGCCCTGGTGCGTCCCCGTGAGGGCGGGGGCTATGAGATCATAGCGGGCCACCGGCGGCAGCGGGCAAGCGAGCTGGCGGGGTACAAAAATATGCCCTGTATCGTCCGCAACATGACGGATGATGAAGCCGTCCTCGCTATGACGGACGACAACCTGCGCCACCGGGAAACGATTTTGCCCAGCGAAAAGGCGGCGGCCTTGAAGCAGCAGTATGAGGCCATCAAGCACCAGGGGACGCGGGGCGACGGCGCGGACCTGGGCAAGCTGTCTCTGGACAAGGTGGGCGAGCGCAACGGCATGAGCGGAAAGACGGTGCAGCGGTACATTTATCTGAATGACCTTGTGCCGGAGCTGAAACAGTTCATGGACGGCGGCAAGCTGTCGTTCACCCCGGCTGTGGAGATTTCCCGTATCAGGCCGGACCATCAGAAGTATATCGCCGTGTCCATTGAGGGGCAGCAGTCGTCCCCCTCCAAGGCCCAGGCCAAGAAGCTGCGGGAGATGGACGAGAAAAACCAGCTCAACCCGGATGTGATCGACGCGGTGTTGAGCCAGGAGAAGAAAAAGGAGGATTTTGACGTGATCATCAGCTCTGCGGAATTGGCCCAGTTTTTCGGCAAGGACAAGACGCCCCGTGAGATGAAGGACCAGATCATGGCTCTGCTGGGGGAGTGGAAGGAGAAGCAGCCCCCGGAGCTGGGCAAGGGCGAGAAGAAAGTGGATCGGGAGAAGTGAGCGGACCTCTGGACACGGTGTCCAGAGGTTTTTCGCTCCCTATTTCCCGCTTCATCCATGCGCTCCCCCCCTTGTGAATGAGACGGCCCTGGTGGTATATCCCCCGTCGCCGCGCCACCCATAGCACAGCCGGGGCCCCCTGTCAAGGGCAAGCCGCCGCTGCGCGGCGGTGCTCCGCACCCTTGACTGGGGGCCCCGGCTGTGCTACTCCCACGGCGCGACGGGGGATATATCCTCCAGAGCCGCCCCCCTTTCCCAAGATTGGGAAA
>NZ_CAJTUX010000101.1 GCF_910579365.1 uncultured Oscillibacter sp.
ACCTTCTGGATCTCGTGGGAGGTGCGGAAGCCGTCGAAGAAGTTCAGGAAGGGCACACGGCCCTCGATGGCGGCCAGGTGGGCCACGGCGGCCAGGTCCATGACCTCCTGCACGTTGCCCTCGGCCAGCATGGCGAAGCCGGTCTGGCGGCAGGCCATAACGTCGGAGTGGTCGCCGAAGATGTTCAGCGCGTGGCTGGACACGGTACGGGCGGACACATGGAACACGCAGGGCAGCAGCTCGCCGGCGATCTTGTACATGTTGGGGATCATCAGCAGCAGGCCCTGAGAAGCGGTGTAAGTGGTGGTCATCGCGCCGGTGGCGAGGGAACCGTGGACCGTGCCGGAGGCGCCGGCCTCGGACTGCATCTCGCAGACCTTCACGGTGGTGCCGAAGATGTTTTTCTGACCAGCGGCAGCCCACTGGTCCACCAAGTCTGCCATGGGCGAAGACGGGGTGATGGGATAGATGCCCGCCACCTCGGTAAACGCGTAGCTGACATACGCAGCCGCGTTATTTCCGTCCATGGACTTGAACTTTCTTGCCATAAACTTACCTCCTGTAAATTCGCCGCCCGGGGGACGGCAATCTCTCCAAGACAGGGGGCGGAACGCTCTCCTTCCGAACCCCATGCGGTTTTATTATAACACGGCGGTTCGCCGGTGTAAACCGCCGCTTTGTTATTTTTTGCACAAATTTTCCCGCGTATTCTTGACGGGCAAAAGTTCCGCCTGCCTGCGCCGCCCCTCCGCCTGGGCGCAGGTACTTGAAACCTTTTGCCGCAGGTGCTATACTGAAAATACCAACACCCCCCGGCAGATGCGGCCGGCACATCGTTCCTCCCTGCTCTGCGCCGCCTGTATCCGTCTCCTTTGAGGCGGCCGGATGAGGCCGCCCCACCCCACACAGGAGGTTTTTATCTTATGGTCGTCACCGTACGTTCTCTCGGCTTGAACGGCGTCTCGGGCTACGAGGTCAGCGCCGAGTGCTTTCTCTCCGGCGGCCTCCCCGCCTTTGACATTGTGGGTCTGCCGGACGCCGCCGTCCGGGAGGCCCGGGAGCGGGTCCGGGCGGCAATCAAAAACTGCGGGGCCAAGTTCCCCGTCAGCCGCATCACCGTGAATCTGGCCCCGGCGGGACAGAAGAAGGCGGGCACGCTCTACGACCTGCCCATCTTCGTCGGGCTGCTGGCGGCCGGAGGCGACCTGCCGGCGCCTCCGGCGGACGCGGCCTTCCTGGGGGAGCTGTCCCTCAGCGGGACCCTGCGGCGCGTGGCCGGGGTGCTGCCCATGGCCCTGGCGGCGGAGCGGGCGGGGGTCCGGCAGCTCTTCGTCCCGGCGGACAACGCCGCCGAGGCCACCCTGGCCGGAGGGCTGACGGTCTACGGCGTTTCGGACGCGGGGGACCTGGCGGCCCACCTCCGGGGGGAGGCCCTCCTCTCCCCCGCCCCGGCCTGGACCCCGGAGGAGGACGAGGCGGGCCTTTTGGACCTCCGGGACGTGATGGGTCAGGAGAATGTGAAGCGGGCCCTGGAGATCGCCGCCGCCGGGGGGCACAACCTGCTTATGATCGGGTCCCCCGGGGCGGGAAAGTCCATGCTGGCCAAGCGCCTGCCCTCCATCCTGCCGGACATGAGCCGGGAGGAGGCTCTGGACGCCTCCGGCGTGTGGTCCGTGGCGGGGCTGACGGACCCAGGGCGCCCCCTGCTGGCCCGCCGCCCCTTCCGCAGCCCCCATCACACCGTCTCCGCCTCCGCCCTCACCGGCGGCGGGCCCGCCATGCGGCCCGGGGAAATCTCCCTGTCCCACAACGGCGTCCTCTTTCTGGACGAGCTGCCGGAGTTCCGCCGGGACGCGCTGGAGGTTCTCCGCCAGCCTCTGGAGGACGGGGAGGTGACGGTCTCCCGGGCCGGGGGCACTCTGCGCCTGCCCGCCCGATTCCAGCTCATCTGCGCCATGAACCCCTGCCGCTGCGGCTGGCGGGGCCACCCGGACCGGCGGTGCACCTGCTCCCAGCGGGACCGGGAGCGGTATGTGGAGAAGATCTCCGGCCCCCTGCTGGACCGGATCGACCTCCATGTGACGGTGCCCTCCGTGGAGTACGAAGCCATGCGCCGCCGGGAGACGCCGGAGTCCTCCGCCCAGGTCAAGGCCCGGGTGGACGCGGCCCGGGCCATTCAGGCGGAGCGGCTGGCGGGCAGCGGCGCGGCCTGCAACGCCCAGATTACCCCAGCTCAGATGGGAGCGTTCTGCCGCCTGGACGCCGCCGGGGAAACGCTGATGAAAAACGCCTTCCAGCGCATGGGCCTGACGGCCCGGTCCCATGACCGCATCCTCCGGGTGGCCCGGACCATCGCCGACCTGGACGGGGCGGCGGACATCGGCGCGCCCCATCTGGCGGAGGCGATCCAATACCGGAACACGGACATTTTGCGGGGCTGAAAAGCCGCGCGAAGAGGCCCAGGCGATAGACGCCCGGGCCGCAAAAACGGTTTCGCCCGCATGAAAAACCCGGGGCCCCGCAAGGGGCTCCGGGTTTCTTGTGTTCCTGCATGCTCAGTCCACGGAAAGGGGGGCGGTCTCCGCCGCTTCGCTGACGGCGTTCCCCAGGATGATGGGCTCCTCGCGCTCCTCCTCCGCCTCGGGAATCAGCTTCTCCGCCTCGGCGTGATAGGCCTGGAGGCCTGTTCCGGCGGGAATCAGCTTGCCGATGATGACGTTCTCCTTCAAGCCCGCCAGGCGGTCGCTCTTGCCCTTGATGGCGGCCTCCGTCAGCACCTTCGTCGTCTCCTGGAAGGAGGCGGCGGAGAGGAAGGAGTCCGTGGCCAGGGACGCCTTGGTGATGCCCATCAGCAGCTGGGTGCCCTCGGCGTGGCGGAGAGGCTCGCCGTCCTCCCGCCGCTCTCCGGCGGCGTTCCGGCGGTCGATCTCGTCGTTGGCGTTCTCCAGCTCCAGCACGTCCACCATGGACCCGTCCAGAAGGTTCGTGTCCCCGGCGTCCTCCAGGCGGACCTTGCGCATCATCTGGCGGACAATGACCTCAATGTGCTTGTCGTTGATGTCCACGCCCTGCTGGCGGTACACCCGCAGGACCTCCTGGATGAGGTAGTTGTACACCGCGTCCGCGCCCCGGATGCGGAGCACGTCGTGGGGGTTCAGCGCGCCGTAGGTCAGCTGGCGGCCCGCTTCGATAACGTCGCCGTCCCTGACCTGGAGGCCCGTGTGGGGCACGGCGTAGGTCCGGGTATCCCCGTCGGGGGCGGTGATGATGATGTTCAGGAGGCTGCCCTTGGTGGCCTCCTCAAAGCGGACCGTGCCGCCGATCTCGGAGAGGGTGGCCATCCGCTTGGGCTTCCGGGCCTCGAACAGCTCCTCCACACGGGGAAGACCCTGGGTGATGTCCCCGCCGGCCAGACCGCCGGTGTGGAAGGTACGCATGGTCAGCTGGGTGCCGGGCTCGCCGATGGACTGGGCGGCGATGATGCCCACGGCCTCGCCGGGGCCCACGGGGCGGGAGGTGGCCAGGTTCATGCCGTAGCACTTGGCGCACACGCCGCTGGGGGCCTTGCAGGTCAGAACGGTGCGGATCATCACCGTGGGCTTTTTGTCCGGGTCCCCGGCGGGGTCGAACTCGCACTGGTCGCCGGGGCGGATGTTCTTCTGGACCCACTTCCGGCTCTCCAGCAGCTTGGCCTCCGGGTCGCCCTTCATCATCTCGGCGCTGCTCAGAAGCACCTCGCCGGTGGCCGGGTCCACCACGTCGTCCACCAGGAAGCGGCCCCGGAGCCGGTCGGACAGCTTTTCAATGACCTGCCCGTTCTCGCTGATCTCGGAGACCTTGATGCCGTGGGTGACGCGGCAGTCCTCCTCCCGGATGATGACCTCCTGGGAGACGTCCACCATCCGGCGGGTCAGGTACCCGGAGTCGGCGGTCCGCAGGGCGGTGTCCGCCAGGCCCTTTCGGGCGCCGCGGCTGGAGATGAAGTACTCCAGCGCCGTCAGTCCCTCCCGGTAGTTGGCCTTGATGGGAATCTCGATGGTTCTGCCGGCGGTGTTGGCGATCAGGCCCCGCATGCCCGCCAGCTGGCGGATCTGCTTCATGGAGCCTCGGGCGCCGGAGTCCGCCATCATGAAGATGGGGTTGTAGCGGTCCAGGTTCTTTTGCAGGGCGTCGGAGACGTCGTCGGTGGTCTTCTCCCACTCCTGCACCACGTTGCGGTAGCGCTCCTGGTCGGTCATGAAGCCCATCTTGTACTGGGTCTCGATGTCCAGAACCTTCTGCTCCGTATCCCGGACCATCTCGTACTTCTTGGGGGGAATGGTCATGTCGGCGATGGAGACGGTAATGGCCGCCTGGGTGGAGTATTTATAGCCCGTGGCCTTGATGGCGTCCAGCACTTCGGCGGCGGCGGTGAAGCCGTGCTTGTTGATGGTCCGGTCCACGATCCGCCCCAGCTGCTTTTTGCCGCAGGTCTCCGTGATCTCGTAGTCGCAGATGTGGGCGGGGTCGCTGCGGTCCACAAAGCCCAGGTCCTGGGGGATGTTGTGGTTGAAGATGATCCGGCCCGGGGTGATCTCCACGATGCGGGTGTAGGTCTGCCCCTCCACCTCCTGGGTCCGGCGGACCAGGATGGGGCAGTGGGGGCCGATGACCCCCTCGTTATAGGCCATAAGGGCCTCGTCCTCGTCGGCATAGACCCGCAGGGGCTTGTAGGCGGCCCGGCGCTTTTCCGGCGCGCCGGTCTTTTGGGCCTCCTTATTCTCCGCGTCAATGGCCTCGTTGGCGGCCAGAAACTCGTCGGCGTTTACCGGGCCCCCGGCGGTGAGATTCGTGTCTCCCGCGTCCACGCACCAGACCTCCGCCGCGCCCCGCTCGGCGCTGCCCATGCGGTCCATGGTCAGGTAGTAGCTGCCCAGCACCATGTCCTGGGTGGGCACGGTGACCGGCCCGCCGTCCTGGGGACGGAGGAGGTTGTTGGCGGAGAGCATCAGAATCCGGGCCTCGGCCTGGGCCTCGGCGCTGAGGGGGACGTGAATGGCCATCTGGTCGCCGTCAAAGTCGGCGTTGAAGGCCGTGCAGTTCAGGGGGTGGAGCTTCAGCGCCCGTCCGTCCACCAGCACCGGCTCGAAGGCCTGGATGCCCAGGCGGTGGAGGGTGGGGGCGCGGTTGAGCATGACGGGATGGTCCTTGATGATGACATCCAGAGCGTCCCACACCTCGGTGACGCCCTTGTCCACCATCTTCTTGGCGGACTTGATGTTGTTGGCGGTGCCGTCCTCCACCAGCTTTTTCATGATGAAGGGGCGGAACAGCTCCACGGCCATCTCCTTGGGCACGCCGCACTGGTAGATCTTCAGCTCCGGTCCCACCACGATAACGGACCGGCCCGAATAGTCCACCCGCTTGCCCAGAAGGTTCTGGCGGAAGCGGCCCTGCTTGCCCTTGAGGAGGTCCGAGAGGGACTTGAGGGCCCGGTTGTTGGCCCCGGTGACGGCCCGGCCCCGGCGGCCGTTGTCGATAAGGGCGTCCACCGCCTCCTGGAGCATCCGCTTCTCGTTGCGGACGATGATGTCCGGCGCGTTGAGCTGGATGAGCCGCTTGAGGCGGTTGTTCCGGTTGATGACCCGGCGGTAGAGGTCGTTCAAGTCGGAGGTGGCGAACCGGCCGCCGTCCAGCTGGACCATGGGCCGCAGCTCCGGAGGAATGACGGGCAGCACGTCGATGATCATCCACTCCGGCTTGTTCCCGGAGAGGCGGAAGGCGTCCACCACCTCCAGCCGCTTGACAATGCGGGCCTTCTTCTGGCCGGAGGCCCCCTTCAGCTCCGCGTGGAGCTGCTGGGACAGGGCGTCCATGTCCACGTCCATCAAAAGCGTTTTCACGGCCTCCGCGCCCATGCCGGCCTGGAAGTCGTCCTCATACTTCTCCCGGTAGTCCCGGTACTCCTTTTCGGAGAGAATCTGGTTTTTGCTCAGGGGCGTCTCGCCGGGGTCCGTGACGATATAGTTGGCAAAGTACAGCACCTTCTCCAGGATGCGGGGACTGATGTCCAGCAGCAGCCCCATCCGGGAGGGGATGCCCTTGAAATACCAGATGTGGCTGACGGGGGTGGCCAGCTCGATGTGGCCCATCCGCTCCCGGCGGACCTTGGCCCGGGTGACTTCCACGCCGCAGCGGTCGCAGATTTTTCCCTTGTAACGAATCTTTTTATACTTGCCGCAGTGGCACTCCCAGTCCTTGGTGGGCCCGAAAATGCGTTCGCAGAACAACCCGTCCCGCTCCGGCTTCAGCGTGCGGTAGTTGATGGTCTCCGGCTTCTTCACCTCGCCATAGGACCACTCCCGAATCTGCTCCGGAGAGGCCATGCCGATCTTGATCGCGTCAAAGGCGATGTTTCCGCCGGTTCTGTTTTCGGTCATAGTACGCGTTCCTCCTTCAATGCGCCGGATATACGGCTGTATTTAACGAACGCATCATTCGTCGTCCTCGTCTTCCTCGTCAAACCCGGCGCCGATGTCCGCGCCCGCGTCGTCGGGGGCGTCCTCGATGTCATAGCCGGACTCCTGGAATTCCGCCTCCATCTCCTCGTTAAAGGCGCTGCGGCTCCGCTCGTCGTCGGCGTCCATCCGGGCGAGGTTGAAGGTATCCATGGCGTCCTCGTCCTCCCGCAGCTCGATGGGGTTGCCCTGGGCGTCCAGCACCTGGATGTCCAGGCACAGGGACTGGAGCTCCTTCACCAAAACCTTGAAGGACTCGGGCACGCCGGGCTGGGGCACGTTGTGGCCCTTGACGATGGCCTCGTAGGTGCGGACGCGGCCCGTCACATCGTCGCTCTTCACGGTCAGAATCTCCTGGAGGGTATAGGCCGCGCCGTAAGCCTCCAGGGCCCAGACCTCCATCTCGCCGAAGCGCTGGCCGCCGAACTGGGCCTTGCCGCCCA
>NZ_CAJTUX010000102.1 GCF_910579365.1 uncultured Oscillibacter sp.
GACAGCAAACCATGCAAGCCCCTATCACCGCCTTGTACTGCCGCCTCAGTCGCGACGATGAGCTGCAAGGCGAGTCAAATTCAATTTCAAATCAAAAGCGCATCCTCGAAAGCTACGCCCGTGAGCATAGCCTGATGCCCTATCAGTTTTTCGTGGATGACGGATGGAGCGGAGCCAACTTCCAGCGGCCCGGCTTCACCGAGATGATGGACGCTGTGGAGAGCGGCGCGGTCAAGACGGTCGTGACGAAAGACCTCTCACGCCTGGGACGGAATTATCTGCAAGTGGGCCTATTTACAGAAATTACCTTCCCCAAGAAAGGCGTCCGCTTCATCGCTATCAATGACGGCGTGGACAGCGCCCAGGGCGACAACGACATGAGCGCCTTGCGGAACCTATTTAACGAATGGATGGTGAGGGACACGAGCAAGAAAATCAAAGCGGTTTTCCGGGCTAAAGGCATGAGCGGAAAACCCATCACCAGCCAGCCGGTCTATGGCTATCTGAAAGGCGAGAACGGCGAGTTTATCATTGACCCGGAGGCCGCACCTGTTGTAAAGCAGATATTCAGTCTGTGCCTTGCCGGGAACGGCCCCACCAAGATTGCCCGGATGCTGACCGAGCAGAACATCCCCACGCCGGGGACGATGGAGTACCGGCGCACCGGCAGCACCCGCCGCTACTACCCGGACTACCCCTGCAAATGGTCGAGCAACACCGTGGCGCACATTCTGGAACGGCGGGAGTACCTGGGGCATACCGTCAACTTCAAGACGGAGAAGGTGTCCTACAAGGTCAAGACCAGCGTACTCAATCCAGAAGAAAAAGTGATGGTTTTTGAGCATACTCACGAGGCCATCATTGATGAGGCCACCTGGGAGCGAGTGCAGGAGCTTCGCAAACAGCGTAAGCGGCCCAACCGCTACGGCGAGGTTGGCCTGTTCTCCGGCCTGTTGTTCTGCGCCGACTGTGGGAGTGTCATGTACCAGCAGAGGTATGAAACAGACAAGCGACGGCAGGACTGCTATATCTGCGGCAGCTACAAAAAGCGTACCGCCGACTGTACGGCGCACTTCATCCGCACCGACCTTCTGACGGTGGGCGTGACCGAAAATCTGCGGAAAGTCACCAGCTACGCCGCCAAGCATGAGGCCCGGTTTATGAAGCTGCTGATGGCGCAGAACGAGGACGGCGGCAAGCGAAAGAACGCCGCCCGCCGCCGGGAGCTGGAGGCGGCGCAGAAGCGCATCGGAGAGTTGAGCGGCATCTTCAAGCGTCTGTATGAGGACAGCGTGAGCGGGCGCATCACGGACGAGCGTTTCATGGAACTGTCCGCCGATTACGAGCAGGAGCAGGCCACGCTGAAAGCCCGTGTCGCTGAGTTACAGGTGGAGCTGGGGCAGGCGCAGGAGGCCGCTGTGAACGTAGAGAAGTTTATGGCAGTCGTTCGGAAGTACACCAGCTTTGAGGAATTGACCCCCACCCTCCTGCGGGAGTTCGTGGAGAAAATCGTGGTGCATGAGTGCTGGAAGGACGAGCAGGGAACGCGCCACCAGGACATCGAGATTTATTATTCTTTTGTGGGCAAGGTGGACTTGCCTGACGATTGAGCCAGACCTATCCGGCGAGGCCCCGCCGGATAGTGACGGCAAAAATTTTTAACCTCTCTTTGCTTCTTTATCCGTAGTGAGCTAACAAGCGTGTACTGAAACAGTTCACTATATGTAACCATTGGGCAGCCCCCCTTTCCGAAAATCAGGGGGCAAGAAGCTGCCCCCTGTCAAGAGGGCCAACCGTCCGCCGTTACTGGCAGCGCTGAAAGAGGATTCTTTCCTGCTGTCAGAGTACCACGGTTTTCCACAAAAAGCAATAAGAACCGCCCCGGCGCTGCAAACACCGGGACGGTCATAGATGCACAAATACCAGAGCTACTAACTAAGGCACCAGTGCGCCTATAATTATACACCTTCTGGGCCACTGTGTCAAATACGAAAGGAGATTTTCCACATGGCACGGAAGAGCGCGAAAGGCAGCGGCACGATCAGGAAAAAGACCGTCACCAGGAACGGCAAAGAATACACCTATTGGGAGGCCAGAATCACCACAGGCCGGGATCCTGGTACCGGCAAGCAGCTCCAGCGCAGTTTCACTGGCAAGACACAAAAGGAGGTCCGGGAGAAGATGCAGGCCGCCGCCGTGGCGGTCAACGAGGGGACGTACACAGCCCCCCAGCGCATGACGGTAGGGCAATGGCTGGACGTATGGGCGTCTGACTACCTGGGCGCGGTGAAGCTCTCGACTGCTGACGGATATATCCGCAGTATCAAGAACCACCTCAAGCCCGCTCTGGGCGCAATCCGGCTGGACCAGCTCCGCCCCCATGACGTGCAGGGATTTGTCAACGACCTGGAGGGGCTTGCTCCATCCACAGCACGTTACCATCACCAGGTATTGCACACCGCACTGGAAAAGGCCGTGGAGTTGGATTACATACCGCGAAACCCGGCGGCGCGGTGCGAACTTCCCCGCGTGGAGCAAGAGGAGGTTCACCCGCTCGACGATCAGCAAGCCGCCGCTCTGCTGGCCGCTGCTAAAGACACCAACGTTGAACATCTTCTTGCTGTGGCTCTCTTTACGGGCTTGCGTATGTCTGAGCTGCTGGGCCTCACCTGGGACGCCGTGAACTTCACCGCAGGTTTGATCAGGGTTAATAAGCAGCTGGTTCGCTCCGCCTACCGCACAGACGGGCCGTTTCAGTCCCCAAAGAGCGGCAAGGCCCGCACGATCACCCCGGCCCCGGCGGTCATGGCCGCATTGAGAAAGCAGCGGGCCAGACAGACAGAAATGCAGCTGAAAGCGGGGCCGTTGTGGGCTAACCCCTATGGCCTGGTATTCACCACAGAGACCGGTGCGCCGCTCAACCAGAGGCGGGCCGATAATGGCTTCCACAAGGCCCTTGCCGCCGCCGGTCTATCCGGCTTCCATTTTCATTCACTCCGGCATACATACGCTGTGAACGCGCTGCGGGCTGGAGAAGATATAAAGACGGTGCAGGCCAACTTAGGCCACGCCACTGCTGCCTTTACTCTGGACAAATACGGCCACTTTACCGAACAGATGGCCCGTGACAGCGCGGCCCGCATGGAACGCTTCATCGAGGAGGTTTTGAACCTATAAAGGGAAAACATAAGGGAAAATCACACTGTAAAACCCGCCTAACCCTTGCGTTAATAGTGGTAAGGAACTCGCGCAAGGAGACTGTTGGCTGACAATTCGTAGTGCAAAAGCGCAAGATGGGTTATGGATTTATAAATTATCCACAGCCCATCTTTGTGCTTATTAGAAGTTTACCAAGCAAGTGTGTGCCATCGGTCCCGTCTGCCTGGCTCTCTGCGCCGCGCGGTGGCTGGAATATAGTGGATTCAGAGTACGAATAGCCGCCGTATCACGTTTCTCCGTGATACGGCGGCTTTGAGTCTATAGCGGCAGAATATGGTCCAGGCCGGTACTGCGCCCCTGCTCTTTTTGCCGGGATTCGATTTGCCGGATGAAATAAGTCTATCCAGCGAGCGGGGCATTTTATTTCGATGCTGGCTCCTCTTTTCCTTTCTGAGCCTTGGCGGCCGTTCTCTTGTGTTTGCCGGCAATCAGCACGAGTGCTGCCAAGGCAGCCAAACCGCCCACGACAGCGGGGATCAGCCACAGGGCGCTCCGAGTAGATTGGATACAGAAAGTGCCCTGGGTTCCGGTCATGGTCAGCAATAGATACTGTCCGTTTTGGACGGCTTCCACCTGTTGCCACTGGCCGTTCTGATACTGCCAGACATGGGTACCGCTGTCAGGGCTTAACAGCCGCAAAGGAACGGAATCCTCTGGCTCCGCTCCAGCGAGAACGACGTCCCACACGACGGCCTGCTCCCCCGCCTCCTGGGGCGGAACCTGGACGCTGTCTGTCACATGGAGAACGGCGTCCCCGGTAAACTGTCCCTCCGCCAGGGCCAGGGCCAGCTTTCCGGACAGCTCCCGGCTGGCCACCACAGTAACCCAAGGGGTATAGACCGCGTTCACGGTCAGGTCGGAGCGCAGGCCGGAGACATCAAACTCCGGCCAGACGCCGTAATTGCCCTCCAGCTCTGGCACAGGGGGCAGGTCGAGCCTGGACAGGTCCTCCCCGTAGAGGAATGGAATCTGCGCCACCGTTTTTTCCTCCGCCACCAGAGTCAGCGTAAAGGCGGTGAACTCTGGCGGAATATCGGGCAGCTGGCTCAGCGCGTTAAAGGGGATGGGCTCGGCCCGCCCCGCGTAGCTGACGCCGTCCACCCCGGCGGTGCCGGTGTCTACAAAGAGATTGCCGGACAGCGCCCCATCCGTCTCTATGCCGCCGGCAATGGCTCCCAGATACTCCGTGCCTTCCTCGATTGTGACGATGGCACGGCAGTCCCGCAGACGGCTGGCCCAGCCGGCAATGCCGCCGACGTAATTCTCTCCGGACAGGGTGCTCTTGACATGGCAGCTGCGGATGGAGGCGTCCGCATAGCCGGCCACACCCCCCACATAGTTCCCGCCGGTGCTGGCTACCGGGCCGTAATTCTGGCACTCCAAGGCAGTACCCAGGTCCATGCGCCCCGCCAGACCGCCCACGCAGTCCTTCTTGCCGGTGACGGCCCCACGATTGACGCAGTTCATCAGCACCGCCTTGGTCTCGTAGCTGCTGCCAAAGGAGAACCGGCCGGTCGTGTCGTCCTCCGGGTCCAGGTCGAATTCAATGGCCACGGCACCGGCAATGCCGCCCACGTTGCGGTCTCCCTCCACGGTTCCCAGGTTGGAGCAGTCCGCCACCTTGCCCTCCCGGGTGGCAGAGATGTCCTCATCGGAGGTGTCCTGAATGATGCCCTCCAGGCCGCCTTCAGCGGTGTCCCTGGCGTCATCCATTGCGTCCAGCAGAAGGGTGAATACCGCGTTAAACTGCCGGTTGATGGCCCGCAGGTCGGCGGTCAGGGTGCCGTTCCCGGTCTGAAGGGCGCTGTTCAGCCCGTCCATCTCCTCCAGCAGGCCGCTCATGGCATCATAAAGGCTGTCGCCGGCCTGCCGGAAGTCCTCCCCCAGGGGGGTGAACTCCGCAGGACCGTCCTCGGTGAGCGTATCCACCGCATCGCCAATGGTATCCAGCGCCCGGCGCAGCAGCCGCCCGATGACGGCGGAGGTGTCAGAGGCCTCCTCCAGTGTATCCAGGGCGTCTCCCAGCTGGCTGGACAGAGCGCCGGAGCGGCTCAGGGCCTGCTGGAGCTGAGACAGGGCATCATCCAGATCATCCCCCACTCCCCGCAGGGCGCGGAATGCCTGACGCAGCTCCTCCCGCGCCGCCAGAAGAGAGCTGACGGAGATGGAGCCGCTTCCCAAATCCAGAAAGCCTTGAAAGGCGTCCAGCGCGCGTTCCAGCCGGCTTACCGCCGTGGTCAGCCCGGAGGCGGACTGCCGCAGCTTCTCCACCGCGAGACGCAGGTCCCGCGCGGCCCGATCGCCGGTGTCCACCGCGCCGCCCAGAGAATCCAAAGCGTCCCCCAGCTGGCGGGACAGGCGCTCCAGCCGCCCGCCCACGTCGGACAGATCGTCCAGGGCGGGAGAAATTTTGCCCAGCGCGCCGGTGATGTCGGCGGTCAGGGTGTTGATGGTGCCGATGTTCTCGTCGGTAAAATCGGAAACCCGGTCCAGCAGCTCCTTGGTGCTGTCCTTGGCGCTGCCGGCGTAGTCTCCCATGGCGCTGAGCTGGGCGGAGACGCTGTCTCCGGTGCGCTCCGCGTCGTCCAGCGCGCGGTTAATCAGGTTTTCCAGGGTGTTCAGCTCCTGGCGCAGCTGCTCCAGCGTGTCCCGGCCAGGGTCCACAAGCACATAGGGCTCCGCCTGGCCCACAATGCCGCCCACGTCCTTCCGTCCGTAGACGGTGCCGCTGTTGGTACAGCCGGACAGATAGCCGTCCTGCCGCCCGGCGATGCCGCCGGTGTTGTACCCCACATGGGGGTAGCCCACCGTGCCGCAATTGACGCAGCTCTGCACCACGCCGCTGGAATAGCCCACGATGCCACCGGTATCAAAGCAGCCGTCCAGCAGGTGGTAGGTTTCGTCGTCCGCCGCGGCCCGCTCCTTCAGGATGGCAGCCGTATCCGCGTCCATCAGGTCCACATTGGTTTCCTTCCGGGTCAGATTCACTCCGGCGCTGCTTTCACATTTGAGCAGCAACCCCAAATTCCGGCCCGCAATGCCGCCGGTGATATTCTTGCCGCTGACAGAACCGGAGACGGAACAACCGGTAATCTCACCGGTGATGCTGTTGTATCCGGCGATGCCGCCCACGGTGGCATCCCCCTGAACCACGCCGTGAAAGGCACAGCTTTGCAGGGTTCCTGCGTTGTTGCCCACGATGCCTCCCACGGTGGAGCGGGTACCCCCGGGGGCCACCGTACCCTTGACGGTCAAGTCCCGTACCAGCCCGCCGGGCTGGATATAGCGGAACAACCCCTGGGTGGAACCGGCGGAGGTGAGACACAGCCCGGAGATGGTGTGTCCCTGGCCTAAAAAGGTGCCGCCGAAGGTGGGAATGGGGGTGAAATCCACCCCGCTCAGGTCCAGGTCGGCGGTGAGGGTAACAGTCTTGCCCTGGGACCAGGTGTCCAGAGCGCAGTTTTTCCCGAAACGCTGGAGGTCCGCTACGTTGGAGATGGTGACAGTGCTTTCCTCCGTGGCCCAGGCGGGCAGGACCAGCGAGGTCAGAATCCAGACCGCCAGAAGGATGGGGAACAGCCGGTCGACACGTTTACGCATGAGAATCCGCCCCCTTTCCCGCAGGGATTGCCGCTGGTTGGGGCGGCTCCTCCGGCCGGACAGCCCCCGT
>NZ_CAJTUX010000103.1 GCF_910579365.1 uncultured Oscillibacter sp.
GGTCCGGCACCACCGTCCTGGCCGCCGTGCTGGAGGGCTACACCGCCACCGGCATCGAGGTGACGGACGAGTATGCCCGCCTTGCCAGGGAGCGGATTGAGCGGGAGCTGGCTGAGGCGGCGTGAACTGTCTGCCGATTCTTCTGGATATGGCCGGGACATGCTGGTATGATGTGGGCTACCAAATAAAAGGAGGGATACCGAGCATGAAAGTTCACATTTCCTTTGACAAAGCCGCTGTAGAGCGGCAGGGCCGCAGGCTGGAGGACGTCCACCGCACGGTCAAGACACTGTTCGCTGTTCACGATCTCCCCTGCACAGATGACAGTGACGCCCTGGTCTTCCAGGACAGGGGCCATGGCGACGATTTCGCCATTATGTGGGACGTCATCCTGTCCCTGCTGCGGGCGGACTGGTTCTTGGACTGCGCTGCCTCCTGCGTCTGGCAGGACGAGAACGGCGAGGAGGATGTGCTTGCCCAGGCCGGAAAGGCGGGTGAGAAAACATGACGGATGATTTTCCTGGCGGATGGCGCAAAGGAGATATCTGCTATCTTATTACAAGCAGAGCCAAGGAGAAAAGGGGCTGGACCGATGATCCGTGAAGAAAGCACACAAGGAGATTTAATATGGGGATGACACGAAAGCAGATCAGCTTCGATCTGAGCCAGGATGCGCTGAAGCGGTATTATCCTCACAAGGAGGCAGGCCAGGACTCGCAGTTCTTCAAGCGGGCCTATAAGGACATCCGGCGCTTCATGGAAGCCAACGGCTTTGAGCGGCGGCAATACTCTGTGTATGTCTCCTTGCAACAACGGACCTCGCTGGACGTCGCTCTCCTGGCCCAGCGGATGGGAGAGGCCCTCCCCTGGCTGCGGCTGTGCGTCAAGGACATAACGGTTACGAACATCGGAGCGCGGCATAGCCTTCTGGGCTGCTGCGCTCCGATGCGCTGTCCGCCGAACTCCTGCCGCCTGTTTCCAAAGTGCCTCATAAAAAGAGAAAAATGCCGGAGCGATAGACGGGAGAAGCGCTATTCAACAGCGGAACCGGATATCAGCTTTTCCCGCAGTCCCTTCGTGTACTGGACTTCATATGTGCCATGGGCCAAGTCAAAACACGCCAGCTTTCCACTGGCGTCAATGTAGACATAGTGGTAGGAGATTGGTGCTTTATTCTCTTCGCACAATGCTTCCAGCAGCGGTTCCAATTCGTGATTCTCCAGAGTGTGCCGGTCCGAGTAGAGGAACAGGTCGTAGTGCCCCAGAAACGCATATCCGGCATTCAGTTTTTTCAGCTTTTTGCGGAAAGGCTCAATGAATCCGGCGGCAGGGAGAGGGTTGATGACAAAGGTCTGCCATGCGTGATACTCAATGCCGCATTTTGCGCACAGCTCCAGGATTCTGTCCGACGGAACCTGATATGGCTGGCTCATGGCAATTTCCGTCACAAGCCGCTCAAAGGTTTCTCCGTTCACAGAGGTAACCTCTATACCGGCTTCTCCGTCCGCGGTCTGAAGGTCCGGTTTATCCCGCAGGAGCAGCGTTCCGTAGCGGCCGCCGTACACCGCTTCCAATACGTATTTAGCATATACCTCATACGGGCTGGTGTGTCTGGACACAGTGCATTCCCCCCTATACCATGATGAAACATTATACTCCAACACCATTACATTTCATAGTCGAAATTCTAAAATCAACAGTGAAAGCTGTCAGAAGATTTTGCAGAGGAGGTGTGCAGCTATCAACTACTACATCATCAACGAGGAGCAGGCCCGCCGGGCCAAGGAAATGAACAGCTTCTACGATTATAAAGAGGGCAGCGCCACAGCGGAATACCGGAGGTCCGTGGATGCCGCCGCCCGGATCGCGGAGGAGCAGAAGCGAAAGGTGGACCCCATTCACCATGAGCGGATTGACCGTTTGCTGGACGTATACGCCCGCAAACTGGCGGAGAACATCAATAAGCAAAACGCCATCGCCGCCCGCGTTCCGTCCATTCTGGTGGCCGGAGGAAGCAATTTCCCGGTTCGTAAAAAAGAAAAGCAGAACCGGGCGGACGACACGGCCATGGCGGAGTGGCGGGAGATCCAGGGAATCCTGGACAAAATCCGCGGCAGAGGCAAAGGCGGCATCAGCGCCGACGACCCGGAGGCTGTCCAGAAGCTGAAAGCCAAGCTGGAGGCCCTGGAGCGGGACCAGGAGTCCATGAAGGCCGTGAACGCCTACTACCGCAAGCACAAGACCTTGGAGGGCTGTCCTGGTTTGGACCCGGTTCAGATCGAGAAGCTGAGGGCTTCCATGACTCGTGACTGGCATCCGGAACCGAAGCCCTATCCGAGTTTCCGCCTCACCAATAACAACGCCATGATCCGCCAGACGAAGAAACGGATTGAGGAACTGTCCGCCAAAAAAGAAGTTGAATTTGAGGGCTGGGCCTTCGAGGGCGGCGTGGTGAAGATGGATGTGCAGGCCAACCGGCTCCAAGTGTTCTTCGATGAAAAACCGGATCGGGATACCTGCTCGGCCATGCGGCACGGCGGTTTCCGATGGGCGCCCAGCGTGGGGGCATGGCAGAGGCAGCTCACCGACAACGCCATCTACGCCGCCAAGCACCTGGACTGCCTCCGGCCCCTGTCTGGGGAGCAGCCCGCGCAGGAACAGGCCGGACCTGCGCGGGAAGTGCCGCAGGGTGACGGCGGCGGGTGGAGCTTCTACATCATCGCAGACCTGAAAACCTGGGCGGACAACGCAGAAAACCGCAGTCCGGTGGAACATTTCCCTTCTTTTGAAGCGGCAAAAGCCCGGTTTGACGAACTGCGGAGTGAACCTTATAACAACGAGGCCGCCGAACCCAGCCCGGATGGACGGCCTCCCGCCCGGCTGACCCTGGGCATTGAGAGTGGGGACGGTCTCAGCGCCGCCGACATTCTCCAGGTACGCCAGGGTCGGAATTGCCTTGTGACCGACTTCACCTGTATGGACCGGCTGCGGGCGGACCCGGCTGTACCGGAAATCCTGGGCCGGGTTTCCCGGGAAATCGGCTTTGATCTGGTGCAGCCTCCCGGCTGCCCGCCCATTCTCTTTGAGGAGTGGGATAACCCATATTTCCCCACTGTTACGGCTGGAAGCATCGCCGCGCGAATCTATGACCTGGGCCGGCAGTGCATCCCCGAGGACTTTGCGGACGAAACATCCCGAGCGGGGAGGGTTGCCGTTTTTGCCCGGATGCTTCAAAAAGGAGGAACCGGCGGCGCCAGGGAGATCGCGCTGGCCGTGTCCGGCATAGCGATGGATGGGGACGAGGCTGTACAGGCAGAGGCCAATGCGATCATCCAGGATATTGCCGCATATGGGCTCAAAGAAAAAGCGCCGGAAAAAGAGCGGCGCAAATCATCACAAGAGCGGTAACGTCAGGGGCTGGGTGTTATGTACTAGCACCCAGCCCTGTCTGCCAAGGGGGTTATATGTAACACCCTCGCTCTGGAAAAGGAGGATACGATGGCGGTATCCACGATCTATACCCATTTTCATTTCAAGGCCAATCGTCTGCGGGATTTGCAGAACAACACAAAGGACAAGCCCATTCGCATCGAGGTTGTCAAGGTTGTTGAGCTGACCGAGAAGCAATTCCGACATTTTTCCGCGCATATGTTGGAGGACATGCCCTTTATTATCGAAAACAGGAACCTGATGCGTGAGGTTGACGGCGTGTATCATTGCCTTTTAGTGTGCGTCAAAAATCATCGGGGCGGCATTTTGGTGGAGAGCGAGGGCTACAATTACGCCCGCTACGCGGCAGACGTACTGGATAAATCGGCTCTGGACCTGCGGGACGTGCCGGTGGACCACTATGATCTGAAGCTCCGGCAGCCACCCTCGGGGCCGGAGCGGTGAGAGTGATCCTCTCGAAACCGCGGCCGCCTCCTGCGGCCATTCCAATCAGCCCTTCCGCTTGAAAACGGCCCCGCCAGAGGCGGGGCAAGACCCTGCCGCCTCTGGCGGCAGGGCCGCAAGCATAGCGCAAATGTACATTTTGCGCGCTTGCAGGGGACAAACCCCTGACCCCTATGCCGCCTGCGGGCGGATGGTTCCCGGCCCTAGGCCGGAATTACTCGAACCAGCCCCTCACCCGGCTGGACACAAAGGCGATGGCGGGACCCAGGCAGAAGCCGGTGATCAGCGTCGTAAGGCCCACCGTGGACCCCAGCAGGAAACCAAGGGACAAAATCGAGATGTCCCACAGCATGCGGATCGCGCGGGCGCTCAGCCGGTTCGTGCGGGCCGCAATCAATTGCGGAATCGCGTCGTAAGGAGCGACGCCCAGATCCACCACCATGTAAAACGCGGCGGCAATCAGAAACGCCGCCATGCTGACTGCGAACAGCACAATTCTGACCGTCATGGACAGGCCCTCCGGCGGAATATGGGGGCTCATCAGCCACATGGTGAAGTCCGCCATATAGCCGACGCCCACCATATTGGCAACGGTGCCCACGCCGATGCGGGAGAGGTCCAGTCGGATGACCGGGAGGAACATCAGCAGGTTAAATGCCAGTTGACAGGTTCCAAAGGAAATGCCCGTCCGGGCGGAAACGCCCAGAGTAAATGTCGAGCAGGGGTCCGTGCCGAACCCGACGGTCTTGAACACCGCCACGCAGACCCCGATCACAATCAGGCTGACGGTGAGGACAGCCAGTCTGCGTCCCATACGGGGACGGGTAAAATTTGCCGCAATCGCTTCCATCATAAACGCGCCTCTTTTCAGCGGAGAGATGACAACGGCTGAAATTATACCATCGGGGCGCTGGGCCGTCAATGCGGAAATTTATCGGCTTCGAGCCGGAGAAGGGAGGTGCAAACGCAGGGTGGCATTTTACGCCAGCGTGAGTTTTGGAAAAGACTCACTAGCCATGCTGCTGTTATTACTGGAAAAGAAAATGCCATTGGATGAAGTGATTTTTTACAACTCGGAAATGGAATTTCAGGCAATCTACGATATCCGGGACCGAATCAGGCCGGTCCTGGAGCAGAGAGGCGTCCGGTTCACAGAGGTGAGGCCGGACGCCTCTTTTTTATACAATATGCTGGAGAGGCCAGTGAACTCCAAAAAGAATGGCTTTCATTTGGGTTACGGCTGGTGCGGAGGGCCCTGCCGCTGGGGGACTAAGCTCAAAACACGCTCCCTGGATGGTGTGGCCCTGGATGCGGAGGTCCACTATGTGGGCATCGCAGCGGACGAGCCGGAGCGGCTGGCGAAACTGGAACCGCCCAAGTGCTCCCCTTTGGCTGAGGCGGGGATGACAGAGACGGACTGTTTGGCCTTCTGCTATGAACGGGGTTTTTTCTGGGAGGAAAACGGTGTCCGGCTGTATGACATTTTAGATCGGGTTTCCTGCTGGTGCTGCAAGAATAAGAACCGAAAAGAGCTGAAAGCGATTTATCAGTTCCTCCCTGAATATTGGGAAAAGCTGAAGGAACTGCAAGCCCAGATTCCCATGCCCATGAAGCCGTTCAGCCGGAAGGGCATTCCCTATGGCAATGTGTTCGATTTGGAAAAAGTATTCGAGCAAGAGGTTCGGGAGGAACGCTCTGCTGTTCCTCCAAAAAAGAAAAGGAGGTGCTGTGAGCAAAGCAGATAAAAAGGGTCGGCATCACCTGCACATAGAGTTGACCCCGGCGCAGTATCAGCTGCTGACGGAACAGGCCGACGCCTGCGGCCTCAGCAAGCGGGCCTACCTCGTCCGCCTCATGGAAAGAATGCCGCTCCCGGTAAAGCCCTCCCAGGAACTCAAGGACCTCCGCTGGGAGGTCCATAAAATCGGCGTGAATATCAATCAAATCGCCCGGAGCGTCAATGCTGGGATCGCCAGGGCCGAGGATACCAGGCGGGGGTTGTTCCTGCTGGATCAGGTCTATGAATTGATGTACCGGGCAGCCCAGAAGGAATCGCTTGCCTCCGGCAGCCGGATGGGATATAATGGTCAAAACGTACAGGGAGAGTGACTCCAATGACCACTGCGGAAATTGCCCGGAAAATGGTAGCGTACTCCAACGGAAACCGGCACGACGTGAACCATTTTATGAAGGTCTGGGCCTTCGCCAAAACCATCGGCGAGTGCGAGGGCCTGAACAAGGCATCCCAGGATATTCTGGAAATCGCCGCCATTGTCCACGACATCGCCTGCCCCCTCTGCCGGGAGAAGTACGGCAATACAAACGGAAAGTATCAGGAGTTGGAGGGTCCCGCCCTGGTCCGGGACTTCCTCTCGGACAGCGGCCTCCCCCAATCCGCCGTGGACCGCATCGCTTGGCTGGTGGGCCATCACCACACCCTCCAGGGCATTGACGGCCCGGACCATCAAATTCTAATCGAGGCGGACTATCTCGTCAACGTCGACGAGAGCGGGTACTCCAGGGAGAACGTGGAAAACACGCTGGAGCGGGTTTTTCGTACAGAAACCGGACGAGCGCTCCTCCGAGCCATGTACCTATGACAGCCCTGTTCCTGGACATCGACGGCGTGATCTGCACGACGCTGAGCACTCACCTCAGCGCCCTGCTGCGGCTCCCCCTGGAGCGGCAGGTTTTTGACCCGCTGGCCCTCTTTTGGCTGCGCCGGCTGGTGCGGCGGACCAGGGCGGAGATCGTTCTCTGCTCCTCCTGGCGGGACGCCCTGGAGGTGGACGACCCGCTCTGCCGGGCTTTCATCGGGAACCTATACGACTGCCTCGCCCGGAACGGGACGCCCATCGTCGACGCGGCTCCCCGGCTTCCCAGCGGAAACAAGGGGGAGGAAATCCTGGCCTGGCTGGCGGGGCATCCGGGCACACGCTATGTGATTCTGGACGACC
>NZ_CAJTUX010000104.1:0-4170 GCF_910579365.1 uncultured Oscillibacter sp.
AGCCGCCCTGGGGACGGGGACCTCCGGCGCGGTTGAAGCCGCCGCCCTGGCCCGGACGTCCGCCGCCCTGACGGTCGCGGTTAAAGCCGCCGCCCTGGCGGTCCCGGTTGAAGCCGCCCCGGCGGTCGCCGTCGCGGCGGGGACGGCGCTCGCGCCGCTCCTGATAGGGCTTGGAGGTGTCCATGGTGCGGGGCGTGGTGCGCAGCGTCTGGCTCAGCACCTCGCCCTTGTAGATCCACACCTTCACACCGATGCGGCCAAAGGTGGTGGCGGCCTCCGCGAAGCCGTACTCAATGTCGGCGCGGATGGTCTGCAGGGGGATGGTCCCCTCGTGATAATGCTCCACGCCCGCGATCTCGCGGCCGCCCAGGCGGCCGGAGCAGCAGGTCTTGATGCCCTTGGCGCCGGCGCGCATGGCGCGGGCCATGGCGTTCTTCATGGCGCGGCGGTGGCTGATGCGCTTTTCCAGCTGCTGGGCGATGTTCTCCGCCACCAGCTGGGCGTTCATGTCGGGGTTGCGGACCTCGACAATGTTCAGCCGCACCTTCTTGCCCACCAGCTTCTCCACGGCCAGACGGTACTGCTCGATCTGCTCGCCGCCCTTGCCGATGACCATGCCGGGCCGGGCGCAGTGCAAAAAGACCGTCACCACGTCGCCGCTGCGCTCGATTTCGATCTTGGGCACGCCCGCGCCGTACAGGGTCTTCTTGAGGTATTTACGGATCTTCTGGTCCTCCACAATCAGGTCGCCGACCTTCTCGTCACTGGCATACCAGCGGGAATCCCAGTCTTTGATGACGCCCACGCGCAGGCCGTGGGGATTGACTTTCTGTCCCATAAAACGGTTCTCCTCCCTCTTTTATGCCTTTTCCGCCACGGTCAGCGTGACGTGAGAAGTGCGCTTGTTGATACGGTAGGCGCGGCCCTGGGCCCGGGGCATCATCCGCTTGAGGATGGGGCCGGGGGTGGCGTACACCTCGGACACCACCAGCTTGGCGGGGTCCATGCCGAAGTTGTTCTCGGCGTTGGCAACGGCGCTCTTCAGCAGCTTCTGCAAAGGCTCGGAGGCGGCCTTGGGGGTCTGCATCAGGATGGCCATGGCGCTGCCGGCGTCCTTGCCGCGGATCAGGTCGCAGACGATCTGGACCTTCCGGGGGGCGATGCGGACGTAGCGCAGATAGGCCTTCGCAACTTTATTTTCCATGTTCTGCATCCTCCTTCAACTCAGTCCTTCCGGTGTCCGCGGAAGGTCCGGGTGGGGGCGAACTCGCCCAGCTTGTGGCCCACCATGTCCTCCTGGACGTAGACGGGCACGTGCTTCCTGCCATCGTGCACGGCGATGGTATGGCCCACGAAGGAGGGGAAGATGGTGGAGCTGCGGCTCCAGGTCTTCAGGACCTTCTTCTCGTTCTTCGCGTTCATTTCCTCGACCCGCTTCAGAAGCTCCGGGGCGACATACGGGCCTTTTTTAATGGATCTGCTCATATTTCATCTGCCTCCCTTACTTCTCGTTGCGGCGCTTGACGATGAACTTGCTGGTGGGGTTCTTCTTCTTCCGGGTCTTGTAGCCCAGAGCCGGCTTGCCCCAGGGGGTCACGGGGCCAGGGCGGCCGACGGGGGCGCGGCCCTCGCCGCCGCCGTGGGGGTGGTCGCAGGGGTTCATGACGGAGCCCCGGACCGTCGGACGCCAGCCCATGTGGCGCTTGCGCCCGGCCTTGCCGATGTTGATGTTGGCGTGGTCAATGTTGCCCACCTGGCCGATGGTGGCCATGCAGTTGGTCCGGACGATGCGGACCTCGCCGGAGGGCATGCGGATCTGGGCGTCGCCGCCCTCCTTGGCCATGAGCTGGGCCGCAGTGCCGGCGGAGCGCACCAGCTGCGCGCCGTTGCCGGGGTGGAGCTCGATGTTGTGGATCATGGTGCCCACGGGGATGTTGGCCAGGGGGAGGGCGTTGCCCTCCTTGATGTCGGCCTTCTCGCCGGACTCCACCTTGTCGCCGGCCTTCAGGCCCACGGGGGCCAGAATGTAGCGGCGCTCGCCGTCCTCATACTCGAGAAGCGCGATGTTGGCGGAGCGGTTGGGGTCGTACTCCAGGCGCAGGACGGTGGCGAACATGTCGTGCTTGTCGCGCTTGAAGTCGATGACGCGGTACTTGCGCTTGTTGCCGCCGCCGCGGTGGCGGACGGTGATGCGGCCATAGCTGTTGCGGCCGGCGCTCTTTTTCAGGGTCTCAGTGAGCTTGGGCTCAGGCTTGGCCTTTTTGTCAATGCCGTCGAATCCGGAGACCGTCATCTGACGCCGGGAGGGAGTCGTCGGCTTAAAAGTTTTAATAGACATTCTGCTTTACACTCCTTCCGTAGAATCAGACCATGCCTTCGAAGAACTCGATGGTCTTGGAATCGGGGGTCAGCTGGACATAGGCCTTTTTCCACGTCTTCGTCATGCCGGGACGGCCCGCGCCCATGCGTTTTTCCTTGCCGGGCACCGTCAGCGTGTTGACGGCGGCGACCTTCACGCCGAAGATCTCCTCCACGGCCTTCTTGATTTCAATCTTGCCGGCGTCCTTGGCCACCTCGAAGACGTACTTCTTGTCGGCGGCTCCGGCCATGGCCCGCTCGGTGATGACGGGCCGGATGATGATGTCGTATGCGGTAGCCATTACGCGTACACCTCCTCGATTTTAGCGAGGGCGGCCTGATCCACCACCAGATACTTGGCGTTGACGATGTCATAGACATTCAGCTGCGCCGCGGGGGTGGTCAGCACGCCGGGAAGGTTCCGGGCGCTCTTGACGATGGTCTCGTCCACGGCGGGGGTCACCACCACGGCCTTGCCGTCGACCTTGACAGCGCTGAGGAACTTGCGGAACGCGGCGGTCTTGATCTCGCTCTGCCGGATGGCGTCGATCACCACCAGCTGGCCCTCGGCGGCCTTGGCGGAGAGAACGGACTTCAGGGCCAGGCGCCGGACCTTCTTGTTCAGCACATAGCGGTAGCTCCGGGGCTTCGGCGCGAAGACGATGCCGCCGTGGGTCCACTGGGGGGCCCGGGTGCTGCCCTGGCGGGCGTGGCCGGTGCCCTTCTGGCGCCAGGGCTTCCGGCCGCCGCCGGAGACCTCGGCCCGGGTCAGGGCGCTCTGGGTGCCCTGACGGCAGTTGGCCAGGTGGTTCTTCACGACCTCGTGAACCACGGCCTCGTTGGGCTCAATGCCAAAGATGGCGTCGTTGAGCTCCACAGTGCCGACTTCTGCGCCGGCCATGTTCAAAACTTTCACAGTAGACATTTACTCAGCACCCCTTTCTTACTTGCTTCTGGCGGAGGCCTTCTGCGGGTTGCGGCCGGAAGCCTTCTGCGGGTTCTTGCTGATGTCCGCGCCGGCCTGCTTGACCTTGTGGACCTTCACGGTGGACTTAATGGTCACGAGTCCGCCCTTGGGGCCGGGCACCGCGCCGCAGACCACCAGCATGTTCAGCTCGGGGTCGACCTTGACCACGGAGAGGTTCTGCACCGTCACCTGGTCCACGCCCATGTGGCCCGCGCCGTCGCGGCCCTTCATGATGCGGCCCGGGGTGGTGCCGGCGCCCAGAGAGCCCTGGTGCCGGTGGACGGGGCCGCCGCCGTGGGTGTTGCGCTTCACGGCCGCGCCGTGGCGCTTCACCACGCCCTGGAAGCCGTGGCCCTTGCTGGTGCCGGTGACGTCGACGAAGTCCCCGGCGGCGAAGGTGTCGGCCTTGACAATATCGCCCACGTTCAGTCCGGCGGCGTTCTCCAGGTTGAACTCCTTCAGGTGCTTCTTGGGAGCTACGCCCGCCTTGTTCAGGTGGCCCAGCTCCGGCTTGGAGAGCTTGCGCTCCGCCACATCCTCGAAGCCCAGCTGCACGGCCTCATAGCCGTCCTTTTCAGCCGTCTTCTTCTGCACGACCACGCAGGGGCCCGCCTCGATGACCGTGACGGGAATCACGTGGCCGTTCTCGTCAAAAATCTGGGACATGCCCACTTTTTTGCCGATGATCGCTTTCATGTAGGTTCCTCCTTGTATAAAGGTTATTGGTTGACCGGCCCGCGGCCATTGGGAACCGCTCCAGCCAACTTGACCCGCCCGCGTCGTCGGAAGAAATTCCGCTCTGCTCCGTCCCCGCCTGGCGGCGAGGACTGCGCCCGCTCCATTCC
>NZ_CAJTUX010000104.1:4270-6809 GCF_910579365.1 uncultured Oscillibacter sp.
TTCCTCCTCTTCCCGCCGCAAACGCTTCGCTGGTTTGCGCCGGGATTTTTTGAGGGAAAACGGTCGGGGCGGGGCGGCGCAGATACCGCGAGGACTGCGCCCGCTCCATTCCTTCCTCCTCTTCCCGCCGCAAACGCTTCGCTGGTTTGCGCCGGGATTTTTTGAGGAGAAACAGTCGGGGCGGGGCGGCGCAGATACGCCGGAATTTCTTGAGGAGGATCGCGGACAGCGGTTCAACAAATTTATGGGGTCTCGCTTACAGCTTGATCTCGATCTCCACGCCGGCGGGCAGCTCCAGGGACATCAGGGCCTCCACCGTCTTGGGAGAGGACTTGGCGATGTCGATGAGACGCTTGTGGGTCCGGCGCTCGAACTGCTCCCGGCTGTCCTTATGCTTGTGGACGGAGCGCAGGATGGTGATGATCTCCTTCTTGGTGGGCAGCGGGATGGGGCCGGAAACCTCGGCGCCGGTGCGCTTGGCGGTTTCCACGATCTTCTCCGCGCTCTGGTCGATCACCTGATGGTCGTAAGCCTTCAGACGGATGCGGATCTTTTCTTTCTGAGCCATGTTCCAGTTCCTCCTAATTCGTACGTCGTTTTTCATGAGTCTCGACGACCTACGGCGAGAGAAATTTTTCTGTCCGCGCTGCCGTGCGTATCATTCCTGCTCACGAAAAAACCGGCGCGAAACGTGGCCGGTTCCGTCATGGCGCGGCGATCTACGCGCGCGTACAGACCTTTCTCAGCCGCCCGATTATCGGACATACTCCCCGGAAGTTACCTCTTTCGAGCAATCTCCCGGTTCATCGCGGTGTCACGGCGCGGGCACAGCCCTTCCGCCGCATGCCCATACATAATAATTGAAATTCCGCCCCATGTCAAGAGAAATTTTGCCGTTTTCCAGCTTTTTTTCCGCAGAACCTCCGGTGTTTTGCCCAAGGGGGAATCCCGCGCGGAAGTCCTTGACTTTCCGGCGCTTTTATGCTATCCTTTCCAGGAACAAAAGGCCGTCCTATATTATATAGGTAGGGCGGCGCCTTTCAAATCTATTTCAGAACGGAGAAGAGCTTATGAAGAGAATCAAGACCCTGGAGACCCGCAGCCTCTGCGAGAGCGCCAAGAAGGGCGGCTGCGGCGAGTGCCAGACCTCCTGCCAGTCCGCCTGCAAGACCAGCTGCGGCGTGGCCAACCAGAAGTGCGAGAATACCGCGAAATAAGACGCCGTCAGAGCGGTGCGTTCCGCGTGTAAAAACGCGAAGCCGGTTTGACGGGAAGGAAGAGAGTTACGAGAGGAACCCAGAAGGGGTTCCTTTCGTTTTCAATCCGAAGCGCTTCCAGCCTTTAAGAGGGCGGAAGCGCTTGCCCGGACCGGGCGGCGCTTCCCATGGGTTCTTTTCATATGCGAGACAGGCCGCCCTCCCGCGGCCTCTGGAGGATCAATCATGGTACATCAATACAAGCTCAACGGCTATTCCATCGTTCTGGACACCTGCTCCGGCGGCGTCCATGTGGTGGACGACGTGGCCTATGACGTCATCGCCCTCTACCCGGACCACCCGGCGGAGGAGATCGTCTCCGCCCTGCTGGCCAAATACCGGGACCGGCCCGATGTGACCGAGGCGGAGCTGCGGGAGTGCCTTTCCGACGTGGAGGCCCTGGTGAAATCCGGGCAGCTCTACACCCCTGACACCTTCGCCGGCATGGCAGGAACCTTGAAGCAGCGCTCCGGCGACGTGGTGAAGGCCCTCTGCCTCCACGTGGCCCACACCTGCAACCTCACCTGCGCCTACTGCTTCGCCAGCCAGGGGAAGTACCGGGGGGACCGGGCCCTCATGTCCTTTGAGGTGGGCAGGCAGGCCCTGGACTTCCTGGTCCGGCACTCCGGGACCCGGCGGAATCTGGAGGTGGACTTCTTCGGCGGCGAGCCCCTGATGAACTGGCCGGTGGTGAAGGACCTGGTGGCCTACGCCCGGACTCTGGAGGAGCCCTGTCACAAGAAATTCCGCTTCACCCTCACCACCAACGGCATGCTCATCGACCAGGACGTCATCGACTTTGCCAACCGGGAGATGGACAATGTGGTCCTCTCCCTGGACGGGCGAAAGGAGATTCATGACGCCCTCCGGGTGGACCGGGCGGGAAACGGCAGCTACGAGCGCATTGTCCCCAAGTTCCAGGAGCTGGTAAAGGCTCGGGGGGGGACCCGGTACTACATGCGGGGCACCTTCACCCACCAAAACCCGGACTTCACCAGGGACCTCTTCCACATGGCGGACCTGGGCTTTACTGAGCTCTCCATGGAGCCGGTGGTCTGTCCCCCGGGGGACCCGGCGGCCCTGACGGCGGAGGATCTGGAGATCGTGAAGGAGCAGTATGAGCTGCTGGCGGCGGAGATGCTCCGGCGGCACAGGGAGGGCCGTCCCCTCACCTTCTACCACTACATGCTGGACCTCACCGGGGGCCCCTGCGTGTACAAGCGGGTCTCCGGCTGCGGCTCCGGCACGGAGTACATGGCCGTCACCCCCTGGGGGGACCTGTA
>NZ_CAJTUX010000105.1 GCF_910579365.1 uncultured Oscillibacter sp.
CAGTATGTTCTGCTGCTTCTGGATGTCACTCTGCCGGACGGAACGGGGTTTGAAGTCTGTGAACGGGTCAGGGCGCAGAATCAGCGGATCCCCATTATTTTTCTGACCGCGTCCGACGAGGAAGTCAGCATCATCCGCGGTCTGGACAGCGGCGGCGACGACTACATGACCAAACCGTTCAAACTGGGCGAGCTGTGTTCCCGCATCCGGGCGCTGCTGCGCCGGACCGGTATGGCCAAGCCGGCGCCATCGGAGATAATCCAATGTGGGGACACCCAAATCGACCTTCTGGGAAGCCGGGCCTGCCTGGACGGCAGGCCCCTGGATCTGACCGGCGCGGAATACCGCCTGCTCTGCCTGCTGGTACGCAACGCCGGCCGCGTTGTTACGCGGGACACCATCCTCAGCGAGCTGTGGGACGACGCCGGGAATTATGTGGACGGCAACACCTTATCTGTTTATGTGCGCCGCCTGCGGGAGAAGGTGGAGGCCGACCCCTCCCACCCTCTGCATCTGCTTACGGTCCGGGGCTTTGGCTACCAGTGGAAAGAGGTTTCGCCATGAGCTTTTATCAAGACAGGCAGATTAGAGCCTATGGACTCTTTCTGGCGTGCATCTCCGTGTGTATCGTTGGTATGGGAATGCTGCTGAGTTCGATACAAATGAATTTGGCAAAGGATATCTATCTATCCCGCAGCGAGGCCATAGCGGCCTCCCTTTTAGCGCAGGAAGTCCCCCGCACGGTCATTGCTGCCGCGCTCACAAGTACAGAAATCAGCGAGGAAGGGACGGCTCTGCTCGCCATGGTGGGGGTGGATGCCACAGCCGAAAGCGGGCTGCTCCCCTTCTGCGCGCAGCTCCAACGCTCCAGCTTCACTGCCGCCGCCGGCATGGCCATCCTGCTGGTTGTTGCCCTCTTTGCCGGAACCTGGGTGTTCTTTTCGGCGCGGAAACGCTTGTACAGCCAGGCGGACCAAGCCGTCAGCGGCTACCTTTGCGGGGATTTCTCCCAGCACTTGCCCCGAAGCAGCGAGGGCGCAATCGATCAGATATTTGCCCAGGTGGAACAGCTGGCAACCATGCTCCAGGCCAAAACAGAAACCGAGCATCAGGCCAAGGAATTCCTCAAAAAATCCATATCAGACATCTCCCACCAGCTCAAGACGCCCTTGGCTGCCCTTACCATGTATCAGGAAATCATTGCGGATGAACCGGAGCATCCCGATACGGTGCGGGAATTTTCCGCCAAAATGTCCGTTTCGCTGAAGCGTATGGAATATCTGATTCAAGCCATGCTGAAAATCACCCGGCTGGATACGGGGAATATCGTGTTTGAGAAGGACTGCCTCAATGTCGCCGCGCTAGTATCCCAATCCATCCGTGAGCTGACGACACGGGCCGGGCGCGAAAACAAGCGGATTCTCGTTGACGGAGATGCCGGGCAGCAGCTGGTGTGTGACAGGGACTGGACCTGCGAGGCCATCGGCAACATCGTGAAAAACGCTCTGGACCACACCGGTCCAGGCGGAACCGTGCGCATCCATTGGGAGCATACCCCCGCCATGCTGCGTATTTTCATTACAGATAACGGCAGCGGCATCGCTCCGGAGGACATCCACCACATTTTCAAGCGGTTTTACCGCGGCAAGCGCTCCCTGGATACCCAGGGAATCGGGCTGGGGCTCCCCCTGGCGAAGTCGATCATAGAGGGGCAGGGCGGCATCATCGCCGTGCAGAGCGATCCGGGGACCGGCACAACCTTCACCCTCTCCTTCCTTACAGAACTGTAAGCTGAAATTCACCTGATTGTAAGCTGCCTCTGTTATACTCTAGCGCAAGGAGGCATTTGTGCTATGAAAATTTTGACCGTACAGAACCTGTGCAAGACCTATGGCAAGGGCGAGGCAAGGGTTGACGCCTTGAAAAACGTGTCCTTCTCCCTGGAAAAGGGAGAATTTGCCGCAGTGGTCGGCGAATCCGGCTCCGGCAAGAGCACCCTGCTCAACTGTATCGGCGCTCTGGACACCCCCACTTCCGGCGAAGTCCGGATGGACGGGCAGAACCTGTTCTCCATGGGGGAAGAAAAACGCACCATCTTCCGGCGGCGGAATATCGGCTTCATTTTCCAGTCCTTTCAGCTTGTCTCCGAGCTGAACGTGGAGCAAAATATCATCTTTCCCCTGCTCTTGGACTATAAGAAACCGAACCCCGCCGCTGTCCAGGAGATTCTGGAGCTGCTGGGCCTGACCTCCCGCCGGAATCACCTGCCCAACCAGCTCTCCGGCGGACAGCAGCAGCGGGTGGCCATCGGCCGGGCGCTGATTACAAAGCCCAAATTGATCCTGGCCGACGAGCCTACAGGAAATCTGGACAGCAAGAACAGCCGCGATGTCATGGAGCTGCTGACCCAGGCGTCCCGGCACTACCAGCAGACCATTCTGATGATCACCCACAACCGAAACCTGACCGCTTCCGTGGATCGCGTTTTCCAGGTGGCGGACGGCGTGCTGACGGACTTGGGAGGGGAAGCGGATGAAACACTTTCTTGACCTGATCCCCATCTCCGCAAAGGTACACCGGAAACAGAACCGGATGTCCATCCTCTGCATTATCCTGTCCGTATTCCTGGTAACCACCATTTTCGGCATGGCGGATATGTTTATCCGCAGCCAGATCTTACAGGCCCAGCGGGACGATGGCAGCTGGCATATCGGCCTGAGAAACATCAGCGCTGAGAATGCGGCGCTGATGGCGGCCCGGCCCGACATTGCGGTGATTTCCCCCTATGGTACTTTGAACTTTGGCGCCAATCTGGGTTATACCATGGGAGGAAAAGAGACGGTGATCTTCGGCAGCGATGAAGCCCTTGTCACAAAAATTTTTCTTGATATGCTGACGGAGGGCGCTTACCCACAGGCAGAGGGCGGCGCGCTGGTCACGGAAAACGCCAGGGAGATGATGGGCCTCCACATTGGGGACGAGGTAACATTGCACACCCCGGATGGGACTTCACTCCACTATCCGATCACTGGATTTGTAGGGAACTCCTCCGGCTTGATGCGCAGCGACGCATATGGGATTTTCCTGTGTATAGAGGACTACCGCGCCATTTATCCCGGCGTCACAGAGGGGGCACCCGCCGATTTTGACATTATGTACTATGTCCAATTCTCCCATACCCGGGATATCCAAGGAAGCATCAAAAATCTCAAATCGGCCTTCCAGCTGTCAGACGGCCAGGTATCCGAAAACACAAAGCTGCTGGGCCTGCTGGGACAGAGCCGGGACAGCTTTATGATGTTCATCTACGCGGCGGCAGGGATTCTCTTCGTTCTGGTCATGTCAGCAGGGATTCTGATGATCGCCAGCAGCCTGAACAGCAATGTTGCGCAGCGCATGGAATTTTTCGGCCTGATGCGCTGTATTGGGTCAACGCCCAGGCAGGTCATGCAGATGGTGCGCAGGGAAGCGCTCGGCTGGTGCCGCCTTGCGATCCCCGCCGGTGTGGCCTTGGGGGTCGTGGTGATATGGGTCCTGTGCGCCATCCTTCGATACCTCAGCCCGGGCTACTTTGCGGCAATGCCCGCCTTCGGTCTGAGCCTGCCCAGCGTGGCCGCCGGCGTCCTGGTGGGACTGCTTACCGTGATGCTCGCGGCCCGCTCCCCGGCAAAACGCGCCGCAAAGGTCTCGCCGCTGGCCGCGGTTTCCGGCAGCGCAGGCGAGGCCCGGCCTGTCCGCTCCGCGGCCAATACGCAGCTGGCAAAGGTGGATACCGCCCTGGGCATCCATCACGCCGTCTCCAGCAGGAAAAACTATCTGCTCATGACCGGCTCCTTCGCCTTGAGCATCGTTCTTTTCCTCTCCTTCTCCGTAACCGTTGACTTCATGCGCCACGCCCTGACGCCGCTGCAGCCCTGGACGCCGGATTTATCCATCGTCAGTCCGGACCGCACCTGTTCCGTGGACAGCGCTCTGCTGGAGCGTCTGAATGAAATACCGGCAGTCAAAGCGGCCTATGGCCGGATGTTTGCCTACGGTGTGCCTGTTTCGGGAAGTGACGCAGTCCAGACAGCCGATCTGATCTCCTACGATGCAAACCAGTTTGGCTGGGCAGAGGATTATCTGCTGGAAGGCTCTCTGGAGGCTGCCCAGCAGGCAGCCGGTACCGGTCTGGTGGTGAAGGAGTCAGACAGCACCATAAAGGTCGGGGACACGATCACCATTCAGGCCGGCGGGACACCCCGGGAAATCGAAATCGTTGGGATACTCTCCGACTGCCCATTCAGCAACGCCGCCGGTGTCGGGCTCATCATCTGCTCTGAGGACAGTTTCCGGCAGATGACTGGGCTGACAGATTTCACCGTGATTGATATACAGCTGGTTCGGGGCGCCTCTGACAGTGAGGTCAGCGCAATCCATCAGATGGTGGGCACTCAGTATACCTTCTCGGATGAACGGCTGGGAAACAGCAGCACGCGGGGCATCTATTACTGCTTCAATCTTTTTGTCTATGGTTTTCTCGTCCTGATTGCCCTGATTACGATTTTCAACGTGGTCAACAGCATTGCAATGAGCGTCGCATCCAGAACAAAGCAATATGGCGCGTTCCGGGCCATTGGACTGAGCACCCGGCAGTTGTCCAAAATGGTAGTTGCAGAGGCGGGGGCCTACGCCTTATCAGGCAGCGTGGCCGGTACGGTACTGGGCTTGCTCGCCAACAGGCTCCTGTTCGCCATGCTGATTGGGCAAAAGTGGGGCGAGCCGTGGGGCATTCCTTGGTCTGAGTTAGGGATCATCCTCCTGATCCTCCTCTTTTCCGTAGCATTGGCGGTATATGGGCCCATAAGACGAATCCATAGCATGACCATTGTTGATACCATTTGCGCACAGTGATATAACAGGAAGCGGATAATCCCAAGCCGATGACCTGCCTTTTCAATATGAAAAGCGTCTGCTACCGCATATTCTATTATGCGCGCATTAAGACCAGGAAGGCGGCCGGTGTGGAAAGGGGAACACACCGTCCGCCTTTGCCAGATGGAACGATTCAGTTGTAAGCTGCGTGAAAAGTGCAAATAATGTTGAAAACGAGCGCGGCCTCTATTCTGATAGCGGAATAGAGGCCGCACAATACGTTGCGCGCTTTGAATTGCGGAGAATTTAGAGATAAACTGCCGCAAAAACAGTTTATCAGTCAGATGTATGGACCAAATCAAAACAGGGTATGGATATCAATTAATTTTGGAAAATACAGAGAAAAACCGCCCGCCCCACTTGTGCCGGCTGGACTTCAGCTTATATCAGGTATTGTCCGGTCACACTGTTGGGGCTGCCGGCAATCTCCTCCAGCGTCCCGGCTGCCACCACACATCCGCCCGCCTCACCGCCGCCGGGACCCATATCGATGATGTAATCGGCGTTGCGGATCACATCCAGGTCATGCTCGATCACCACCACCGTGGCCTCGTGCTCCACCAGGGTCTGGAACACTCCCAACAGCGTCCGCACATCCAGGGGGTGCAGGCCAATCGTAGGCTCGTCAAAGACAAAGACAGAATCTGACTGGCTTTTCCCCATCTCGCTGGCCAGCTTCAGCCGCTGGGCCTCGCCGCCGGACAGGCTGGGGGTTTCCTCCCCCAGGGTCAGATACCCCAGGCCCAAGTCCTTCAGCACCTCCAGCCGCTGGCGGACTAATTTCAAATCTTTGCAGGTCTCCAGGGCCGCGTTGACGTTCATCGCCATCAGCTCCGGCAGGGAGCAGTCTCCGCGCTTCACCTGATATGCCTCCCGTCCATACCGGGAACCGCGGCAATCCGGGCAGGGGATGGTCACATCAGGCAAAAACTGCACATCCAGGTCAATCGTCCCCGTGCCATCGCACACCGGACAGCGCAGCTTTCCGGTATTATAGGAGAAATCCCCGGCCTTGAACCCCAGCTCCTTTGCGTCCGGGGTCCTGGCGAAAATTTTCCGCAGCTCGTCATGGACATTGGCGTAAGTGGCCACCGTGGAGCGGACATTGACGCCGATGGGGGTGGCGTCAATGAGCTTTACCTGACGGATACCCTCCGCCTCCAGCTTCAGGACGTGCTCCGGCAGCGTGGTCCCACCGGATAACGCTGCCAGTCCGGGAACCAAGCTCTCCAGAATCAGCGTGGTCTTGCCGGAACCGGATACGCCGGTCACAACCGTCAGGCGGCCTTTTGGTATGCTGACCTCCAGCGGCTTCACCGTGTGGATGGCAGCAGTGGAGAGGTGTATCCTGCCCAGTGCGAACAGCTCCCCGGCGCAGGCTCGGTCCCTGACATGGATATCCGCCGTCCCGGCCAGGAACGGGCCAATCTGGGACGCCCTGTTTTGGGCAATTTCCGGGATCGTTCCCTGGGCCACCACCTGCCCGCCGTTGGCCCCTGCCT
>NZ_CAJTUX010000106.1 GCF_910579365.1 uncultured Oscillibacter sp.
GCCAGCTTCTCGGCGGTGCCGGGGGCGGCGATGGCCTCGTTCAGGTCCGTCATGACCACGGCGCCCATATCCATGCCGTGGCACCAGTCCTGGTCAAAGCTCGCGCCGTTGGCCACGGACCCGATGGCGTACTCGAAGTAGGGGGCCCAGTTGATCCGGGTGCCGATGAGGGACGCCCCGGGAGCGACGGAGATCATATCGTTGTTATAGCCGGTGTGGAACACGCCCTTGGCCTCTGCCGTGGTGGCGGGGGTGGTGTTGTCGGAGTGCTGGGAGATCATGACGCAGCCCATGTCGGCCAGGGCGGAAGCGGCGTTGGCCTCCTCCGTGGCGTCGGACCAGGAGCCCACGAACTGGACTTTCATGGTGACGCTGGGGCAGACAGACCTCGCACCCAGGAAATAAGCGGTGAAGCCGGAGATGACCTCCGCGAAGGAGAACGCGCCCACATAGCCGATGACAGCCTGATCGGCGGTGATGGTCCCCTCGTCAATCATCTGCTGGAGCTTCATGCCGGCCACCACTCCGGCCAGATAACGGCCCTCATAGATGTTGGCAAAGGCGTTGTGGGTGTTGTCCAGATTGTCGCCCCAGGAGGCCTGGTTGGTGCAGGCGATGAACTCAATCTCAGGATAATCGGGGGCCACCTTCAGCATGAAGGGCTCGAAGCCGAAGGAGTTGTTGATGATGAGGTCGCAGCCCTCCTCCGCCAGCTCGATGTTGGCGTCCTCACAGCCGGAATCCTCGCCGATGTTCCACTTGACCACCCACTCCACGTTGATGCCGCTGGCGGCCAGGGCCTCGGTGGCGGCCTCCTTGCCCCGGATAAAGTTGTAGGTGTAGCCCTGGTCATTCTCGTCGCCGATGCAGATCAGGCCCACTTTGACAGTTTTGCTCTCGCCGCCGTCTCCGCTGTCGCCGCTGTCGCCGGCGGGCTGGCTGTCGCCGTTCTGGCTTGCGGGAGGTTCGCTGTCCCCGCCTCCGCCACCTCCGCAGGCAGCCAGGCTCAAGATCATAATCATAGACAGCAGTAACGCAAGAAACTTCTTCATACTGGTTTTCCTCCTTCGTTAAAATAAATATGTATGGAAAGGAACGGGGGAAGATTCCCCGATATATTGATTATACAGGAAACCGTCGAAAAGTTCAATGCGCTTTTTCATGTTTTTGGAAAAATGCGGGAAACTACCCAAAGCCGCTCGCCACCGCATGTTTCTCCTCTTTTTCATTCCTTCCGGGCGGAGGTCATTTTTGTACGCTCCCCACAGCTCCGGCGGCCCAAGGCGTCCAAAGGTCCGCCCATTTCCTTTTCCAGGGGAAAAATTTCAGAAACTTTCGCTTTTCCCTTTACTTATGGCGAAATTGCCGCTATAATAGGTAAAGGGAAACTCTGGGCCCCGCAGACTGCGGAGCCCTTCTTTCGTTGGCCGGAGGCGTCCATCCGCCGCCGCCAATCCCCCAGGGGCCGGACAAGCCCCCATCACCGGCGCGCCGCTCGCCGCAAACAGCGGACCGCCGTTCAGCTTCTGGACGGCGTCGCGGGGAGGTTTCATTATGTCAAACTGCGCCATTGTGGGCATCAACTGGGGCGACGAGGGCAAGGGCCGTATGGTAGACCTGATCACCCAGGATTACGACGTGGTCGTCCGCTATCAGGGCGGCGGCAACGCCGGACACACGGTGGTCAACGAGAAGGGCAAATTTGCCCTCCACCTGCTGCCCTCCGGCATTTTCCGGGACGGCGTCGTCAACATCCTGGGCAACGGCGTGGCCCTGGACTGTGAGAGCCTGTGGAAGGAAATGCAGGAGGTCATCGCCCAGGGCGTTTCCATCACGCCGGACAACCTGAAAATCAGCGACCGGGCCTCTCTGCTGCTGCCCTGGCACCGGGATCTGGACGGCCTGGAGGAGGCCCGCCTGAAGGATAAAAAATACGGCTCCACCAAACAGGGCATCGCCCCCTTCTACTCCGATAAGTTCCAGAAAAAAACCGTTATGGCCGGGGAACTCCTCTACCCCAAGCAGCTCCGCTCCCATTTAGAGGACCTGCTGGAGTGGAAAAACCTGACCCTCACCAAGGTTTACGGGGCCAAGCCCTATACCATAGAGCAGCTGATGGACTACGTGGCGGACTACGGCGAGAAAATCCGTCCCTTCATCCGGGACACCGGCGCGTTCTTGCGCCAGGCCCAGTCGGAGAACAAGCGCATCCTCTTTGAGGCTCAGCTGGGGGCCCTGCGGGACCTGGATTACGGCATCTATCCCTACACCACCTCCTCCAACGCCGTCGCGGCTTACGCCCCCGTGGGCTCCGGCCTGCCCTCCGTCCGGATTGACGAGGTCATTGGCGTGGTGAAGGCTTATTCCTCCTGCGTGGGCGAGGGCCCCTTCACCTGCGAGTGGTTCGGCAAGGAGGCGGACAAGCTCCGGGAGGCCGGAAACGAGTACGGCGCCAAAACCGGACGGCCCCGCCGGGTGGGTCCCATCGATATTGTGGCCACCCGCTACGGCGTCCAGTGCCAGGCGGCCACCAACATCGCCCTGACAAAGATGGACGTGCTGAGCTACATGGACAAGATTCCCGTCTGCGCCCGCTATGAGCTGGGCAGCCAGCAGACGGACCGTTTCCCCTTCCCCGCCCTGCTGCCCGAGGCCAAGCCGGTGGTGGAATACCTGGACGGCTGGGGCTGCGACATCTCCGGCGTGCGGACCTGGGAGGACCTGCCGGAGGCCGCCCGGAAGTATGTGGAGTATATCGAGCGGGAGATCGGCTGCCGGATCGGCTATGTGTCCGTTGGTCCGGAGCGGGACGCCATCATCATCCGCTGAGGGAGGAAACATGAGGAAAGACCGTTACGAATCTCCCCTCTCCTCCCGCTACGCGTCGGAGTTCATGCTGAACCTCTTCTCCGCCGAGACCCGTATTCAGACCTGGAGGCGGCTCTGGGTGGCCCTGGCCCGGGCGGAGCATGAGCTGGGTCTCCCCGTTACGGCGGAACAGGTGGCCGAGCTGGAGGCTCACCGCACCGACATCGACTTCGACCTCGCCGCCCAGCGGGAAAAGGAAGTCCGCCACGACGTCATGGCCCATGTCTACGCCTACGGCAAGGCCGCGCCTTCCGCCGCCGGCATCATCCACCTGGGGGCCACCAGCTGCTATGTCACCGACAACGCCGACCTCATTCTTTACCGGGAGGGCCTGCGGTATCTCCGGAAGGGGCTTCTGGCCCTTCTGGGAAACCTGGCGAAATTCGCCCGGCAGTACGCGGACACCCCCACCCTGGGCTATACCCATTATCAGCCCGCCCAGCTGGTCACGGTGGGCAAGCGTGCCACCCTCTGGATGCAGGACTTCCTGGCAGACCTGGAGGAGCTGGACTTCGTCCTGGAGAACCTGCAATTCCTGGGCTGCCGGGGCACCACCGGCACCGAGGCCAGCTTTCTGGACCTCTTTGAGGGGGACGGGGCCAAGATCGACGAGATGAACCGGCGCATCGCCGCCGAATTCGGCTTTGCGAAAACCTTTGCCGTCTGCGGCCAGACCTATCCCCGGAAGGTGGACAGCCGGATTCTGAACTGCCTCAGCGCCATCGCCCAAAGCGCCTGCCGCATGGCCAACGACATCCGCCTGCTTCAGCACGACCGGCAGGTGGAGGAACCCTTTGAGAAGAACCAGATCGGCTCCTCCGCCATGGCCTACAAGCGCAACCCCATGCGCTGCGAGCGCATCTGCTCTCTCTCCCGCTATCTGATGGCGGACGCCATGAACGCCCCCATGACCGCCTCCGTCCAGTGGCTGGAACGGACTCTGGACGACTCCGCCAACCGGCGCATATCCATGCCGGAGGGCTTCCTCTGCGCCGACGCGATTCTGCGCCTCGCCCGAAATGTCACCGACGGGCTCCACGTCAACGAGAAGATCGTGGACCGGACCTGCCGGGAGTACCTTCCCTTCATCGCCACGGAAAACCTGATGATGGAGGGGGTCAAACGGGGCGGAGACCGGCAGGAGCTTCACGAGATCATCCGCACCTGCTCCATGGCGGCCACGGCCCGGATGAAAGAGGGCGAATCCTGCGACCTGCTCCGCCGCCTGGCGGCGGAACCCGCCTTTGCCATGTCCGAGACGGAGATGAAGGCGGTGCTGGACCCGAAGCTGTACACCGGCCGCTGCGCCGCCCAGGTGGAGGCGTTTCTGGAGGGAATCGTCCCTCTGCTGGAGGCGGTCGAACCCGGCGAGACGCCGGAAATCAATGTTTGATCCGCTTTACGAAAGGCAGACCCGGCCAGACGGTCGGGTCTGCCTTTTTGTCATTCGATATCGTAGAGAGCGTCCAGTACCAGCCAGGTCTGGGAAACGGGGCGCATGAGGTTCCAGAATCCCCCCCCGGAAACCATACTCCGCCACGAGGCGGAGCTTGGCGTCCATGCTCCGGGCGTCCTCGAACCAGACCACGTGGACGGCGCCGCCCGGACATTGGGGAGGCGCGCCGCCGCCAGGGGTGAGCCGCAGGTATTATAACTATATTGTTATAGGTAACACTCAATCAAAAGGTGTTCTTTATACAGCCACCAATCTACCGACTATGGAGCTGAAACATTGCTTTTGGGTGGAATCGTATAGCTGCCCCATGCTCAGAGATATAATCCCGGATCGTCTTTGCCCCATAAGCCCGGTCAGCCAATATGTTACTGCCACGGATTTCAATTCTCTCTAACAACTCAACAGCATGGACTGACTCGTGGTCGTTTCCGGCTGACAAAAGAAATTCCTTTGGGTTTCCCAGGCCGTCTACGATAGTGTGCAGTTTTGTGTTCCACTCTTCTTTGGTTCGGCCAACTGCTTTATCCGCTGTTTTTCCCCCTCCATTGGCACTTTTGTGAACCTTAATGCAGGTTAAATCCAGGTTTAGGTTTTTCATATCCGCATCGGAGGACAATGCACGAAATACCGCTTCCAGCGTTCCATCATCCGCCATTTGGCAAAACGGGCATACACAGACCGCCAGGGGGGCCATACGCCGCCGGAAGTTCTCTCCACTGGGCTCCGCTGTGCGCAATCCGAAGCATCCCATTGCGCATGTCCCGATCATCTTTTCGTGGGCGGCCTCGGTTTCCTGTTCTTTTCGGCAGCTGCAACGTTTTTACAGGTTCCTATTGTTCTTTTGTCAATTCATAGCCTTTCCTGCACTTTTTTTGCATAGCTGAACTCCTTGTGCAATATTTATTTTTCAAACAGTATCTAACAAAAAACTCTTTTGATTTCGTTGAAAATGGTGAATAGCTAAAGCTTTTGGGAACCACAGCACAGCTGGTGGTTTTCTTTTACAAAAAGACTGGACGGAGTTGTGTACAACCCCGTCCAGCCGCTTCAGGTTTTCTCAACCGCTTTCATTACTACATATCGGCGGCATTTTGTCAAAAATAATAGCTTAATTAAAAAATTTTTCTGTCCGGGGTTGTACACAACTCCGGACAAATTCTTTCTCTCCAGCGGAGATTTCAGGTGAAGAGGAGGGCTGGATATGGCGAATTGTGAACAATTCACGACTCTTAAAGTCCGGCTCTATCCCTCTTTGGAACAGGCAGAATTGTTTGAAAAAACCTTCGGCTGCTGCCGCTGGCTTTGGAATCGGATGCTGTCCGACACAGAAGAGTTCTATGCCGCCACAGACCTCCAGTATATTCCCACTCCCGCTCATTACAAAAAAGAGGCTCCGTTCCTCCGGGAGGTCGACAGCCAGCCCCTGTGTACGGTGCATCAGAATTTGCGGCAGGCGTTCCTGGCCTTTTTCCGCAATCCTGGGGCTTTTCACCGTCCTCAATTCAAAACCAAGAAAGCCCGCCGGGATTCCTTTACCGTTTACTGCCGCCAGTACCGTACTGGCCCATCTGTCCGCCTGATTGGAGACGGCCTCCAGATGCCCAAGCTGGGTCTCATTAACGCCAGGGTCTACCGCAAGCCGCTGCACTGGTGGAAACTGAAATCCGTTACAGTTACCAAGAGCCGGTCCGGCAAATACTTTGCTTCCATCGTTTTCGGCTATGAGGCCAAAACGCCGGAACGGCCTGCCTCTGTTCCGGAGCGGACCCTGGGCCTGAACCAGTCCCTGACCCATTTTTACACGGACAGCGAGGGAAACAGCCCAGAGCTGCCGGCTCTGGCGGAGGAAAAATTGGTCCGGATACAGCAAAGGCTGTCCCGAATGGAGCAATGCCATTAAGTTAACCAGAAATAACCAAATAGCAGCGATATGGGAGGAA
>NZ_CAJTUX010000107.1 GCF_910579365.1 uncultured Oscillibacter sp.
CCGTAATGCAGATGCCGACAATCAGCGAAACGATTGAGATAAGCTGCATCGTTTCTGCACCAGGAACGGGGATAAAGCTGGGAATGGGAAAGTTCATGTAGCTGCCTCCTTTTCTGTCAGTTACTCAAGTCAGAAGAAACCATTTTGCGGACGGTGATTGCGGAAAAGCCTGCGCCGATCATGCCAAACACGATAGCCGCAATCGGAATGGACATCAGCCCTGCGCTGCTGCCTTGGGAATTGGAAACAATGGCGGCGAGTGCAAAGGATGAAACGATGGTCGCAATCGTGGACTTCTTTATCATTCCGATGTAGAGCGGGAGTAGACCCAGCAAAACAGCCGACAAAGCTGTGATGGCTTGTGTCATCAGATTTGCAGGGCTGGTGGTGACAAAGGGGAAATATTGGCTTATAAAGGACAGGCAGGCGTATTGAAAAATGCCGGACAACCCATGAAATAGAAGCATGATGCCGCATATCAGGATAATCTTCACGGCAATCAATTTTCCACGCTGGACAGGATAGGTAAATAGCAGATTTATCGTTTTGCTACGGTATTCTTCCACGATAAATGCTGAAATCAAGACCGCCTCCCAGACAATCAGCATAGCCCTCACAAGCATGGTTGCCAGCGTCAGCGTATCCAACTGCGCGGGTGGCAGGCCGGTCACAGCAACTCCACCGTCTGCGCTCAGGAGGGAGGAAGTAAACGCGCTCAACAAGGTAATCACAACATTTGCGGCCAGCAGGCTAATAAAATGCGATTTGAGCGAAACCCTTTTCAATTCCAGCTTAACAAGGTTTTGCATGGCTGCCACCTCCCCCCAGCAAACTCAAATAATAGGTTTCGAGGTTCATGCCCTTTTCCGCAATCTCCGTCATGGATATTTCCGCAAGCATGGAACCATGGTCTATGATGCCGATGGTGTCCGCGATTTTGGATAGCTCGTCCAGAATATGGCTGGATATGAAGATGCTTGTGTGATGCTCCCGGTTGATCTGCCGGAGTAGTTCCCGCACTTCCATCACGCCCTGGGGGTCTAATCCGTTGATTGGTTCGTCCAGAATGAGCAGTTCCGGCTTAGTCAGAAAAGCCCTCGCAAGGGCAAGCCGCTGTTTCATGCCCAGAGAAAATTTGCCTACGGCTTTATTGTCAGTCTCTGAAAGGCCCAGCATCGCCAGCATTTCCCCGATACGTTCATAGCCCGCGCCCATATACCCACAATGCAGTTCCAGATTTTCACGGGCACTCAAATGCTGATAGAAAACGGGGCTTTCAATGATGCTCCCAATCCGGGAGAAAACAGAGTGGTTTCCTTTTTCGACGCGCTCCCCTAACAGGGTGATCGTTCCGGCATCGGGGGCCATGATGTGATAGAGCGTTTTCATCAGCGAGGTTTTCCCCGCGCCGTTTGCGCCTAAAAAGCCGTAAATCTCACCTTGTTTCACCCTCAAGGTTACATCATTCAAAATGACGCTGCCGTCAATGCTCTTGGATAGATGGCTGGTTTCAACTGCATAGGTCATGCCTGCGCCGCCTCCCCAGGCTGGTTCAGCCTCTTGAAAATCAGCGTGACCCGATGGGCAAGGCCCACAAGGGAATACTGTGAGCTGCCCAGATAGGGGAGCGTGAGGGATGAAGTCAATTCCCAGCCCTCTTTGCCCCAGCGGTTTAATTGGGCGGTCAGGGCATCCTGGGAACGCTCTACGTCCTTGCAGTCTACGGTGACAGTTTTGTACTCAAATGTTTCCATGAAATC
The DNA here is from genome assembly GCF_910579365.1 of uncultured Oscillibacter sp. Taxonomy (GTDB): domain Bacteria; phylum Bacillota; class Clostridia; order Oscillospirales; family Oscillospiraceae; genus Oscillibacter. Next base: position 1,761 of record NZ_CAJTUX010000107.1, read on the forward strand.
TCCTGTTACTCAAAGATACTGCCCACAAGAATATCTGCCATACGGTCAAACACAGCGAGATAATCACAGGTGACAGCAAGGGTTTCTTTTGCGTTGATGGTTGACAGCAATGCGCTTAAAATCCCATACGCCTGAGTTGCCTCCATTCTCAAAGCGAGGTTTGCGGCCTGAACAGCTTGCTTAAAAAATTCAAAGCTGTCAAACTTGATTTTTTGCATGGTTTCTTCCGGGAGCTTTGTCACGAAAGACTGAAAATCCGGGGTGTTGACGTTATACAAAAAGGGCTTGCTGTCATACTCCCGGAACAACTCTTTCATTGACTGTGCAAAGCCCTCCTTAGTCTGACTGCTCCTGTTGATGGCAAGGACTTTCTCAGTCAGTCGCTGCTGTATGCGCTCGATGGTTTCCGAAAATAGATCTTCCTTTGTGGGGTATAGCGTGTAGAATGTACCGATGGAGATGCCTGCATTGTCACATAGATTTTTGATGCTGGTTTTTTTGTAGCCGTGTGCAATCCAGCACTCCTCGCACAGTTCCCCCAGCCTCTCGCGGATGGCCTTTTTATCGGCATCTGAAAGAACAGGTTTTGATGGCATGGGTTCGTCCTCCTTTCTTGCGATTTCATATTACGAATATTCACAAAATATATTCGCAATCAAATAATAGCACTTCATTCTTACTTTTGTCAAGGGAAAACCCAATGTTTCATGAGAGAAGCAAAATTGTCAGCAGCTCCGCTCCATAGTTTTTGTGGTCTTGTCCATATTAGTGAAATCGTTTTTCCCAGCTATGATGTGCGATTCATTGCCGTCAATGATGGGGTGGACAGTGAGCGTGGAGACAATGATTTCACCCCGTTTCGTAACCTTGTGTAGATAATCGAGATGCAGCCCGAAAACAAGGAAATAAAATCACACATTTCAAGCAAAAGAGGAAAATTGAAGTGGAAAAAGAAATCAAAAAGCATACCGGGCAGAGCTGGAGGCCAAGCGGGATGAGATCACAGGTTATATCCTGGAAAAATGCAGGACAAAGCGCAGTAATCTTTATATCGTAGCTCCCATTGCGATCCACGTTGCGGAACATTTTGAAATCCGCCGTTTGTGTGACAAGGACGGGCGAAATAAAATTGGGAATCAGTTTGTAGCTGAAGTCATGGACGAACTGCTCCAGAAGGGCCGTCTGGTCACCGCTAAAACGTCCTATGGCGAGGGCATTCGCACCGCCACCAATAAAGAGCGCGGCATTCTCCGCCAGCCCACAGAGCAGGTGGACGGGCAGATCACCATGCTGCGGCTCCGCCGCCGATCTTCCGCCCGGAGGCGGCATAGGGGACAGGGGGATTTCCCCCTGCAAGCGCGCAAAATGTACATTTGCGCTATGCTTGCGCCGACACCGCCCAGGGGCGGTGTCGGCCTCGGCCCCGCCGCTGGCGGGGCTGCGTTCCAAGCGGTAGATTGATTGGAATGGGCGGGCGGAGCCCGCTCTCTTGAAGGGAAACTCATTACCGCTCCCGCTGGCTCCGGGGCTGCCGGAGCTTCAGGTCGTAGTGGTCTATCGGCACATCACGCAGGTCCAGAATTGATTTGTCCGGCAAATCCGCTGCGTAGCGGGCGAAGCTGTAACCCTGGCAGTCCACCAGGACACCGCCCCGGATATTCCGGGCAGTCACCAGCAGACAGCGGCTCACACCCTTGCTGTCACAGTCCGTGCTGCGCTTATGGGCCTCAAAAAAGGGCATATCCTCCCAGATGTGGCTGAGAAAGTGCTGGTACTGCTCGTAGGTTAGTTGGATGATCTGCTCTACCTGGACACGGACAGGCCCCCGGCGCCGCTCCTCCAGCAGATCGTCCAAACATCTCGGCTTTCTGCAAAAGTAAGTGTTGATCGTAGATTCCGCCAAGTTCTCACCTCCTGCTGGGTGTTATAGATTCACCTTGTTTCTGCGAAAAAGGAAAGGCAAGGTGAATTGTTTACACCTTGCCTACGGCCCTACCGCTCCGGAGATTTCTTGTGTTTGGACTTCTGATGCTGCACGGTATCCTGTTCCGGAGCACTATAATTGGAGAGTTCTGTTTTCAGCGCGGAAGCCAGCTCCTGAACAGCGGTATTATCGGGGTGTCCGGCCCGGAGTGTGGAAACAGCCAGGGACAATTGGCGAACGCTGTATTTTCCGCCCTGCCGGATGAATCGGACGATCTCCGCAATCTGTTCCTTGCGAAGCCCCCTGTCCTCTGGGAGCGGATCACAGCGGTGCAGCAGATCGCAGTACAGAGCCGCGATCCGGCCCGGTGTGTTGGCGGAGAAGTAGGGATTGTCCCACTCCGCAAAGGGGACAATGGACAGCGCCTGACGGCCACCGTCCGCCTGCTCCCACACACGCACCCGGTCAAAGCCGATCTCACGGGAGATCCGGGCCAGGATATCCATGACGGCGGAATCATCCCGCAGCCCTTCCGTTCGGGTGAAATCGGTGACAAGGTAGTTCTCCCCCTGGCGCACATGGAGGATGTCGGCGGCGCTCATGCCGTCCGCGCTCTCCAGGCCCAGGGTCAGACGGGCGGGAGGCTGGCCATCCGGTCCGGGTTCGGCGGCCTCGCTGTTGTAGGGTGCGCTCCTCAGTTCGTCAAACCGGGCCTTTGCCGCTTCAAAAGAGGGGAAATGTTCCAGCGGGCTGCGGTTTTCTGCGTTGTCCGCCCAGGTTTTCAGGTCTGCGATGATGTAAATGCCCCACCCGCTGCCGGACTCCTGGGCCGGCCCCTGCACAGGCTCCGCCTGCTCCTGCGTAGGCTGTTCTCCAGACAGAGGCCGGAGACAGTCCATGTGCGTGGCGGTCCAGATGGCGTTGTTGGTGAGCTGCCTCTGCCACGCCCCTACGCTGGGCGCCCATCGGAAGCCGCCATGCCGCATGGCCGAGCAGGTATCCCCGATGCGGAACTGCTGGCGGAGGTAGAGCGGCAAGCGGCGGAGTACACGCCTCCGGCAGAGGGCGGATACACTCCCTCTGAGGACACCGTCCGCCTGACCAACGCCATCAACCGGGGGCTGGAGAGGCCGGAACACCCGGAGGACGTGGTGGCCCTGATCTTGCGGGGCATCTCCGCACGGTACGCCTGCTTTGAAGCACCGGCAGCCTCGCCGGATACCCAACGTCTGATAAGAGAAAAAGCCTATGCGCAGGCGATAAAATATATCACCATCACTGCGGAGAACGCGGTGACAGTGACCTTTAAGTAACCGTTCATAACAAATTGGGAAAGGAGCCGTCATGGAACAGACCGTACAGCGGGAACGGAAGATACGCATCATCCCCGCCACGAAGCCGGTATCAACCTCTGGACGGGCCTCCGGCAGCAAGCAGCGGGTGGCCGCCTACTGCCGGGTGTCCACCGGCAGCGAGGAGCAGCTCACCAGCTACACCGCCCAGAAAGCCTACTTCACCCAGAAGATCGGTGAGAACCCCGATTGGGAGATGGCCGGTATTTTCGCTGACAAAGGCATAACCGGCACAAGCATGAAAAAGCGGACGGAGTTCAAGCGAATGATCGCCGCCTGCAAACGGGGCCGCATCGACCTGATCCTCACCAAATCCCTCTCCCGCTTCGCCCGGAATACGGTGGACAGCCTGGAAATGGTGCGGATGCTCCGGGCCAACGGCATCGGTGTGATCTTTGAAAAGGAAAATATCAATACGCTGACGGAGTCCAGCGAGTTTCTGATTACCCTGTTCAGCGGCTTTGCCCAGGCGGAGAGCGAGTCTATCAGCAAAAACGTGATCTGGGGCATCCAAAAGAGCCGGGAGGCAGGGAACGTCCCCTTCCAGTACAAGAAGCTGTTGGGCTACCGGCGGGGGCCTGACGGTCAGCCGGAGATCATCCCGGAGGAGGCGGAGACGGTAAAGCGTATCTTCCGCCGCTACTTGGACGGGTGTAGCCTGGGCCAGATCAAAGCGGAGCTGGAGAAGGACAAGGTTCCCACCTCCTGCGGGGTTCAGAGCTGGACATATCAGGTGATCCACAACATCCTGGTCAATGAAAAATACATTGGCGACACCCTGCTGCAAAAGACATATACCACCGACTGTATCAGCAAGACGGTAAAGAAAAACCAGGGAGAGCGCCCCATGGTGTATGTGGAGAACAATCACCCGCCCATCATTCCGAAAGAGATCTTCTATCAGGTACGGGAGGAGATGGCCCGCAGGGCCAGCAAGCGGAAGGTGATGCAGAAAACGGGCAAGACCGAGCAGGGTAAATACTCCGCCAAATACGCCCTCAGTGAACTGCTGGTGTGCGGGGAGTGCGGTACACCCTATAAGCGGTGTACCTGGGCCAGAAACGGCAAAAAGCGCATTGTCTGGCGCTGTGTCTCCCGGCTGGAGTTCGGCACGAAATTCTGCCACAACTCCCCCACGCTGGATGAAGATAAGCTGCACCGGGCCATCCTGGAGGCCATCAACGGCCTCGACCAAACCGGGCAGGAGATCACGGAGGA
>NZ_CAJTUX010000108.1 GCF_910579365.1 uncultured Oscillibacter sp.
TTCTGTATCATTCCCTCATTATACTACTTTTCCCTCTATTGGTACAGTTTCTAATTTTGACCAAACGTTGTTGATCACGCAGCTGCATAAATCTTCCGCCTCTCTCGTTGTACAGATTCTCGAAAACCGATATCACTCTTATGACGAATTGGCTGTTCCAAAGCACTCACTGTTATCATGTCAAGTTCCTTCTCCAGGGCTTCCTCAAGGTCATTATATAGTCCGCCGATTGCAAAAAATCCAGAGAGGTCTGCGCCGCAAGTGTCTACCAGCAAATCAACATCGCTGTCCTCCCGGGCCTCTCCCCGGGCATAGGAGCCGAACACATATACGGCTTTCAACTTGTACTTTTCCGCCACAGGCCGCACGCGGCGGCTGATTTCTTCCAAAGTATAAACCATAAGACCGGCCTCCTTTCCGAAAAGCAGCAACCTTCTATATCTCTATTATACGCATTTTCTCCACAAATTCAAGCCAAGGATGTGAGTATATGAATCCCCTTTTGAAAAAGAAACCCGCAAAAGCCCCGCCGCCCAAGGCGAAGAAGAAAAAGCCCGCCGCCAAAAAGAACGGCCAGGAGAGGTTTTCCCTCAAGCGCCTGCTGATGGGCGAGGAAAAGCCGGACCTGACCGAGCTGGAATCCGGCTCCACCACCATCCTGGACATCCTCTCCCCTACCACGGTAGACACCAAGAGCCGGGACTATATCGTGGTGGACGGCGTGTACCACGCTTACCTCTATGTCACCGGCTAAGGCTACGCCACGACTGTCGGCTCCTGCTGGTTGGCCCCTCTGGTGGAGGCCGGGGAGGGCGTGAACCTCAGCTTTATCTTCAAGCGCCAGCCCAAGGACAAGATTCTCTCCAAGATCGCACAGACCACCATGGTCAACCGCTCCCGGATGCGGGACGTGGAGGACACCCGCAAGGACTTCGAGGAACTGGACAGCGCCATCAGCTCCGGCCTTTACCTGAAGGACGTGATGAACCGCCAGGGGGAGGACTTCTACTACATGCACACGCTGTTGGAGGTGGTGGCCGACGACCCGGAAACCCTGGAGCAGCGGGTGACGGCGGTGGAAAAGCTCTGCGTTTCCATTGACATGATCGCCCGGCGCTGCGACTACAAGAACGAGCAGGCGTTCCTCTCCGCTCTGCCGCTGCTGGCCTTGGACCCGGACGTGGAGCGGAAGTCCCGGCGCAATGCCCTGACCTCCGGCGTGGCGGCGGCGTTTCCCTTTGCCTCCTACGAGCTCAGCGACCGCAACGGCGTGTTCCTGGGGCTGAACCTCTATAACCGTTCTCCCGTGTTCCTGGACCCCTATGATGATTATAAATACACCAACGGCAACTGCTGGATCGGCGGTTCCTCCGGCGCGGGAAAGACGTTCACCCTCCAGTGCCTGGGCGGCCGCCTCCGGCAGCAGGGGCGGCGGGTCATTTTCATCGTACCCAAGAAGGGCCACGAGTTCCGTCCCCTCTGCGAACTTCTGGGCGGGCTGTACCTGCGGATGTCCCCCTCCTCCCGGGACTGCCCCAACATCATGGCGATTCGCCGCCGCTCCCTGGATTCCTACGCGGGCCTCCGGGATATGGCGGCCCGGGATGATTCCGTGCTGGCCGACAAGATTTCCCGGCTCATTATCTGGTACTCCCTCCAGAAGCGGGACCTCAGCGATGAGGATAAAAACTACCTGGATTCCTCCCTGGTGGAGTGCTACCGGCAGTATGGGATTACCTTCGACAATGACACCATTACCGACGAAACCGGGGCCTTTGTGGAAATGCCCATCATCGCGGATTGGTACAAGGTTCTGGCTGACAATCCCGAAACCAAGCATCTTTCCGTAGTCCTGGCCCGGTACGTCACCGGCTCCGCCTCCGCCATGGGACAGCGGAACGACATCGACCTGGACAACAAGTACATTGTCCTGGACACCTCCGGGATGCCGGACGACCTGCTGCTGCCCGGCATCTTCTGGGCCACGGACATCGCAAACGACCTCATCATGGACTCCCGAGAAGATCTCTCCGCCCTCATCGCGGACGAGCTGTGGAGCCTGGTGGGGGCCAACTCCAACCCTCTGGCGGCGGGCTTCGTCCAGGAGATGGTGAAGACCATCCGGGGCTTAGGCGGCATCGCCGTCACCTCCACCCAGGGGATGCAGGACCTGTTCGGCCTGGACGGCGGCAAGTACGGCAAGGGCATTCTGGATTCCAGCCGCATCAAACTGGTGATGCAGATGGAGGAACAGGAGGCCCGGCTGATTCAAGGCGTGCTGAACCTCTCGGAGGATGAAGTCCGGCAGATCACCCGCTTCCGCCGGGGCGAGGGCCTTCTCTGCATCGGCTACAACCATGTTCCCATCCAGTTCCACGCCACGGCGAAGGAGTACGACGCGATCACCACATCCCCCACGGACCTGCGGGCCAGGAGAAAGGCGGCGGAAGAATGAACAATATGAAAGAAGATATTACAAGGATGCAGCAGCTTGTAGGTGAGGCGTTCAGCGCCACCGGCACCCTCGCCGCCCTGGCGGACAGCGGTTCCCCGGAGAAGCTGCAAAAGGCCCTGGAGGAAGCCTCCGGGACCTTTGAGCGGTCTGCCCTGGAGCTGCGGCGGCTGTGCGAGAAGCACGCCCCCGGCGCGGGCGGCTACGGCAAGCGGCCGGTCCTGCCCCGGATGGAAACTGCCGGATTTGTGGAGCGGTTCGGCTGCGGCTGGCTCCATATCCAGCTCAATACCCTGCTGCCCCACTGCCGCTACCAGCCGTCGGAATGGCTCAGCGACACCATCCGCCGCCTGCTGGACGACTTCGAGGCCAGCGGACGGGAACCGCCGTTTTTCCAGAGGGCCCTGCTGGTCATTGAGGAGCATTGCGGCGTAGAGGGACGGCACATCTTTGATCAGGACAACAAGGGCTGGAAAGCGGTGTCCAACGCCATCAAGGGCAGGCTGGTCCCGGACGACGACCAGTTCACTTTGGCCCTGGCGATGCTGTCCGAGAGGAGCGAATTGAACGTCTGCCACATTACCCTGCTGGACGTAGCGGAAACCTCGGATTTCTTCGCCGCCCGCTCCAGCCACAGCAGCGCCGCCGCCTTCTATGGGGGCGGATGGGGGTAGGCAGATTCACCCTGATTTTAAGGCGTTTTTTATCTACCGCGTCAAAAGGATAATCTGCCTACTCCCACATTCCATCAAAACCTTGCGGCAGAATGGATTCCCCCTTTGCGGCGCGGTCCCTTTGAACGAGAAAACCTGTCATCTATGCGGGGGTGGGCAGACCAGCCCCGCATAGGAGCCCGTAAAGGGCGCCGAAATCGTTCTTTCGCCGGGACGGCGAAAGGGCGGTTCCGGCGCTGGCAGGAACTACCGCAAAAACTGCCGCACATACGAAAGAGGTGCCTTATGAAGCGTCTGACCATCATGCTCCTGGCGGTCCTGTTCTGCGGGGCCGCAGTTCTCACGAGTTCCCACAGCATCACGGCCGAGCCGAAAGCGGAGCCCCCGAGACGATCCACTACGCGGATATTTCCGGCGACTACGTGTTCGTTGCAAACCTCAGCGAAACAGAGCGTATGCTTCATTCTCTCCGGGACTATCTGGGGGATGACAGCATTGAGATTCAAACCGCCGTTCCCGACGATGCGGTTCGCTATGCTGAAAGAACCTGGGACCCATCGAAAGCTGTGTTGCTTTCCGGCGGTCCGGTCTACTGTGTGGAGGCATGGGACGTATTCAAAAACGGAGAGTTCCAAAAGACCACCTATCTGGCGGGGAGAATATGAGAGCTTATGCTGTTCAGTGTACGGGACATTGACACTCTGCGATTAGTCTGCTGGGGACAATATGTCATGCCGGATCGGCTGCTCAGCGTCATCAGCGAAACAGAGCTTCAAAATCTCATAAGCCTGGGCTTTATAAAATGCCATGAGAAAAGCGGTGCGGCAGTCCTTACGGCAAAGGGATTTTCGTTTTTGCAGAGGGTGTTCCCCTCCGGTATCCCGGTGCTGGCGCAGTCCTATCACAGCGCGGCCATCCAGCGGCGGCTCCGGCAGTCCATGCTGGCCTTGACCGCCTACCGTGGGGCCGTTGATATTTTCATCACTTCGCCGGAAGAACTTTCCCGCCCTCCGTCTCTCTTTCTGCCCACCATTACACGGGGGCACAGCATGAATCCCTGGCGTCTATTACGCAGAGCGGAAACGCTCTGCGGCAGATGTGAACTTTGAAAAGAGCGTTGAAAGCGCCCCGGCGAACTATGCCCTGAGCATGGTCACAATGGAGCGGATGGAGGACAGCCATGGAATTTGATAAGCGGCGTTTTATTCAGACGCTCCAGGATGTACCGGCGGAACAGCCCCTGCTGGAAACGCCGGAACACAGCGAGTATCTGCAAACGCATGTATTTGACAGGCTGTCGGACAAGGGAACTTTCAACCTGACGGAACTGGACTGGAACGCCTTTGACCTGCGGCACGTAACGCCGGTGAACTATGACCGGTCGTATGAACGGACGCATCTGGGGTGGCTCCAGGGAATCAACGCCTTCCTTCGCAAGACGCCTGCCGCCAGCCTGAATGAAAAGGGCTTTTTTTAGGAGGGCCTATGTACAACTATGAATATGAGGTGGATGTCCTCTTGTTCCTGCGGCTTGCGAAATACCTGCACAGTCAGGACCCCGCCGCTCTGGAGGAAATTTTGGCGATGTACGTAGACTTCGATCTGCCTTCCCTGTGTGAGCTTTGCGAGAGCATTGTCTGGGAGATATGCGCCAATGTCTTTTTTGACCAGGATGAAGAGTACGAGGCTGCCATCTGCACCTTCAGCCATCCGCTTATGGACCGCTTCTGCGCTTTGAGCGGGGAGTGGAGTTTTACCAGCGGTCAATCCGACGACGCCTGGCGGCGGAAACTCGGAGACATCGCGGAGTATTATCTGATGGGAACAAGCTACAGTGTCGGAAATATAGAGTGTTATCCAAGGAGGGATTCCGCGAAACTTCGGACATGGCTCTCCTCGGATTGTTATGATCCCGCTGAGTTCGGCAACAGCCTGGTGGATATGCTGCTTCATATCCAGCGGGAAAATGAGCGATTGGAAAGTCTGCTGAAAGAAGCGGGAACAAGAAAGGAGGCGGCGTGATGCCGGCGGAAAACAAGGACAATACCAGGGATATCGTTCTGCGGATATCACCCACAAGAAACACGCTGATGGTTGAGGAACGGAAGCTGGGCGGGGCGGTAGCCTATAAGGAAATCTCCCCCCTGGACCTGTACTTCGTCATCAACAACAGCTATACCAGCAGGGATTTTCTCAACAGCGGTTTTCTTCCGGAAAACTGCCTCCATGTTTCTATGAACAGTGTGGAGAGGCATTTTATTCTCTGGAATCCCGAGCTGCGGGCGGATATCACGTACCAGGATACGACGTACCCGGATTTCCCGCTCCCCAGGCTGGTCTTTGGCGTTCGGATGCTGGAGGACGGAAAGGTCGCGGAATGCTCCATCGGCGTGGCGGCGGATGAAACGCCCACGCCGGAGACTAGGATGTTCCGCTATCCCTTTTCCAATGTCTATACGAACGGGAAAGTATGTTCCGGAAACAACATCCTGCCCAGGTACCGGAAGCTGCAGGCCCTGAAGCATTTTCCCCGTTACCTGCTGGAACTGCCGGACAATGACGATATGTACAGCTCGGAGAACAACAAGCTGGGCCTGGGACACCTGGAACTGCTGGAGCACCTGAAAGGCAGGGACCCGGCGTACTACTATTCGGATATTCTGATCCCGAATGGCAATACGCTGTATGACTTTATCTGTGGGAGGTGACGCAATGGCGCAGAAAGACGCACGCACTATCCAGGCGGAGCTGGCAAAGCCCTTCGCCGCCGAGGACCTGGAGTGGCGGCTGCAAAAGACCTTTGAGGCCCAGGGCCGCATGACCGGCATCGCCGTCCCCTATGTGACCAACCGGGCCATCATGAACCGGCTGGACAGCGTGGTGGGGCCGGAGAACTGGTACAACGATTTCAAACCCTGGCACGCCGCCGGGAAGAAGGAGGCCCAGATCTGCGGCATCTCGATCCACTTCGAGGGCCGGGGCTTCATCACCAAATGGGACGGCGCGGAGGATTCGGACG
>NZ_CAJTUX010000109.1 GCF_910579365.1 uncultured Oscillibacter sp.
TCCCGGAGTAAAGCCGTTAAAGCGGCATATTTGTCCACGATGGGGCGGCAGCCGCTGTCGATGATGTCCGCCTTTTCCCCGACGGTGAGGGGGCGGGCGGTGCGCATATGTTCCCTGATTTCCGGGGAGAGGACCCAGTCGTATACGTCCAGTTTGGTTTGGCCTTCATCACACATAAAACTCCTCCATGGTATCTAAGCACAGGCAGCCTAACCGCCCTCCCTTGAACACGCACCCGCAGTCGATGTCGATCCAGGTCTCCCGCCGGAGGATCTTGTCCCCGCCGCCCAGGATGCGGGTGGGGGTGTGGCCGAACACCAGGATTTTGTCCGGGTAATAGGCCGTGTCCAGCTCGGGCCGGCCGAACAGGAAGTCCTCCAGTTCGTAGTCCTCCAGCGCCTTGTCCGGGGAAAAATGACCTAAACCGGAGTGCAGCAGCACAAAATCCCTGCCGCCGGCCTTGATGCAGGCAAACAGCTCCATCTCCCGCAGATATTCCAGGACATCCTCCCGTTCCTCCTGGATGAGTCCCTTCAGGCTCTGGATAGTGACGCCGCCCCCGTTGACAATCCACTCGCTGAGGGCGGCGATCTGAGTCTCCTCCAGGGCGTCCAGGCTCTGGTTCGTGACCTCCTCCATCAGCCAGGGGAGGCACACGGCGGCGGTAAACTCGTGATTGCCCAGGAGAGGAAACACGTTGGGACGGAGCATCATGTCCTGCAGGATTTTGATGCCGTCCGGCCCCCGGTCGATGACATCCCCCAGAACATAGAGGGTGTCTCTTGGGAGGAACTCAATGAGCGACAGCATCTCCTTGTACTTGTCAAAGCAGCCGTGGATATCGGACATCACATAAATCATCTCGCCGCCTCTTCGTCAGGAAGGTTCCTCATCCCAGCCGGATCAGACTGCCGTCCTGGGGCTGCACCATGATCTCGCTGACACCGTCCTCCATCTCCGACTCCACATAGGCATAGACCAGTCCGGAGCTCTCGATATATTTCCGCTCACTGTTCCAGTCTGACGATGTGGGGGACACGAACAGCAGGCTCCAGCATTCGCCCACCATAGGACTGTCCGCCCAGAGAACGTGGTAGACCAGGCACTCGTATCCCTGCTCGAACCGTTTTACCCGCGCACTGATCTCATCGTCGGATGGCTGAAGAAAAATCTGATCTCCGATCTGCTGGGACAGGCTGACCGATCCGTCCCGCTCAAAATCCCGGATCGTCCGGGCATCCAGCTTCAGCAGCTCCATACGGCGGATAGCTTCCCGCTTCATTTCTTCCAGGGATGCCTCTTTTTTGTAAATGGACATATTCAGGTTCCTCCTTTGCTTCTTTTTAACTGCGTTGACGATAGCTTGCGACTTTCCCCAAAATCTCCCGCTGGGCGCGTTCTACATCTGTCTGCCGTACGAGGAGACACGCGTCCATTTCGATCTCCAATGCCTCCCGTTCTTCCGGGGAGAGAACGGATAAAATATGGTCCTGTACCGCGCCGCTGGCATATTTCAAAGCAAGCGCAACGGTACGATCTCCATAAGCATAATGATCATCATATGTATCTCGAAGCAGCTTTTCGCACAGCGGAAGGGGAAGCTCCGCCAGGGCGTCAAACTCCGGCAGGAAGGAAGTCTTTTTGACCTCCCGTTCCCGCTTCCGAATCTCCTGGCGGATGGTTTTACGGAGCTTTTCCCGGTATTTCACACCGAAGTATCCGCCTACAACCACAGCCAGCCGGTCTCCCCACTGCTGGAAGCTCCCCCCGTCCTCATGCTCATGGAAAAACCTCAAGTACGCCAGGATTCCCTCGGCGATCACCACGTTTTGCAGAAAGCCGGCTCCAGTGTAATCCCCGGCGATCAGATACTGAGCGAACAAGTCCTCAAGCAGCGGTTCATCGTCCCTACTCACCAATTCGATGGCGTCAAGCAGGCACGCACGGAAAAAAGGGTTGGGGTCCTGCTCCGCCCGGTCGCCCCCAATGGACAGCAAGCCACTTTTTCGGGCATCCGTCCAGAAGTGAAGGATCACCGTAACCGCCTCCAGGCAGGCGTCCTTTTCCTCATCAGTGCAGCGCAGGCGTTGGGAAAGATACTCCATACTTTTGATCAGCATATTCGTCCCTCCTCGAATGACTGGGAAAAGGACCCGCACAGCCCCTCAATCTCTTCCCGGCGGACAATGACAGAGAGCCAATCCTCCGGGATATCTCCATATTTCAGCCCGGCCAGCCCTCCGGCCACAGCGCCTACGGTGTCGGTGTCCTCGCCCAGGTTGACAGCCTCCAGCAGACAGGCGCGGAAGCTTTTTTGCCGCTCCAGACACCACAGAGCGGCTTCCAGTGTGTGGACCACATATCCGCCGCTTTTGATTTCGGACTTGGGCAGGGCGGGGAGGATATCGGGTTCGATCCTCTGGAAGATGTCTAAGTAGGGAACAAACTCCGTCTGATTGCGGTAGAATTCTTTCGCGGCCTTGATCCCGTCCCACACGCTGGGTTTGCCGCAGAGCAGCTCATTGACGGCGGCGCAGTAGAGTCCGAGGCGATCAGACTGATAGGATGGGCGTGGGTGAGAGCGGAGGCGTTGTGGATGATCTGGTATGCCTCGGGCATCCGGGGAAAGTCAGGCCCCATGGTACGGTGGAGATACAGAACCATTGGCAGAATGCGCATTAACGAGCCGTTGCCGTTGTCATATTCCCCAGAGCCGCCGCACTCCAACGGGGGAGTACTGTGCGCAAACCTCGCCAGCGCCTGCCGGGTGGCGATGCCCATATCAAAGACTTTCCCATAGGGGGTCATGTACCCCTCGTTGGCCCAGCGCAGGAACTGGTCCATCATGTCCGCGTAGTCCACGTCCTTTGTCAGGCTCTCCATCAGGCACAGGGCCATAGAGGAATCGTCCGACCAGGTTCCGGCGGGCTGGTGATGGGTTCCATAGGCCCGCATCCCGGCCACGGGATCGCGCTCCAGTTCCTCCCGTGAACGGAACTCCACCGGCACGCCCAAGGCGTCACCTACAACGAGGCCCAGTATCCCGTTTTTTACGGCGTCTTCAAACATCATGCTCGTCACCCTCCTTAAAATCGTTCAGCTGCGCGGTGTTCTGAATAGGGCCAGCCCATAGAGCCTCCTTAAATCGGAGTCATGCTTCCAGCCTCCGCAGATTCATTGCTCGCCCAAGTCCCAGATATCCACGCCGCGATTCCACCAGAAATCCATAAAGATACTCGTGCGCAGACAAGGTCCGTTTCCCTTGCGGCGGCAGTAGATCAGCATATGCCGCCTTCCGGCAGAGCAGGCATCCAGGTATTCGCCCAAATATTGCTGCATGGAGGGTTCCACAAAGAGGACGTCCCTTCCGGGGCGGTCTGCCAGTTTCTGGGCGCTGAAGGCCGTACACATCGCCCTTCCATCCCTGGCGCTAAGTCTACAGGCTTGGGCCGCCTGCCGGAGGGTGAGGCGGCGCTCCTGATCTCTGCGGCTGATGCAGAAAAAGACGCTCCCGTCATACTCCTGCATTTTTTCCTCGGCGAACTGCTGAATAAGCCGTTCCGTTTCCTCTGGGGCATCGGTCTCTCGGGGCAGCTGAACAGCTTCCCACATATTACCACCTCATTCTTGGCATCGTCTCCAGCCCATAAGTGTTGGGGATCTCGTAGGACCACCGCCCCGGCTCATCCGGCCACTCCCGGCTGTATGAGGCGCGGTAGCCCAGCTTCTCCAGCTCCTGAAAATCCCGCTGGCGGGTGCGGTCGGAGCAGTCCGGAAAAAGCTCCCGGTAGAGGTCCCGCTTGTTCATGCCGTCAGAGTCGTCCTCCTCCGCCATCCGGGCCATGAGAAGGCACAGCCGCCGGATCCGTTCCAAGTATTTCCGCCGGGTCTGGTTTTTCTCCTCCGCCATGGGCCGAACCTCCAGGCTCACCGGATAAAAGGCCTTGGCATTTCGGTCATAGCGGGTCTCCAGGACACCCGCCCGCTCCAGCAGGCGGATGTCCCGGAGGGAGGTCTTTTCGCTGACCTCAAACTGCTGTCTCAGCTCCTGAAAGGAGACCTCTTCGCAGTTGAGGAACAGGTGGTAGACGGAGAGGATGCGGCTGGTCTTGGTCACTTCTTCCTCGGATGTTTTGGCCATGGCGTTTCCTGATCTCCTTCCGCACGCTTTTTGTACACCTCGTTACATTGGGCATAATAGTCTTTCATCATTTGGAGATCCTCCGGATGCCAGGGATCCCACTCCTCCGGAAGCGTCTGCCAAAGCCAGTATTCGAACCGGTATGTCCCACAGTGTTCCGGTTCCCGGAGTATGGGCAGCCCCCAAGCTGTTTTCTCCGGCATGACCCGTGCCGTGATCTCCTCCCGGGCTGTGCGGACTGTCTGCCCCCGTCTCTGGACCTCATAGACGCCAAAGGCTTCCGCGTACTTTCTGTCCATGAAGCATCCCGGAATGGGCCGGGTCGGAACCCAGTGACCGCTCTCGCTAAAGTAGCCGTCCGAATAGAGGGCGTGGAGCTCCACTAGCGTCTTGCCCCGCAGCGCTGTCACCTGGTAATACTCCGATGGTTCGTCCGACGTGAAATTATAGAAAATATCGCCGATCTGGATATCCTCATTCCTGCCCCATTTTTTGCCCATGCTTTTTCCCCTTCCCGCTCATGTCCGCCTGTGTTGTGAGGCCAGTATAGCACACGCCTGTCCCGCAGTATGACAAACGTCCCGACGCTTTTTCGGGAAGCGCATGACCGGCCTGAGCCGGTCACGCATTTCCTTACAATTCGTCCAGATCCAGCGTCTGTCCGTCATGCAGGACCTTCACCCGATCCTTCCAGCGGGTGAAGGCCGGGATGGAGGCAAATTCATCCGCCCTCTCCGTGTGCATGGGGAGGATCCACTTGGGGTCCACGGTCTTGATGAGATTGGCGATGGTCTCCACATAGGCGTGGCCGCTGGTGTGCAGGGTTTCGTAAGGATGACCGCCGATGAAGCGCAGCAGGTCTTTGTCGGCGTGCTCCTCCTCCAGATACCCCTTCCACATGGAATAGATGATCTGCCCCTGGCCGTCCTTGTCCAGAAATTCCTTCCGCAGGTTGTCGAAGGGGCTAATGTAGGTGTCCGGGTGGGTATTTTTCCGTGCCAGCACCACAAAGCCGTCCCGCTCCAGTTCTTCCTTTGTAATGGCTTTGCAGTACACAGGGTATTCCATGGACTCCCTCATCTCCCGCAGTTCCGCCCACCGGCTGTCCCCTTTGCCCAGCACCCGTATCGTGGGGTGCGTTTTCGAGGCCCGGTATTCCTTGAACCCCCGCTTCTCCTGCATATCCCGCATGGCGGTGAGGAGGATGCGGGCCTGGTACAGGTCGCAGACGAAGTGCATCCCCTTGGGAGTGCTGTGGTAAAATTCCATGATGCTGTCCAGGTTGGTGGAGGACACCAGCACAAAGTTATACTTGTGTGTCTGGAACAGCATTTCCGCCCTTTGGCCCAGCTCATCCTCCGACTTGACCAGGGTGTCCCCGACCTCGCCGGTGCGGCTGAGCATGGTGCCCTCGGTGACCAGAAGGTCCACCGGCTTAGGCACATATTTCTGCACCATCCGTTCCATGCGCCCCACCTGCCCCGCGATGCCGTGGTCCCGGAAGTCCCCGGTGAACAGGATGGTCTTGCCTGCCGCCTGGATGCAGAACATATAGGCGTCCAGGGCGGAGTGGTCCACGTAGAGGGGCAGGACCCTGATGCCGGGAACGGGTGTCATCCAATTCCCCCCCGGCTCGTAGGTCCTCATCTGTTCCACGATGGCACTGCCCTTTTCCGGCGCGTCCCGGTCGATGTAGGGGACCAGGATGCGCCGGACGTTCTTGGCCAGGGGGCCGATGTACATGGGAACACCCGGCGGAACTTTTTTGAACAGGCCGTAGTGGTCGCCGTGGTAGTGGGTGAACAGAACCGCGCCGTCCTGGCGGGAGCCGAACACCTTTTGGACCATCTCACGGTCCTTCGTTTGGGCATCTCCGTCCGTCCC
>NZ_CAJTUX010000110.1 GCF_910579365.1 uncultured Oscillibacter sp.
GTGGACACCTACTGGTCCGACCACTGCCGCCACACCACCTTCTCCACCCACATCGACGGCGGAGAGATTCAGGACCCGGAGGTCAAAACCGCCTATTACCAGTACCTGAAACTCCGGAGCGAGGTCTACGGCGGCAAGGCCAAGGACCGCCCGGAGACCCTTATGGACATCGCCACCATCGCGGCCAAGGCCCTGAAAAAGCGGGGCCTCCTGCCGGAGCTGGACGAGAGCGAGGAGATCAACGCCTGCTCCATCCACGTCCCCGCCGTGGTGGACGGGGAAATCCAGGACTGGCTCCTCATGTTTAAGAATGAAACCCACAACCACCCCACGGAGATCGAGCCCTTCGGCGGCGCGGCCACCTGCATCGGCGGCTGCATCCGGGACCCCCTGTCCGGCCGGGCCTATGTCCACCAGGCCATGCGCCTCACCGGCTGCGCCGACCCCCGGACGCCCATCGAGGACACCCTCCCCGGCAAGCTGCCCCAGCGCAAGCTCTGCCAGACGGCGGCGGCAGGCTATTCCTCCTACGGCAACCAGATCGGCCTGGCCACGGGCCACGTGGCGGAGCTCTACCACCCCGGCTACGCCGCCAAACACTTGGAGGTGGGCGCGGTGGCAG
Organism: uncultured Oscillibacter sp.; assembly: GCF_910579365.1. Classification (GTDB taxonomy): domain Bacteria; phylum Bacillota; class Clostridia; order Oscillospirales; family Oscillospiraceae; genus Oscillibacter. The sequence continues at coordinate 623 of NZ_CAJTUX010000110.1, forward strand.
GCGCGGCCCCGGCGGAAAATGTCCGCCGGGAGCGGCCCGCCCCCGGGGACGTAATCATTCTCCTGGGAGGCCGCACGGGCCGGGACGGCATCGGCGGGGCCACCGGCTCCTCCAAGAGCCACAACCAAACCTCCCTCCAGACCATGGCCAGCGAGGTCCAGAAGGGCAACGCCCCGGAGGAGCGGAAGATTCAGCGTCTCTTCCGGGACGGGAAGGTCACCCGCCTCATCAAACGGTGCAACGACTTTGGCGCGGGGGGCGTCAGCGTGGCCATCGGCGAGCTGGCGGACGGCCTTGTCATCGACCTGGACGCGGTGCGGAAAAAATACGATGGTCTGGACGGCACGGAGCTTGCCATCTCCGAGAGCCAGGAGCGCATGGCGGTGGTGGTGTCCCCCAAGGACGCGGAAGCCTTCATCGCCGCCGCGAAAGCGGAGAATCTGGAGGCTTACCAGGTGGCCGTGGTGACGGCGGAGCCCCGCATGGTCATGCGCTGGCAAGGGAAAACCATTGTCAGTCTGAGCCGGGAGTTCCTGAACTCCAACGGCGCGGTAAAGCACGCCAGCGTTTTCGTTCCGGATGTGGACAGGAAAACGCATTCCCCCTTCCAGCCATCCGGAACCTCGGACCTGCGAAGCATGGCCGCCAGTCTCAAGAGCGCCAGCCGCCGGGGGCTGGCGGAGCGGTTTGACTCCACCATTGGCGCGGGCAGCGTCACCATGCCCTTCGGCGGCGGGACCCAGCGGACCCCCGCCCAGTCCATGACCGCCCTTCTCCCGGTCCTTCCGGGCCAGGAGACGGAACAGGCCAGCGTCATGGCCTGGGCCTGCGACCCGGAGAGGCTTTCTGCCTACCCCTACCGGGGGGCCTATGACGCTGTGACTACTTCCATCGCCAAGCTGGTGGCCGCCGGCGCGGACTACAAGACCGCCTACCTGACCTTGCAGGAGTATTTCGAAAAGCTCCGTCAGGACCCGGAGCGCTGGGGCAAGCCCTTTGCCGCCCTCCTGGGGGCCATGGCGGCCCAGATGGACTTCGGCGCGGCGGCCATCGGCGGCAAGGACTCCATGTCCGGGTCCTTCCTGGACCTGGATGTACCGCCCACGCTGATCTCCTTCGCCGTCGCCCCCATTCAGGCGGGAGATGTGATTACCCCCGAGTTCAAAGAAGCGGGACACCCGGTGTACCTCTTCCAGCCCGACGGCAGCGCACAGGATCAGCAGGCGGCCTGGGCGGAGTTCCTCCGCCTCCACCGGAAGGGGAAGATTGCCGCCGCCTGGGCGGTGGAAAACGGAATGGCCGAGGCGGTCATGAAGATGTCCTTCGGCAACCGGATCGGGTTCAAGGGGATGAGCCAAAACAGCCCTGTATGGTATACCTCCCGCTCCGGAGCCATCATTGCGGAGCTGACCGAGGACATCGGCAACTGTCACCCGGACGGCTTTTGCGGGAAAATCGGCCATACCGTCACCGAACCGGTGATTACGATTGGGACTGATTCCGCCTCAATTGACGAATTGTTATCGCTGAACGAGGCCGTTTTGGAGGATGTCTACCCCACCCGCGCCCCCGCGGAAGGAGATGCCCCCGTCCTGTCCTGCCCCGCCTTCACCCGCCCTGTCCCCAAGATTGGCGTCGCGAAGCCCAAGGTCCTCATCCCCGTCTTCCCCGGCACCAACTGCGAGTACGACAGCGCCCGGGCCGCTCAGAGGGCGGGCCTGGAGACGGAGATTTTCGTCGTAGGCAATCAGTCCGCCAAGGACGTATCTGCGTCCGCCGCCGCCTTTGCCCAAAAGCTCCGGGGAAGCCAGATTCTCTTTCTTCCCGGCGGCTTCTCCGGCGGCGACGAGCCAGATGGCTCCGGCAAGTTCATCACGGCCTTCCTCCGGGGGCCGGAGACCTCCGAAGCGGTGATGGACCTTCTCAAAAACCGGGACGGTCTGGCCCTGGGCATCTGCAACGGCTTCCAGGCCCTCATTAAGTTGGGCCTGGTCCCCTATGGCGAAATCCGGGATATGGACGAGACCTGTCCCACCCTCTCCTTCAATACCATCGGGCGGCACCAGTCCAAAATTGTAAACACCCGCGTGGTCTCCAACCAATCCCCCTGGCTGGCCCGGGTGAACCCTGGGGAAGTTTACGCCGTTCCTATCTCCCACGGCGAGGGCCGCTTCCTCTGCGGGACGGAGCTCCTCCAAACACTGGCGGAAAACGGGCAGATCGCCACCCAGTATGCGGACCTTACGGGCCAGCCCACCATGGACCCGGATTTCAACCCCAACGGCTCCGCCTGGGCCGTGGAGGGCATCACCTCCCCCGACGGACGGATTTTCGGCAAGATGGGCCATTCCGAGCGCGTCGGTCCGGGCCTGTACCGAAACGTTCCCGGGGCATATGACCTCCGGCTCTTTGAGGCCGCCAAGGATTATTTTTCTCTTTGAATTTCCGCGCCCGGGAACGGGCGGACACCGCAGGAGCGATTCCAAATCGCCCGATCTGGTTAGCCATCCGCCCTGGGACAACCTCCTACGAAATTAAGGTCTTGACAACCCTTCCCGGAGAATGGTATACTGCCTAAAATTTAGAAAGAACGAGGTGTCGTCCCATGGCCTACTTTTTCTCCGAGCCCTCCCACACCTTCAGCGAGTATCTGCTGGTTCCCGGCTACTCCTCTGCCGAGTGTATTCCCGCCAACGTGTCCCTCAAGACCCCGGTGGTGAAGTTCAAAAAGGGCGAGGAATGCCCCCTGACCATGAACGTGCCCATGGTCTCCGCCGTGATGCAGGCCGTCTCCGGCGAGCAGATGGGTATCGGCCTGGCCAAGGAGGGCGGCATCGCCTTCATCTTTGTCTCCCAGCCCGTGGAGCAGCAGGCGGAGATGGTCCGCAAGGTCAAAAACTACAAGGCCGGCTTCGTCACCAGCGACTCCAACCTCCGGATCGGGGACACTCTGGCGGACGTGCTGGCCCTGAAAGAACGCTGCGGCCACTCCACCATGCCCGTCACCGACGACGGCACCGGCACCGGCAAGCTCCTGGGACTGGTCACCAGCCGGGACTACCGGGTCAGCCGCCTGGACCCCGCCACCCCCGTCACGGACTTCATGACCCCCTTCGACAAGCTCATCTTCGCTCCGGAGGGCACCAGCCTGAAGGAGGCCAACGACATCATCTGGGACCGCAAGCTCAACGCCCTGCCCATCGTCTCCAAGGACGGGCGGCTGGTGAGCTTCGTCTTCCGGAAGGACTATGACTCCCACAAGGGAAATCCCCTGGAGCTGCTGGACGGCCAGAAGCGCTACGTCGTGGGCGCGGGCATCAATACCCGGGACTACGCCGAGCGGGTTCCCGCCCTGGTGGACGCCGGGGTGGACGTGCTGGTCATCGACTCCTCCGAGGGGTATTCCGAGTGGCAGGCCCGGACCCTGAAATGGATTCGGGACCGCTACGGCGACACGGTGAAAGTGGGCGCGGGCAACGTGGTGGACGGCGAGGGCTTCCGCTTCCTGGCGGACGCCGGGGCGGACTTCGTGAAAATCGGCATCGGCGGCGGCTCCATCTGCATCACCCGGGAGACCAAGGGCATCGGCCGGGGGCAGGCCACGGCGGTGATCGACGTGGCGGCGGAGCGGGACCGGTACTTTGAGGAAACCGGTGTCTACGTCCCCATCTGCGCCGACGGCGGCATTGTCCAGGACTATCACATCACCCTGGCCCTGGCCATGGGCGCGGACTTCTGCATGCTGGGCCGGTACTTCTCCCGGTTCGACGAGTCCCCCACCAGCAAGATTCTCATCGGCGGCAGCTATATGAAAGAGTACTGGGGCGAGGGCAGCGCCCGGGCCCGGAACTGGCAGCGCTACGACCTGGGCGGCTCGGCGAAGCTCTCCTTCGAGGAGGGCGTGGACTCTTACGTCCCCTACGCCGGCGCCCTGGCGGACGGCATGGCCACGACTCTTGCAAAGATTCGCTCCACCATGTGCAACTGCGGCGCGCTGACGATTCCGGAGCTGCGGGACAAGGCCAAGCTGACCCTGGTCAGCTCCGTCTCCATCGTGGAGGGCGGGGCCCATGACGTGATGCTGAAAGACTCCGCCGGTGCGGCGGGGCGAAACTGACCCGTCTTTTCTCAAAAGATACAGGGACTCTTGGCGGCCCTGCCGCTTAGAGTCCCTGTATGCCCTGGGGGTAAACGGCAGACAAAAAGCGCTCCTGCTAAAAGGGCAGGAGCGCGCAGGCTGTCGAAAATGTTTTTTCGCCAGCCTGAGCAAGTTTTTCAAACCTCTAAAAAAGGTTTGAAAAACTTCTGATTGAAAACGAAAGGAACCCTTCCTGGGTTCCTCTCGTAACTCTCTTCCTTCCCGCTGCGTCAATCTTCTGCGTTTTTTGACACGCTGAGCGCTCCTGCTAAAAGGGCAGGAGCGCCTTCTTTATGGTTCAAACTCTCTTCCAAGAGGCCCCGCCCTTCACGTCGGTGACCTCGACGCCCTGGGCCTTCAGCTCGTCGCGGATCCGGTCCGCCTCGGCGAAGTTCTTGGCCCTCTTGGCCTCGTACCGGGCCAGGACCTTGGCGTCGATGTCCGGGTCTCCCTCGCCGGTAATCACATAGTCGCCGCCGCCGGACTGCACGGTCTGGGCCGCCTTCTCCCGAATGGCCGCCGCCTTCTCCAGGAGGCTCAGAGACAGCACCTTGTCAAACTCCCCAATGATGGCCAGCTTGGTGGCGTCATCGGTCTTGGCCTTCAGCGCGTCGAAGACCGCCGTCACCGCCATGGAGGTGTTCAAATCGCTGCCCACCTGCCGGAGAAACTTCTCCCGGCACTCCCCCAGGACCGTCTGATCCGCGTCCCCTCCGGGCCTCAGCGCCGCAATGCGGTTCAAGAGCTTGTTGTAAGCGGCGGCGGCGTTGTCCAGATTCTCCCAGCTGAACACCAGGGTCTTGCGGTAGTGGCTCTGGAGGCAGAACCAGCGGTACGCCAGGGGGTCATAGCCCTTCTCCTCCAGCAGCGAGACGGTCAAAAACTCTCCCTTGGACTTGGACATCTTCCCCGCCGGGTCGTTCAGGTGGTGGACATGGAACCAGTGGGGGCACCAGGGGTGACCCAGGTAGCTCTCGGACTGGGCGATCTCGTTGGTGTGATGGGGAAAGGCGTTGTCCACGCCGCCGCAGTGGAGGTCCAGGTACTCGCCGTTGTATTTCAGGGAGATGCCGGAGCACTCAATATGCCAGCCGGGATAGCCTACGCCCCAGGGGGAGTCCCACTTGAGGGCCTGATCCTCGAACTTGCTCTTGGTGAACCAGAGGACGAAGTCGTTCTTATTGCGCTTGTTGGCGTCCTCCTCC
>NZ_CAJTUX010000111.1 GCF_910579365.1 uncultured Oscillibacter sp.
AGCCGGAACAGGCACCGCCGCCCCCGGCCCCTCAGACTGCGGAAAATCAGCAGTCTGGACCGCTGGACAGTGCCGCACTCTTGACTGCGGAAAAACCGCAGTCTGCACCGCTGGAAATGCGCGGTCTTGACAGCGGTTTTTCCGTCCCTAATAAGACTGAAAAGAAAAATACTGAACTGAACGATACTGACCCATCCATCCTTCCCCCTACCCTCGCCGTCGCAAGCTCCGCATCCCTCGCTTCGCCGCAAGCGGCAAAGCTCACTCGCTGCGCTGCTCCGTCTCTCCCCACCGCAAACGCTTCGCTGGTTTGCGGCGGGGGCCCCGGTCGGCCCAAGAGCCGTATGAGGATGGATGAGATGGATGGATACCGAGAGCTGATAAAAGAAAATATCGACTATGACCTGCTCCTGACCGAGCATCCCTACGATGAGGAAACGCTGGAGGGCTATGTGGAGCTTATGGTGGAGGTCTGCTGTTCCCGGCGGGACTTCATCCGTATCGCCGGAGAGGAAATGCCTACCGGCGTGGTCAAGAGCCGGTTCCTGAAACTTGGCCATGAGCATATCGCCTATGTTCTGGACAGCCTGAGCCAGAACACCACGCTGGTAAAGAACATCAAGGCGTATACCCTGGCGGCGCTCTACAACGCGCCCACAACCATCAGCCAGTATTACGCATCCCTGGTCAGCCACGATCTGGCCCAGGACGCGGCTGGAATATAACAACCGGACAGACAAAGGAGGATTTTCTGTATGGCAAACAAAATCGACATTCTGGTGGTAGAACCCTGCGAGGCTCCTCGCCCCATCCAGGTGGAGGATACGCTGGAAGCCTTTCAGCAGATTGTGGGCGGACCCATTGAGGCCGGGTGCTATCTGCCCCAGCGGGTCATGCTGATCTGCAACGGTGAGGGCAAGAACATGAAACTCATGCCCAACCGGGAGAATCCCACGGACAGCGGGGACTTTATCGCCGGGACGTTCCTGCTGTGCGGCTTTGAGGGGGAACACTTTACCTCCCTGACCCCTGCCCAGCAGCGGGAATTTGAAGCCTACTTCGCCACGTCCGGCCCGGAGGGAGGCGATAAGGATTGACCCACCGCCATCTGCTCCGCCGCCTGCTGGTCCCGCCCTAGTACATAGCACACCCCGGAAAATCCAAAATCTGAAAGGAGGACGCATGAGCATCAAATTTCCCAATCTAAAGCGATTCTTTTCTCTGTTCCTGGCGGCAGTGATGATGGTTAGCCTTTTAGCAGTCAACGCCCATGCCGCCAATGCCAACAAGATCACCGACTACGGCGACGCCTACGGCCATTGGGCCTATGAAGCCCTGGCGTGGGCGGTGAACAATGGTGTGCTGGTGGGTACGTCCGAGGACAAGCTGAACCCGGACGGCTATCTCACCCGCGCTCAGATGGCCGCTATGATCGACCGGCTGTTTAACACCTACAAGAGCGCCGACATTTCCCGCTTCACGGATGTACCCCGTGGGAGCTGGCACCATGACTACATCGCCCAGGCAGTCCACATGGGGACCTTCGCCGGGTATTCCAGCAGCCGCATGGGACCGAATGAGAATATCACCCGCGAACAGGCCATGGTGGTGCTGGCCCGGACGGTCTGCCTGTCCTCTGCCGGTAACTCCGCCCTTGCCCGGTTCCCGGACCGGAACCAGGTAGGCGCGTGGGCGGCGGACAGCGTTGCCGCCATGGTAGAGCGGGGCTACGTCAGCGGTTACAACGATGGCCGTCTGAACCCCAAGGGCCAGATCACCAGGGCGGAGATGGCGCAGATCATGAGCAATATCTTCCAGAGCGTCCACGATTCCGGTGATCTCACCGGCACCTACCGGGACACGGTTCTGGTGCGGGGCGCGGTAAGCATCAAGGACGCTGTGTTTGAAAGCGACCTGATTCTCGCCAACGGTCTGGGGGAGAACGCCCTGGACCTCAATAACATCACCGTCAAGGGGCGGCTGGTGGTGTGGGGCGGCTCTGCTGTCAACATCACCGGAAAATCCACCGTGGCGGGCGTGGTCACGCCCCGGAATGACGGCCCGGTGCAGGTGGTCTTTGACGCTGCGGCCACGGAGCTGTCCGAGAAGGGCTGCTCCATCGTCTACCCCAGCGGCATGGACAAGGGCAACAAGGTCCTGTTTACCGGCAAGGCCGACAAGCCCACAATCGCCTTTGACCTTCCGGCGTATCGGTATGTGGGGGATTCCGTCTCCGTGAAAACCACGCTCACCGGCGCGGAGGCCGTCACCTGGGAGCTGACCCGTGACGGGAAATCTATCGCCATGCCGGAGGGCTTCACCAAGGACGGCGGCATCTGCTACTTCATGGAGGCTGGCCGCTATACGCTGAAAGGCACTGTGGAGAACAGCGGCGGCACCGCCTCCTGCGAGAAAACTGTGGAGGTCCTGCCCATCGGTGACATTGCCTTTTCTCTGCCGGAGTATGGCTACACCGACCGGACGGAGGATGTGAAGCTGCTGCTGAAAAATGATCTGGACGGCTCCGTGGTCTGGACGCTGATGAAGGACGGCGCAAACCAGCCCCTCGCCAGCTTCACCAAGGACGGCGGCACACTGGCTCTGACCGAGACGGGCAAGTACACCCTGACGGCTACCCTCGCGGACGCCGCCGGGAAGCAGTACACCGCCAGCCAGTCCATCACCATCCTGCCGGTGATCGTCCCCACCGTGACCGCCAGCGCGGAGAAGGTGCATGAGGATGAATCCGTGGAGATTGGCCTGACGGTGGAGGGCGGCAAACCCGATTCCGTCCGCTGGGCGCTGACCAAGGATGGCAAAGAGGCTGCTGTCAGCCTGGGCGACCAGGGCGGGACACTTACCTTTGACGGTGCTGGGGACTACACCCTTACCGCTATCGCCGTGGATGCCCAGGGCCGGGAGTTTTCTTCCGAGCCTGTGGCAATCAAAGTTATCCCAAACCTGTCCCTTTCCCTGACCGCTGACACCGACAAGCTCCATGAGGACGAAGCGGCGGTAATCAATCTGACCGTGGAGCATGGCGCACCCTCGACTGTTGCATGGGCTTTGACCCGTGACGGCGCGGGTGTTTCTGTTTCTCTGGACGATAACGGCGGCAAACTGGCCTTTGACGGAGCCGGGGCCTATGTCCTGACCGCCACCATTACGGATGAGCTGGGGAAGGAGTATATTGCTGACCTGCCTTTGGAGGTCTGCCCGGTGATCGTCCTGACGCTGGACGCGCCGGAGACAGCCCATATTGACCAGCCCGCCAGCATCAACCTCTCCGGGACTGACTTGGACGTGACCTGGGAAGTGACTTCCGAGGACGGTGCTGTGGTTGAGAACGCCCTGACCAACAGCGGCGGCGAGATCACCTTCCCCTCTGCGGGTAACTACACCGCGACCGCCAGCGTGACGGACCACCTGGGGCGGACATTCAGTGCCAGCGCCACCATCAGCGTGTGGGACACCATGGGCCTGTCCTTCAAGCTCCCGGAGTTTGCCCACCCGGATGAGACGGTAAAGGTGAAAATGACCTCCGAGAACGTGGGGGACAGCAAAATTGCGTGGTCCCTGACCGTGGACGGCCAGACCGTTTCCCTCCCTGCCGGTATCAACGGGACCCTCGACAACGCTGGGGGTAACGTGAAATTCCTTCAGACCGGCACAAATATCCTGACCGCCTCCGTGACGGACGGCCTGGGCCGTGCCTTTACCTATGAGCAGACGATTGAGGTTTATCCCGTCCTCTCCCTGACCCTGACGGCGGATGCCGCCACTCATACGGATGAGCCGGTCAGCGTCACGCTGGAAAAGGACACCGCCCTGCCCGTGGTCTGGAAGATCATGCCGTCCAATGACCCCTCTGCTGCTGTGGAGTACACCGGCAATCTGACGGACAACGGCGGCACCATCCAGATCACCAGCGCCGGGGCCTATGACATTGCCGCCAGCGTGACGGACGCCACCGGGCGGACGTTCGCCGCTCCCGCCGTCACAGTCATGGTCTATCCCGTGGCGGGCCTGGACTTCACCCTCCCTGCCGCCGCGTGGACAGACAGCAGCACTCCCGTGGACCTCCTGACCAGCGATTTGCAGGGGCAGGACGTAGCCTGGACGCTGACGAAGGACGGCGCGGCGGTTTCCCTGACCGGCTCCATGCTGGGCGACCTGGGCAACCTGGGCGGCAAAGTCCGTTTCCCCGAAGTGGGGACCTACACTCTGACCGCCTCCGCCGTAGACGCGCTGGGCCGGGAGTATTCCTGTTCGCAGACCATCCGCATTTACCCCGTTGTCGGCCTGACAATTTCCCTCAGCGATATGAGCCACACCGATACTGCGGAGGATGTGCGGCTGACCACCGAGAACCTGGGCAGCAACGAAGTGGTCTGGACAGTCCTGCGGGATGGCAAAGAGATCATGCCACCCTTTGACCTGACCGCCAGGGGCGGGCACGGCTTCTTCTCCGAACCCGGTTTTTACACTTTCACCGCCAGCGTGACGGATGAGCTGGGCCGTGTCACCACCGCCACGGCTTCCATCCAGATTTACCCCGTGGGCGTGTCCGGCTTCTATCTGCCCAAAATGTTCCACACCGATTCTGTTGTCACGCTGGTGACGGGCTTTGCGGAATTGGGCGAGAACCCCCTGCGCTGGTCCCTGACCCGGAACGGCGAGAATGTCCCTGTCTCCGACTATGTGACCGGGGAACTGACGGCTGACGGCGGGAAAATCCAGTTCAAGCAGGCGGGCGAGTACAAGCTGAAAGCCAGCTTCAAGGACGCTGGGGGCCGCTCCTACTCCTATGAGCAGTCTTTCACCGTCTATCCCATTCCTGTGATCGCCTGGACCATGCCCGGCTACGCACACACGGACAGCACCTTTACCGTAGCGGTGGAATCCAAGAATATCACGGCGGATGCCTCCATCCAGTGGCACATTGACGACACCTACGGCCTCCGCCAGAATTGGGGGACCTACGTTGCGGGTACTCTTGGCGTGGAGCCGGGAGAAATCCGTATCAAACACGCCGGAGTGTTCACCCTCGGCTGTGAGATCACCGACCCCACCGGGCGGGTGTTCTCCTTTGACGGCCCCTCGATTGAGGTCCTGGCAGAACAGGAATTGCAGGTCAGCATCATTGAGCAGCAGGTCTACACCGGTGAGACGGTCCAGGTGCGGACCCTGGGCAATAACATTGCGCTGCCTGTGGAGTGGTCCTTGGAGAAGGATGGGAAACCCGCTGATATTGCTACCTATATCACCGGGGACCTTAACAACCTGGGCGGTGCGATTCAGTTCACCCAGGGCGGAGAGTTCCGGCTGATTGGCACTCTCCGGGACGGCCTGGGGCGGACCTTCACCGCCAGCGACACCATTACCGTCCTGCCGGTAGGCTCCCTCCAATTCTCCATGGCAGATATGGAGTACGTGGGCAACCGCGTCCCCGTGGTCATGGACAAGCTCTTTAACCCGGACGGGGCCATCATCACATGGTCCGCGCAGAAGGACGGCGCAGCCTGCATCATTGATCTGTCCAACCTGGACAATGACGGCGGCACTGTGATCTTCCCCGAACCCGGCGAGTACACCTTG
>NZ_CAJTUX010000112.1 GCF_910579365.1 uncultured Oscillibacter sp.
GGCTCATGGCGAACATGGGGGACCCGCAGTCGCCGCACTCCAGGAAGCCGGAGTATACATTGTCATATTTTTTCTGCCCCCGGTAGTGGGCGGTAGAACGGGACTCCCGGAGGGCCTTTGCCGTGGTGAAGGTCCGGTAGTCAATAATAGCCTGGTGGTGCCGCTCCAGGACGATGTGGTCCAGCTCGTCCCGTTTGATTTCCCTGCCGTTGATTTTCTTCCGGGTATATTTTCCCTGTCGCAACGTGCCGATGTAAAAGTCATTGTCAATAATTCCCTGTACCGTCACAATGGCCCAGACGGGCTTGACGGCCCGCTTATACTCCTCCCCGGCGGCCTCCTTGCGGTCCCGCTCCGCCATGCGGGGGGTGGGGACACCCTCATCTGTGAGCTGGTTGGCAATTTTTTTGTACCCCCAGCCGTCAATGTAGAGTTGGAAAATTCTCCGGACAATCTCTGCCTCCGTGGGGACGATCTCAAATTCCTGGCGCTTGTTGACGATGTACCCGTAAGGCGCGGCGCAGATCCATCTGCCGTCCTGCTGTCGGCGCTTGATGACCGCTTTTACCTTTTTGCTGGTATCGGTGACGGGCATTTCGTTGATCATAAAGTAGAATTGGATTTTCAGCCAGTCGTCGTCATTGGGAAAATCCACATTTTCCCCCACGGAGATGATGCGGACCCCGGCGTCCCGGAGGTCCTCCAGTTCCACTAGGCCCCGGCCATTGCGGCGGGAAAAGCGGGAGAAGTCCTTGATAATGAGGATGTCCTTTTGGTGGCTCATCAGCTCCCGCCGCATGGCCTGGTAGCCGGGCCGCTGGTCGAAGGTGTAGCCGGAGCGGTCCCGGTCCTCGTAGAAGGTGAGGGTGGAGCCGGGAAACTTCTGCTTGACGAAGTCCGCGAGGATGGCCTTTTGGTTTTCGATGGAGGTATTTTCCCGGTCCAGCTCCTCGTCCACGGAGATGCGACAGTATCCGGCGATGTCAAAGCGTTCGAGCATGGCCTCACGCTCCCTTGTCAAATAATATCAATTTTGGCTCTATATCAACAGATAATATTGTATCATAGCGCGCGGCAAAACGCAACCGGAATTGCCGAACAGTTTTGGACCGCCCATCGTTCCTCACCGGGACGCCTGCCGCTTCCGGGCTTTCCTCTGCTGGACGGCCCGCTCAGCGGAGCGGCGGCGGTTATAGAGCAGTAGGGCGCTGGTCTCTTCCGCCAGGTTCTGCTGGCCGGAACAGAACACCGCCACGGTATATTTTTCTTCCGCGCACCTGCGGTATACTTCCTGCAGACGCTCTTGTACTTCCTGGCTGGTCTGGTCCTCCCGCGAGAGCCAGACGTCTACCAGTTTGCTTTCTTTATGGGAATTGATTTCCAACTGGGGGCCCGTCCTTTCTCTGCGAATATTTGGAAGTATTTTCCTCGTCTTCTGCGCTTCTTATACGCGAAAATATTCAGAAAAAGGGCGGGTGAACCAGCTTGTCTATGGCCGAAGCCTCCTTTCATGACAGTTTGGCCGATTTGAGTTCACCAGTAAGAATGATTTGAGTTCCTGTATGGGCGCCCGCTAGGGCGCTTGATTTTTTGTATGGGGTCGTGGGCCAAGCAGCTTACCGCTAAGGCCCACACAGGACCTCACAGGGGCGGACAAAGGCAGATTTGCTGGCTTGGGCAGTACCTGGAAAATGTTCCGGGTTCAACTTCCGCCTGTAGGCGGCATAGGGGTCAGGGGAGGTCCCCTGCAAGTGCGAAAATGTACATTTTTTCTATGCTTGCGGTCCTGCCGCCGGGGGCGGCAGAGGCCGTTTCTCGGGCCATCAGCAGCTTGTTTGTTTGGTTTTTCCCATGAGAGGACGAATATGGTAAGGCCGAGGGCTAGGTGCAACGTATTGACACCTAGCCCCCGTTTATCATGCTCTCAAAAAACAGACAAGGTGTCAATATATGACACCTAACACTTCTGATTTTTCCTTATTGATGAGGCAAGAACTCCAGTTTTAGGATGTCCCCGATGGTATGGAACACCTGCGCCAGATCGTAGGACTCCTTTATGGTATCTTCAATTTCCTCCGGCCTCATGCGGGTGCCCTCCACCCAACAGCGGATGTTTTCCGAGGTGGGCGTCAGCAGGATGGCCCTTTCATATGCTTTGCAGAACAGGGATGCAATTTTTCCCCTTTGGTCAGCCTCGGCGTCAATTCGGATGATCTCCCGCACAGCAGAGATCATCCCAGTTACAGCGTTTTCGCGCTCCTCCTCCGACAGCTGCTGAAGGGCCTTTAGAATCTTCCAGCCCCGATTGACAGACACTTCCTTCCGTTCTAAAGCGTCCTTTAGTGCCTGAGGGGCATCCTCCGACAACCGCGCGATCCGGCCCATGGCCTGTTCCCCAATTCCGACGGCCTGGGCCATTTCCTTTCGTGTGTCGAAGGGCGTGTGACTTTTCGGTGAATTCACCGAAAGGTCTGTCCGGCGGCCCTGGTGGGCTTTGGCTGCCGTTTCAAGCTCTGGTTTCAGCTTCAACGCGATTTGTCCCAGCGCCCAAAGGGAGAGATTTCGCCGCCCCCGCTGGGTTTCCAATGCCCACTGCTTTGCTTCCAACAAGTCGGCAAAGGAAAACACCAGCATTCTGAACGGCAGACCGTGCTTTTCGCAGATTCGGAAGCGGTTGTGCCCATCGACAATGACCAGTTCCTCATTGACGATAATGGGCGCGTAGCAGCCGCTTTCCAGGATGTCCCGCTCCAACGAAGAAAACTGCTCCGCGCTGAGAGGCGGGAGCAGTTGTTCCATCTCCGGCAGGACGACGGGCGTCCGCTGGTCGCTTGTGTATTCGGTTTTTGTGTTTTTCAAGTCACCATTCCTTTCAGTTTAAACTTTGTGAGCGTTCGCCGGGGAGTTGCCGTTCTACCCAATCCGGTTCCTGGCAGGCAACCTTGCTTGGCGCTGTGCCGTATGCTTTTCCTGGCTTGCTCGTTCAAACTGAAGTCATGGCAAACTTCCCCGAAAAGTATCTGATTGGACGGTTATGTACTTTTACCCCAGGCACAAACGTGCCTGGGGTACAGCATAAACCTGTTAGTAAAATCCAATCTCTTTCGAGAAAGCCTGTTAGAATAGAACCAAGTAAGATCATAAATTCCAATTATGTTGCTGTAGTGTGGAGTATAGCATCTGTGGGAAAATTTGTCAACCCCATTATTTTTGAGGCTTTTCCAATCTCTGATAATACGCCTCCAGCTTCTCCTCGCAGATTTTCTCAATCTCCGCTTTTTCTTCCTTACTCAGCCGCTTCCAGACCGCCTCGTCTACCTGGACGATTCCCAGGGTCTTGGTGTGGCGGAGCATCTGCATATCCTCGAACCGCTTAAAGGGATTGGCCAGGATATTCCGCTGAGCCTCGCTGTTGGTGTATCCACCTTTGGCAAAGATGCTGTTGGCCTTCTCCACCGTCATCCCGGCGGCCCGCCGTCCCTCGTAGTGGGACCGGAAATAGTTCGCAATGTCCGACAGCTTCACCCGGCCTTTCTCATCGGCGCACCGCAGAATTGCCTTAATCAAGACCGGCTTGTAAGAGTAGCTCATATCCATTTTCCGAACCATGTCCAGAAACAGGCCCTTCCGGTTGGAGTCGTCAATCAGCGTCCAGCCATAGGTTTTGGCGTATTTCTCCAGGGTTGACTCTTTAAAATATTTGAAAACCTGGTGCTCGCTCATGGGCACCGCCAGGTCCGGAACCAGCTTCCCTTCCCGGACGTACCGCTCGATGGTCTCCGCTTGCACGTCCACCCGGCGGACAAACTCCATCTGGGAGATCATACCCTCCGCTTCCTCCTGCCAGTTGAACACGTCCACCAGTTCATAGTCCGTGGCGTCAATGGGCCAGTCCAGCAGGGCGGCGGGCTTTTCCCGGCGGTCATAGAGGGCGTTCTCCGTTGCCCGCTTGTCCCAGGGCGACAAGACCAGTTCCCCCGCCCGGTACTTTCGCAGCTTGAAGAGACGGTGAAGGGACATGGGTGTGTTGTACTGGCTGGCGTTGTCCACGAAGTCGAAGACCATCAGGCTCTCCTTGCCCTCGTACAGCCGCATCCCCCAGCCCAGCTGCTGGGTGTACAGCACCCGGGACATGGTGGGCCGGGCCATGAACAGCACCTCGATTTCCGGGCAGTCCCAGCCCTCGTTGAGGAGGTCGCAGGCGCAGAGCACCAGAATGTCCCGGCGGACGAATTTCTCCTGAAACTCCTCCCGTTCCGAACGCTTCATGCCGCCGGACACGGCGGCGGCGGGGACTCCAGCCTCTTGAAAGAGCTTGGCGATCTCCTCCGCGTGCCAGACCGAGGCGCAGAACACCACCGTCCGCCGCCCCTGGGCATATTGAAGCCAAGTGTCCACGATCAGGCGATTTCGTTCCGGTACGTAAATCTTGGTTTCTAGGTCCCGGATGTTGTAGCGGACGCTGTTGAACCGGACCTTGGTCAGGTCGATATTGGTGTGGATACGGATGCACCGCACCGGGACCAGCTCTCCCAGCTCTACGGCGGTCTGGATATCCAGACGATGGGCGGTATTTTTGAAGATATCCAGGATGCTCCTGTCATCATTTCGCTCCGGCGTAGCCGTCAGGCCTAGGGTAAAGGCGGGCTTGAAAAACGCCAGCACCTTCTGGTAGGTATCCGCCGCCGCGTGATGGGCTTCGTCGATGATGAGATAGTCAAATTCGTCATCCTTGAAGCGGTCCAGATGCAGGGCCACGCTCTGCACACTGCCGCAGACCACGTGGGTCTCCGGCTCCTTAACGGCCTCCAGGTAACGGCCCACCGCCGCATCGGGCCATAGCGCCTGAAACGTCTTCGCCGCCTGCTCCACTAACTCCTGGGTGTGGGCCAGGAACAGCGTCCTGCCGCCCAGGCGCTTGGCGTCCAGCACCGCCGTCACCGTTTTGCCGGTGCCGGTGGCGTGGCAGAGCAGGGCGATGGTTTCCCTGCGGCTCCGCATGGTCTCCAGGACGTCCAGCGCCTCCCGCTGGTGCTCCTTTAGTTCCAGGTTCGCGCCGTCCAGCGCCCGGCCCCGCTGGGTGGGGAGATAGTCCTCAATCTCCTGAAGCCGGGGACGGCTGCCCAGAAAGAGCCGCAGCTCATCCTTCACCAGCTCCGGCTGGAGCTGCATCTGCCGCACCGCCCAGCGGTACACGTCCCAGCCCATGTAAATCATACTGTTTTGCTTCAGCAGGTCGTCGTAGAACTTGCCGGAGGCCACCAGGCTTTTGTGGTGGGACCCTTCGTCGTCGATTTCAATGGCCACTCGCCGCCCGTTGTTTTCCAGAACGAAGTCGGCATAGCGGCTGTTCTGGTAGATGTCGTAAAAGTGGTATTGAGAATAGAGGTATCCGGCCTTCTCAGCGCCGAAGGCCTCGCTGAACAGTTCGATGAACAGGTCCTCGGCCCTGCTGCCAGAGGCGGAGCGGGGAACGGGCATGACGGTCACCTCATTTCTCCAGGACCTCTTTCAGAAGGAGCTTCTTCTCAGAAGCTGTACCAATAGGCTAAAACCGCTTGAGTAAAGTGCTGAAAGCAGC
>NZ_CAJTUX010000113.1 GCF_910579365.1 uncultured Oscillibacter sp.
GCCAGAATGGAGCGTTTACAGAACTGCTTGATAAATTCATACCGTATCAGACGTACCATGGCGTTCCCCTTTGCAATATCGTCAAACAACGTGAAAACCAGCGTCGCTGTTTTTCAGATGGGCAAAGCCCGTCTGCGTGTGAAACACGCTGTGTTTGACGATGAAATCCATATTGAGGCCGCTGAATGCGGCCTGCTGCGGCGTTTACGCCGCAGCGCATGAAAAAGATATTGATCTTATTCATGCCGTTTGATTATAGTACAAGAACACATCCTCCAGGTTGGGCCGGACAGGCTGTGCGGTCTTGATCGGGCATCCATCCTCAACAATGCGAAGGGTAAACTGTCCGCCCTCCTGTTTCATGTTGCTGACGCAGTACATATCGGTCAGCAGCGCGGCGTCCCCGGCCCCGGCGGTTACATTCCACACCTTGCCCTCGATGTTCCGTTCCAGCGCGGCGGGTGTTCCCTGCATGAGCAGCGTCCCCTGTTTCAGCAGCAGGATTTCCCGTGCGATGCACTCAACATCGGAAACGATGTGAGTTGCCAGCAGGATCGTCCGCCCCTGAGCAAACCGGGAGATCAGGTTCCGAAACCGTATCCTCTCGCTGGGGTCAAGACCGGCGGTGGGCTCGTCCAGAATCAAAATCTTCGGGTCGGACAGCATGGCCTGCACAATGCCAACACGCTGGCGCATACCGCCGGAGAGCGCACCGATTTTCTTGTCCTGTGCGTCCGTCAGGTTCACCGTGGCAAGCAGCTCCGCAACCCGATCTTGCGCTTCATGGGTGGGAATGTCTTTCAGCGCACACATATAGAACAGAAAATCCTTGACGGTAAAATCCCGGTAGAAGATAGGATACTGCGGCATATAGCCAATTTGGGACAGGAACGCTTTGCCCAGCGTCCTCACATCCTGGCCCTCCACCCGGATCGTACCGCTGTCCCCGCGCAGGATGCCCACAAAGGTATTGATAAGCGTGGTTTTTCCGGCCCCGTTTTCACCCAGCAGGCCGTACACGCCCTCGGTCAAGGTGGCGGTAAAGTTTTTCAGCGCATATTTTTTCTTGTATTGCTTCGATACGCTTTCAAATGTGATCTCCATGTTATTCACCAAAGGTAAATGTGGACACCAGCGTATCCACTTCACCGATGCTGCCTCCGAGAAGCACCACGGCGGTCTTGGCCTCGTCCAGAAGGTAAATGCCGGGGATGCGGTAGAAGTATGTTTTATTGGAATTTTGAATGACTTTGGTGGCAATCAGCTTGCCGGAAGCTGCTTCATAGACACGAACGGTCAGACTGCCGTCCAAAACGGCGGTGGCGACATAGTCCCCCCGCTCCGAACTGTACACACCGTTGCGGCCCTCGTTCTTGGTCGCGAAGGAGAGCGTGCTTTTGTCTCCGGTTTTCCGGTCAAGCCAGAGCAGCGTCCTGTCATTGCGGGTAAAGGTCTGCGGGAAAAACAGGCGGTCGGTTCTGCGTTGGATTTCCTCGATGCTGTAAGAGGACGGCTTCGTGAGCTTCAAATTGCTGCCGTCCAAGGCAAGGCTCCCATAGATGAAAAAACTGTTTTCGCCCTTTTTTGCGGGAATGGACTGACCTCCGCCATAGAACATGATCTGACTGTTATCCTGGGAAAACGCAACGCCATCCACAACGGAAATTTGAATCTTGGATGTACCGGCCTTTTTCGTCAAATCAAGCAGAGTGGTGAGCTTTTCTTTTTCCAGATCATACAGATACAGTCCGTTCAGGGTGGCGATTGCCAGCTTCTTTCCGTCCGTGGAGACCGCTACACCGGTTTCGCTGACCACGAAATCCTCCGTCAAAAGATGATTGACCGCAATTTTCTTGGTCAGCGTAAGGGAGCTGTCATAGATGTACCCCATCATGCCGTCATCTCCCATACCGGAGAGAATGTAGCCTTTGTCAATGGCCTGGACCTCAAAGGAGCGCAGGGGTGTTTCCGTTTTGGCCAGCACCGAGCCTGTGGCGGTATCATAAAGGTACAGCTTATCCGCCGCTGCGAAAAGTTTTCCATCCCCGGCATAGGCGCACTCCCGGATTTTTCCATCAAAATGGGAAGAATTAAACACACACTTTACGGGGCCGGCTGGCGCCGCCAGAGCGTTGGCTTGTCCGAAAGGCAGCGACGCCAGTGTAAGGAGCGCGGCTAAAAGAAAACAAATCGTCTTTTTCATGTTTGGATTCTCCTTTATACACTTATACATTAAAATTATGCTGTGTTTAAAATTCAAATACAGATACCAGCGTATCAAGTTCGTCGATACTGCCTCCAAGAACAACTACGGCGGTCTTGGCCCCGTCTAAAAGGTAAATCCTGGGAATACGGTAGAAATATGTGGGATCGGAGTTCTCAATCACTTCGGTGGCAACCAATTCGCCGGAGGCCACGTCATAGACGCGGACGGTCAGATCGCTGCCCAGAACGGCGGTAGCGACATAGTTTCCCTGCTCCGAGCCGTACACGCCGTCTTTGCCCTCATCGCTGGCGGAGAAGGAAAGCGTATTGGCGCTGCCGGCTGCCCGGTTGATCCAAAGCAGCGTTCCATCGGCCTGGGTAAAGGTCTGCGGGAAAAACAACCGGCTGACGCTGCTCTGCATTTCTTCCATTTCATAGTCGGACGGTTTTGTGAGCTTCAGACCGCTGCCATCCACGGCGATGCTCCCATAGATGGAAAAGCCTTCCTCGCCATCTACCGCGGGAATTGAGCTGCCGCTGCCAAAGAACACGATCTGGCTGTTATTCTGGGCAAAGGCAGCGCCGTTCAGCATGGAAATACTGATGCTGGCTGTTCCGGCGTTTTGGGCCACGTCCAGGAGGGTAGTCAGGCTCCCGCTTTCCAGGTCATACAGATACAGCCCGCCCAAGGCGGCGAAGGCCAGCTTCTTTCCGTCCGTGGAGGCCGCTACGCCCCCGGTTTCGCTGACAACAAAATCTCCCTGCAAAAGCTCATTCACCGCGATCTCCTTGTTCAGAGAGAGCGAGCTGTCGTAGATGTACGCCATCATGCCGCTATCGCCCATGCCGGACAGGACGTAGCCCCCGTCAATGGCCTGCGCTTCAAAGTCGCGCAGGGGCGCTTCTGCGGTGGCCAGCACCGAGGAAGTCCCAGTGTCGTAGAGGTACAGCTTGTCTGCCAGCACAAAAAGCGTTCCGTTCCCGGCATAGGCGCAGCTCTGGAGCTTGCCGCCAAACAGGGCGGGGTCGAAGGTGCAGGATGTACCAGCTTGGGAAATGGGCTGGTTCTGCTGCCCGTCAGAGGGCGGGACAGCGACCACGGATGTATCGGAGGGGGCGTTTCCCGAAACCGCAGGGGCAGGGGCATCCGTTTTGCCGCAGGCGGACAGCGTCAGGGTAAAAAGCAGCGCCAATGTCATGCAGAATGTCTTTTTCATGCGCAGTTCTCCTTATACAATAAAATAGAATTGGTCTTAAAGAACGGGGCAGAGGCTCCGCCCTGGGGGACGGCCACACAGTAGAAGGTGTGAAACTGCCCCAGCTTGTCCGGGTCGATCACGGCCTCAAGCTCCATGACGCCGCCTTTGCTCAAGGTAATGGAGCGGCAGGTGCTTTCGTCAAGTTTCACCGGCTGGTGATCCAGGAAAAAAGCGATGCTGTAACTTGTTCCGGCTGTGCCGCACATGGTAAATCGCAGGGTGACGGGAGCGGAGACCCGCAGGTTGTCATAGGTGATGCCGCCGTCACAGAAGAACGTATAATAGATTCCACTGTCCAGCGTGTCCATGCTCACGCCGCCCCAGCCGTATTGGGGAAGCTCGTTTTCCACATACTGCGCTGTGACCTTTTCCTCCCGCGCTTCGCTTTGTGAAAAGATTTCCCGGACAGGCGGAAGGTCTGCATGGGCGGCGGGCGCATCCACATTGAACTGCAATTCAACACAGGATTCCAGCGTCTTATGATACCAGCCATAGCTGGAGGTGGATTCCATATCCGGCTGGAAGTCCGGGTTGGTGATGCTCACCACGGTCAGGGCCAGCGTATCGCCGGCGCTGCCGGTCACAGGCTCAAAGAGGAAGGAAAAGCTCTGATCCTCCTTTGCGGGGAAGCTGTGGCAATACTCATACTCCGCTGTGGTATCGTTCACCTTGTAGGGCTGGGGCTGGCCGTCCAGGAACAGGAGAAACCCAACGGTATCCATCTTGCCGGTGAGGGAGAATCGGTAGTCCAGCCGAAACTCGCCGCCGTCATAGGAGAATGGCAGACGCTCCCCACTCTCGGAGAAATCAGCCGAAGCAGCTTCGTGGGTGAGCATTGCCAGAAATCCGGAATCCTCCTCCGCCGCCTCAAACGGGTTTGCGGCGACAGCCTGTGACGGCGGGGGCGTACTGTCCGGAATGGCATAGTTTCCGCAGGCGGCGAGGGATAAAAGTGCGCCGCACAGCAGGGGAACGGCAATCAATCGTTTTCGCATACATGGCCTCCTTTGCTTTGATGGACTAAGCATAGCGGCCAACGGTCAAAATTCGGTCAAGAACGGCAAAATGCCGCCCAAGTTTTTTGGGCGGCATTTCGTTGTAAACGCCTATCAAATTTCCCCATCGTCAAAACGGCTGAATGGGCAGTTCCCTATTATTGATAACCGCCCGATAAATGAGAAATTTTCTATTAAGTATTTATTTTATGCCTTCTTCCTTGATCTTATAGATTCTAAATGCGCAATCCTTTTCCAAACGAATGTTTGCCCAATTTTTCCCAATCTGTCTCACAAAATAATTTTCGTCCTCTGGAAATATCTGTTTTGTCATAAATCTTAACAGATCCAGCGCTTTGTCAGATTCTTTCAATACAATTTCAAGTGTACTCCATCCATCGATTACAGGTGAATATATTTCATGAATCATATCACAAAACAAATCGTTTCCGCTAATTGGTATTTTTCTTATGAGGTCCCCCTTCCTGTCTCCAATCAGCATACTCTTTAACTGGGCATATTGTTTGCTGTCAAGCATCACTTCATATATTTCCATTTTCTCCTCCTGTTATTAAGGCTGTGCCATACAATATTTCTTGCAATTTAATGGAGGCTTTCACCCAGGCCCCATGTGGCGGCTTATTTGACAGTTCTATGGTTCCCCCGTGCTTCTGGCACAGCACCCGGCTTACAGCCAGTCCCAGGCCAAGGTGCTTGCCGGAGGGATCTTCGGAGTAAAACAGGGCGGTTTTCTTTTTCAGCAGCTTGTCCGAAAAGCCTGGCCCGTCGTCGGTCACGGTGGCCGACAGGATTCCATGCTCCAGAGAAAAAGCCAGCCCGATTTCCCGCTCCGCAAAACGGAGGGCATTGGAGATCAGATTTTCCAGAACGCGGTACAACAGCTCCCCGTCAAGGAAGGCTCTCCCCTTCGGCACATGGAGGTCACAGGAAAAATGCACCTTGGTATTCTGAAACAGGATAGATAGAGAATCCGCCATGTGCTGTAAAAAATCAGGAAGCTCCACCTCTCTGCGGTGGACCT
>NZ_CAJTUX010000114.1 GCF_910579365.1 uncultured Oscillibacter sp.
CGTCTTTTTCTCCATGTCCGGCATTGCTTTTCCTGGCCTTTCCAGTTACAATGTTCAACGGTATTGTAAAAAATATGGGAGGTTTTTTGTGCGATGGGACTGGATTATGATCCGTTGTGGGACGAACAGGGACAGCTTCGCCGGGGCTGCACGGTGCGGGAGGCCCTGGCTTGGCTGACAAAGTTTGGAAGCCACAGCGCCGGGGAGAATGTCTGTGTCAATGGCGTGAGCTATAAGCTGGGCAGTTTGCTCTATGGCCCGGACCGGCCCGCTGTAGCGGACAAGCCCATTTCCCGCGTCTATGACGGCTACTACCGCCAGTTGAACTTCAGCGTCTGACTCACCCTGCTGGGAACGAAAAAAGCCCACGGCATCCCTTTGGTTTTGGGATGCCGGGAGCGTTGCCGGAGGGTGTTCACCTTTATCTTTCCATTTGGTGGCTGCGCTTGGAAGAGCGCTTTTTTTCGGAGGTTTTCTGCTGCTGGCCGTGACTTAACTCATCTAACTCATCCCGCAGCTTCTCCCACAGGGGGTTTATCTCCGTGGCAACGGTCCCACTGTCCGCGTCTAAATTGATATGGGCGGCAATAATGGGACTGTCCGGCATCAGCTGGGTCAGCTTTTCCACCATTTTAGGCTCTGGGTCAAGAATGACAGCAGTTTCCCATGGGTGGCGTATTTCCATATTGCAATCGAACTGTTGGATAGCCTCCGTTATCGTAACGCCGTTGTATACGGAGCGGGCTGTTGCGTTATACAGCAGCTCCAGGGGGTCGAACCGCCCAAAGTGGCGGGTATAGAACTGCGCTGCGCACCCGTTCTCATGCACAGTGCAGAGCGCCAGGGAGCTGATTTTGTCAGGGGCTTCCGGGGCGGTAAAACCTACGAAATAGTCCCAGGAATCCTCCTCGATCTCCTGCACCGGCGTATTTGTCTGCAAATAAATTGCCGCGCCTATCATCTCCCACGGCAGCATCCCTTTATTCGCAATTCCGCTCAGGTCGTACACACCTTGTAATGTATCCAGGGTAAAGTGACGGGAAATGAAGGAAAACGTATTGTACAGGTCCTCTTTCAGTCGGAGCCAGAGGCTGTTGCCAAAGTCCAGCAGATTTTTGCTGGCTTCTTCATTTGGGGAGGGAATGAGCGCGTTTATACGAGCGATAAATTCCTGACTGCTCATCTCGCAGGTTTCCTTTGGGGGACTTTTAGAGGACGAAGCGAAGCCGTCCGCATGCTGTTTCATAATGTTGATTACCTCTTTCTGAAATGCAAAAGAGGCGGAGCATCCCAAGTCAGGAATGCTCCGCCTCACCTCTTTTGCTGTTATCTGTAGACAACCTGCTCCAGCCCTTCGCCCTCGGTTATTGGATGCGTTTGACTTATAGATTTTGGCTTGTCCGGCTTGGGCTGGGTATGCTATGATAGAGATGTAAAAGCCACTCAGGAAGGAGACCCCGCGATGGAAGGCCGCACCTATATTGCCGTGGATTTAAAATCCTTTTACGCCAGCGTCGAATGTGTTGAGCGGGGCCTCGATCCCCTCACCACCAACCTTGTGGTGGCGGACCTGCGCCGGACGGAAAAGACCATCTGCCTCGCCGTGACGCCCTCCCTGAAAGCCTGGGGCATCTCCGGCCGGGCGCGGCTGTTTGAAGTCATCCAGCGGGTCAAGGAGGTCAACGCTCAGCGGCTCCGTTCCGCACCGGGGAGGCAGTTTGCCGGCTCCTCCTCCAGCGATACTGAATTAAAGGCCAATCCGGCTTTGGCGGTGGATTATATCGTAGCTCCGCCCCGGATGGCTCATTACATGGAATGGAGCACGAAGGTCTACAACGTCTATCTCAAATATATCGCGCCGGAAGACATTCACAACTACTCCATCGACGAGGTCCTGATGGACGTGACCAATTACCTGGGAACCTACCGGCTCAGCGCCCGGGAGCTGGCCATGAAAATGATTCTGGATATTCTGGAAACCACCGGCATTACCGCCACGGCGGGCATCGGCTCCAACCTGTACCTCTGCAAAGTGGCCATGGATATTGTGGCCAAGCACATCCACCCGGACGTCAACGGCGTGCGCATCGCCAAACTGGACGAGCGCAGCTACCGGCGTCTGCTGTGGGATCACCGGCCCCTCACCGATTTCTGGCGGGTGGGCGGAGGTTATGCCAGGAAGCTGGAGGCCCACGGTCTCTACACCATGGGGGATATCGCGCGCTGTTCTCTGGGCGGTCCGAATGATTATTATAATGAGGATTTGCTGTACAAGCTGTTTGGAATCAACGCGGAGCTGCTGATCGATCACGCCTGGGGCTGGGAACCCTGCACTATGGCGGACGTTAAGGCGTATCAGCCGGAGAGCAAGAGCGTCGGCTCTGGGCAGGTTCTCCAGCATCCCTACGGCTACGAGAAAGCCCGGCTGGTGGTACGGGAAATGGCGGACCAGCTATCTCTGGACCTGGTGGACAAGGGACTAGTCACCAGTCAGCTGGTGCTGACTGTGGGCTATGACCGGGAAAGCCTGAACGGACGGGGCTACAAAGGGGAGGTAACGGCGGACCGCTATGGGCGGGCCGTTCCCAAACACGCCCACGGCACCGCGAATCTGGGGGATTATACCGCTTCCACGAAGCGCATGATCTCCGCTGCTGTGGAGTTGTTTGACCGCATCATCGACCGAAATCTGCTGGTACGCCGCCTGTACCTCACCGCCACTTGTGTGGCAAACGAGACGGAGGTTTTGGAGAAAACGGCTTTTGAACAGCTGGATCTGTTCACGGACTACCACGCCGTTCAGGAACAGCAGGTCCGGGAGGCTGCAAAGCTGGAGCGGGAGAAGAAGGTCCAGCGGACCATGCTGGACATCAAGAGGCGGTTTGGGAAAAACGCGATTCTGAAAGGCATGAATCTGGTGGAGGGAGCTACCGGGAAGGACCGCAACGATACGATTGGAGGGCATCAGGCGTAATGGGGAAATATGACGATATCATCAATTTGCCGCACCACGTCTCCAGCGCTCATCCCCATATGCCCATGCGGGACCGGGCGGCGCAGTTTATGCCCTTCCGGGCTTTGACCGGCTATGAGGCCGCCGTCCACGAAACGGCCCGACTGACAGATTCGAAGGCTGAGCTGACGGAAGATGAGAAGGCCCTCTTAGATTTGCGGCTGCAAGAGCTGGCGGACAGAATCACGGAGCATCCCGAGGTAACGCTGACCTATTTCCAGCCGGATAAAAGGAAGGCCGGAGGCGCCTGCGTCACCATTACAGGGCGGCTCAAGAAATTCGATGAATATGAAGGCGAGCTGCTTTTATTGGGCGGAGAGCGCATTTTAATTGAGAATATCCTGTCGGTTCAGGCGGCAGAGGCGTGATTCGTGAAACGCCCCCGGCATCCCAACCAGAGGATGCCGGGGGCGTTTTGCTGGGCCACACGGGGCCGCTGTGGCCCGTTAAGCCTTCTTCAGGGGCGGGGCCTCCACCTCGGAGAAGGCGGCCTCACGGGGGCTGACACTGGCTTCCTGTTGGTTACCCCGAAACGCTGCCTGGACGCGCTCCAGCTGGCTCCGTAGATCCTGGACCCGCAGGAACCCGCCGCTGGGGGCCTTGGCGGTCAGGACCATATCATCCAGGCCGTCGATCTCCATGAGCAGCCGGACGGCTTCCAGCGTGGTCTGCCATTGGGCTTCTGTTGGCTGCCGTTGTGCCGCGGCCTTGAGGAGGATGCAGGAGGCGTCCAGCTGCATGATGGGGTCCGGTATTGCGCAGGGAACCTCCAGTTCCACCAGGGGCGTGGTTTGCTCATTTGTTTCAGCGAAGTGCCTGACCATCTCCATTTCCGAGTCGACCCATGCCAGAAGTGCGCCGCCATCACCCAGGTCTTCGCCGGCCAGTGCCAAGGCACCGCGGAGGGTGACGGCACTGGCCGGGAGCTGATCGAGGCCCTCCAGCATGGACACGGTTTCGCGGGCCAGCAGGGTACAGGCTTCTAGGATCGTGAGGGGCGTTCTGTTGTCGTTGTTCATTGTGAAATTCCTTTCTTTCCTCGATTTTTTGGGGCGTGGCAACACCATGTCACACCTCTGCCGGAATATCCATTCATCAAGAGCAACGAAATATCTGTGCCATTTTTGACCATCCGGGAAAGCCGATGGACGGTGGAATCTTCTCTACTGCCATCAAAGAGAAGCACCGCGCCCCCGCAGGGCGGGGACGCGGCGGCGATGTGGTGATTCAGGGCTTCTCGGGAGGCAGGTCCTCCTCGGGATCATCCTCCTCGGTGGTGGTCCCGGTGGGGCTGGCGCTGGCCATGGAGGCGTTGACCCGCTCGGCTTCCTCAGCGGCATCCTCCTCAGCTTCGATCAGCGCTTCCTCGATCAGGTTCAGCACGAACTCCCGCTGGGTCAGCTTCCTGCCGGTCCGCTGGGTTTCCCGCTCCAGGTGGGCCTTGATCCGCTGGAAGAGCTCCTCGGGGATTTGGAAGGCCATCGTTCTCGTATTGCCGCTCATAGTCGTCGTACCTCCGTTTTTCTTCAGATTGTAGTATTCGATCAGCAGGTTCGTGATGTATTCGCTGGTGGTCTGGCCCGCCGCCTCTCTGGCCTCGCAGACTTGCGCGTGGAGGCTGAGGGGTACCTGAGCGCAAAGGTTCTTTTTCTGTTCCATGCTGCCGTTCTCCTTCCCGTTTGTTGTAACGACAGTATAGCCGGAAAGCATTGAGAAAGCTATTACCAACACCACCGAAGAACGCTGAACACATGAAGCATAAGCAACAATGGCGGGAAGGGCCGTTCTGAAATGGAAAACCTCCCTCGGAGCGGCTTGGGAGCTCCAGGGGAGGTGTGCTTTTCTTTTTTAGAGAGAGGCGGAGAGTTCGAGTCGAGCAGGCTGCTAAAAACTGCCAAAACAGCTCATTTTGCATCTCTGGTGCGTTATTTTTATTTTACGATACCAAATTCCACCAATCGCTTCTGATAATTTTCGTTTTTAGCAAAATCCGCTCTTTGTGCGCAAAAATCCCGCACTTCGGTGCGGGATTTTTGCGTGCATCTCGTTTGTCAACGAAACTTGGTCCGAGTGGCGGGATTTGAACCCACGGCCTCATGGTCCCGAACCATGCGCGCTACCAACTGCGCTACACCCGGATATACCTGTTATGAAAAATATACCTTGAACTTCTTTTGTTATTATATGAGATATTTATTCAAATGTCAATCTTTATTTTCGCAGCTCTTAACATTTTCAACTTAAAATGTACCCCATCTAAAATGGAACCGAAATGGAAAAACAGCAGCTTCAGCCTATATGAGATAGCCGTACTGAGAGAAAACCCGTATACGCATGAAGTCAGGCAGAAACAAATCTCGTTTACAGCTGAGTTTAAGGAAGTTTTTTGGGTGCGGTATCAGGCTGGAGAGTATAGTTAACATACTTGTAAACACTCGAAAGATGGATTAGAATAAGAGAATGCGT
>NZ_CAJTUX010000115.1 GCF_910579365.1 uncultured Oscillibacter sp.
GCCGGGGGAGAGCAGCAGGGCGGTCATGCCGCCTGATAATACGGCACACATTTTTCATAAAGGGTGTTCAAGGGAGCCCGCGCCGGTCATATTTCCTTACAGTATGAGGACACAGCCAGGACCGGCGCGGCCCTTCCCGCCCACCGGATGAAAGACCTGGAGCCATAGGCCAACTGCGGCCCCAGGTGTTCCATCCGGTAGGGATGAACGATAACAGGCCGGAGGCCAGGGAGGTGAAAATATGCTTGTTCCAATCAGTGAAATCAAAGTCAACGCTGGACGGCGGAAGGCGGACCCGGAGGGAGTGCAGGAGTTGGTGGACAGTATTTCCAAGGTGGGCTTGCTCAACCCCATCACCATTGACCGGGAGCATACGCTGATTGCCGGATTGCACCGGCTGGAAGCGGCAAAACTGCTGGGATGGACGGAGATTGAGTGTAATGTCAGCAGTTTGGAGGGCCTACTGGCGGAGCTGGCGGAGGTTGACGAAAACGTGGTCAGGAAGGGCTTATCTGCCGTGGAGTACAGTGATTTACTTCTGCGCCGGAAGGAAATCTATGAAACGCTCCACCCAGAGACTAAAGCGGGAACGTCCCAAGCTGCGGGGATGAATCGCGCCAAAGGCAACAACGTGGGGTGCAAAATGCACCCCACGTCAAAATCATTTGTCCAAGATACGGCTGAAAAGCTAGGGGTAAATCCCAGCACAATTAAGCGCCAAATTCAAACGGCTAAAAATCTGACTACCGAAGCAAAGGATATTATCCGGGACACCGGCACCAAAATCACGAAAAAGGACGCTTTGAAGCTGTCCCGTCTGGAACCGGAGCAGCAGAGGGATGCGGCCAGCCAGTTAGCGGCAGGGGAAATCAAATCCATGGGCGAGTACCATCCTGCCCCGGCAGAGGAACCGCAGCCCCCGGAGCCTCCAATGCCGCCCTCTGTTCCCTACTCCCTGGGCGATAAACACTATGCCAGCATAGAGGAATCCGTAGCCGATCTGAAAAACCCCGATAAGGATTGCAGTTATACCCCGGACACGCTGCTGGCGGATATTGACGGCTTTGTAGATACCTTCCACAAGAATTTCGCATGGTATAACGACCCCTTCTGCACAGTTGTATTTCCCAGCATATCCCCGGTGCAATTTAATTTTGTCCGGCAGAGGTTCGCCACTATTTTCTCCGCCATGGAGGATTTATTAAATCTAATGGAAAGGACTATGAACAAATGAGCTATCGAAAAAAACGTCATGCCTCCAAAACGGAGCCTTTGGAGCGTCAGACCACCATCCCCGAAGTGAAGTACCACAACCCTGGCGTGAGCCGTGACCTCTCCACTGCAAAGCTGACCTCCGGCCTACCCTATCAGCGGCCCGTGGAGACGGAGGATGTGGACAAGCTGATCGCCAAGTGGAACCCCTGTCTGCTGACCCCCATTGTGGTCAGCTTCCGGGACGGCAACTTTAACGTAGTGGACGGCCAACACCGGATCGCCGCTATGCGAAAGATGGCGGGTGGCGGGGATGTGATCGTCCCCTGCATCATCTACACCGGCCTGACCTATGAGCAGGAGGCCGAGCTGTACTATATGCTGGACCAGACCAGAGGAAAACTGCGGCTGGGTCATGCGACCAAGGCCCTGGTAGAATCCGGCGCAAATGCAGAGATCATTGATGTGAAGCAGCGGGTAGAGGACGCTGGCTTTACTTGGGCACTGGACCGGCCCACCGGAGAACCCTTTGAAATTTCCACCACCCGCGCCGTTATCAACGCCTACCGGCTCCTGGGCGGCGCGGCCTTCTCCCGTATGCTGGGCCTAATCGCCGGGGCGTGGCATGGGACCCCCAACTCCCTTAAAGCGTCTATCTTCTCCGGTATGGCGCTGTTCGTCAAGACCTATGAGACGGAGCTGGTGGATCAGATTTTCATTAAGAGGTTGTCCGCCGTGGACCCGGACGAGATCATTCGCCGGGGTAAGGTGGACTTCTCCACCAACAAAGCCGCCCTGCGGTTTGCCCGCGTCATTCTCAGCAAGTACAACAGCCAGCAGCGCGGGGGCCGCAAGCTCCCTTACCGCTTCAAGGGCTGATACATCACAAATCGCCGCAGGCCAGAAGGTCTGCGGCGGTATTGATTCATCGCAAAGGAGGTACAAACATGGAACCGTGTGCTTATTCCATGGAACAGATCGAGGCTATGCAGAATGTGGATATTCGGACTGTGGACCCGACCGGCCTGCGGGATATTCGGGAAGTGAAGGTCAACACCGATTTGCCCAAGCGGGAGAGGATTCTGGACTTCATCCGGCAGATCGGCAATCCCTACTGCTACCGCCACGGGAAATATGTTGTGAAGGTCAGTTTTACCGACACGGATGTAACCCTGGAGGACCGGATGCTCTCCTACATACGCTCCAAATGCTGACACAAACTTTTTTGCAAAACACTCTGGACATTGCCGGGAAGTTATGTTAACATGACGGCAACAGGACAAACCGGCGCTCCCCTGGTTGTTAAAGTGTTTTGCTGATTAACTTTAACAATTAGGAGAGAAGAATATGAATATTTCCGCTGAACAGGTATGGAATACCTGCGGTTATGTGCGCTTGTCCCGCGAGGACGGCGACAAGGAGGAAAGCAACAGCGTCACGGGCCAGAAGGATTTGATCCGTGACTACATGACGCGCCACCCGGAACTGCGGGAGTGCGGCATGAAAGTGGATGACGGCTACACGGGGTCCAATTTTGACCGTCCGGCCTTTCATGAGATGATGGCGGAGGTCAAGGCTGGCAAGATTAACTGCATTGTGGTCAAGGATTTGTCCCGCTTCGGCAGGGACCACTTGGGCGTAGGGGAATATCTGGAACAGTTATTTCCCTTTCTGGGTGTGCGTTTTATCGCAATCAACGACAACTATGACAGTCTGCACAGCAACGCGGAATCTGATGAGCTGGTTATCCCGTTCAAAAACCTCATAAACGAGGCATATTGCCGGGATACCTCGGTGAAAACACGGAGCCAGCTTGAGATCAAACGCCAGCGCGGAGATTTCATCGGCTCTTTTGCTGTTTTTGGCTATCGGAAGGACCCGGAGAACCGCCACCGCCTGCTGGTAGATGAATACGCCGCCGGTGTGGTGCGGGACATTTTCAAATGGAAGCTGGAAGGAATCAGCGCGGGCGATATAGCTGACCGCCTGACGGCGGAGGGTATCCTCACTCCCATGGACTACAAGCGGTCCCAGGGGATGCGCTACTCCACGTCCTTCCGGCTGAAAGAGGAATCCGTGTGGGATGCCGGGATGGTGTTGCGGATTCTGAAAAATCCGGTCTACATCGGCGTGTTGGAGCAGGGGCGCGTGACCACCCCCAGCTACCGGGTGAAGCGGCTGGTGGTGAAGCCCCGCGAGGAATGGGCGGTGGTGGAGAACTGCCACGAGGCCATTATTGACCGCTACGACTTTGAGACGATCCAGAAGGTGCTTGCCCTGGACACCCGCACCAGTGTCAGCGGCAGGGCGGTAGAACAGTTTTCCGGTATGGTGAACTGCGGCGAGTGCGGCGGGGCCATGATTCGCAAGACGGTTTCCTCCGGCAAGAAGAAGTATGTCTATTACGTCTGCGCTGCCCACAAGAACGAAAAGAGCTGCTTTGCTCACTCCCTGCGGGTGGAGGTGCTGAACGAGATTGTATTGGAGGCTTTGAAAAAGCACATTCAGGACGTGATCGACCTCTCTGACCTGCTGGAACTGACCGACACGGCCCAGCTTCAGCAGGCAGGAATGCGGAAACTGCAAGGCCGTTTGGAGAAGAAGCGGGAAGAAATCGACCGCAATCAGGCCCTTTTGCGCTCCCTCTATGAAAGCCTTGCTGACGGCGTGATCGACAGGAACGAATACCAGGACTTAAAAAAGACCTACTCCCGCCGCCGCGCCGAGGCAGAGGAACAGGCCGAGGCCATTCAAGAGGAAATGAGCCGGGAAATGAGCAATCTCTCTGAAGGCCGGGACTGGATAGAGCAGTTTCGCAAGTACCAGAACATTGACGCTCTGGACCGCACGATGATTGTTTCTTTGATTGAGCGCATTCTGATTTTCCGTGATCGCAAGGTTGAGATTGTCTACCGCTGGCACGATGAATTTCAGTGGCAGGTAGATTTGCTCCGGCAAGCAGCCCTTCCTGGAAGGGAGGCGGTCTGAGGTGGCGAGGACGAAACGCAAGGTCAATCCCATTCTGCCGGTAGCGGTCCCCGAAGAAAAGCCCAAGCGGGTATATCAGGCGGGCGGCTATGTCCGGCTGTCGGTGGAGGACAGCGGAAAGCCCGGAGCGGACACGATTATCAATCAGCAGGAATTGATTCAGAGCTACATTGACAGCCAGCCGGATATGCAGTTCTATGACCTCTACTGCGACAACGGACGGACAGGGACCAACTTTGACCGCCCGGAGTTCGAGCGGCTGATGGAGGATGTGCGGGCTGGGAAAGTGGACTGCATTGTGGTCAAGGATTTATCCCGGTTTGGCCGCAACTATCGGGAAACCGGCAACTATCTGGAACGGATTTTCCCACTTCTGGATGTGCGGTTTATTGCTGTCAACGATAATTTTGATACGCTGACTGCCGAACGGTCCCAGGACGGCTATATTGTGCCGCTGAAAAATATCATCAACGAGGTTTACAGCAAAGACATTTCCAGGAAGCTGCTGCCCGTATTCGCGGCAAAACAGCGGAACGGGGAGTTTATCGGAACCTGGGCGATTTACGGCTATCAGAAATGCGCTGACGATCATCACCGGATTGAGCCGGACCCGGAGACTGCGCCGGTGGTCCGGGAAATGTTTCAATGGCGGTTCTCCGGCATGAGCTATCAGAGCATTGCCCGGAAGCTGAACGAGCGGAACGTCCCTTCCCCTGGCCGGTATCACTATTTGAAGGGAAATTCAAAATCCGAACACTATGCCAACACAATTTGGAATGTATGCTCCGTTAAGAACATACTGTCCAGCGAGATTTACCTGGGACATATGGTGCAGGGAAGGAAACGATCCGGGCTTTCTGAGGGCAGAAAGACCTGCCGTGTACCAAAATCCGAGTGGGTGATCGTTCGCAATACCCATAAGCCGCTGGTGGAGGAAGAAATCTTTCAGGTGGTTCAGCAGATGGCTGAAAGAGCCAAAACCACTTACCACGAGCGGCAGGGGAAATATGACACGATGGGGACCACCCCCAATATCCTCCGAAAGCTGGTCTACTGCGCGGACTGCAAGCGGCCCTTGGTACGCTACAAAAATGTGAACAGCAGCAAGGGGATACGCTACTACGTCTATATCTGCCAGTCTCATGCCGATCATCCCGCTTCCTGCCCCAAGAAGTATTTCCATGAGACAAAGCTGATTGAAATTCTTTGGGACA
>NZ_CAJTUX010000116.1 GCF_910579365.1 uncultured Oscillibacter sp.
AAGGAAATGAGGTAATCGTATGGAAGTCACAAAAAAACTTCAAAAGCTCAGTCTGACGGGCGTGACCGAAGCCCTGAAAGCATCCAACCAAATGGAATGGGTTGGACGGATGAATAATATCCGCAACCGAGCGGAGGAAATCATACTCCACGAACTGGTCTACGCATGAAAATTATAATGGGAGTGGCTGTGCTCATGGAGCATAGCCACTCCCCGTTTTTTATTCTGTTTCTATGTATTCAATTTCCTCATCCCGGCACCAGCGAATGGCGATCTCCCGATACGCCGCCGCCTGATAATCATACCACTGCCGCTCAATATGATGGTAATAAATTCCATTCTTCAACCGGCGGAACGCGCCTTTACCACGAATCGCGTGAGCCAGCTCCTGACAGACCGCGCCGGGCGGCAACGTTTCACCAGTCTGTGTATCATAAAAATAGGTAAACGCATCGTCGGCGGTTTCGATTGCCTCAATTACCTGTTCTAGTTTAATTTTCATTGTGGCTGGCTCCAATCATAAATTATCATCTATTCGAGCGGCAATTTGTCGCTCGAACAAAACCGCTCAGGTCCTATGAATGTCAGCATAAATTTTTCCGGAAGTTTTATTATAGGAACCTTTTGAAGATACTCGACAGCCCGCATTGCGAACCTGTGGCTGACCATCGTATCCCACTCGGCTAGCAGAATGATCTCCGCCGTGCCGCCCTTGAAATCATAGTGAAGTTCGCCCCAAGCACCGTCACAGTCCGCGAGATATTCGTAGACTGCGGCGGTTATTTTTTTGCCACGTTTCTTCTGCGACTTTAGGCGGAGTTCCACCGCATGGAGTTCGTTTTCCGTAACCAACAGTCTTGTCAACTTGTCCTCCGCTCTGGCATAGGCCCGCTCCGGTATTTCAAAAAGCAACTCATGCCGCAACAGCTTCAGCGCGGAACGTTCTGCGCTTTTTGCGCGGCTCTCTGTCAGGTGGAAATACTGCGCTGTTTCGGTGAGCGGATGGTCTTTGCCGTCCGCAAAGCCAAAGCGGTACTGAACGTAAACATTTTCCCGATCTGGCAGAGCATCCATGGCCTCATGAAGTTCAGTCGCTGTCTCCTGTTCAATACAAATCTGCTCCGGCAATTTAGCGCAGGGAGAATCAATCAGGGTTTCAACGGCATCGTCCTCTGCATCGTCTAAATCTTCATGCAGATATATGATATATGATTTTCCAGGCGTTTGCTTTATCGTGCCTCAAAAAGCATTTAGGTCATTAAGGAATAGATTGATACAAGGCCCTGGCATCGCTGTTTCAGTGACGCCAGGGCTTTGCTTCGGTATATGTTTATTACTTCCGAACTGAACGGTCGGAAGTAATATGTGCCATGTTTTGCGGTTGCCGCTGTTTACAGCGGCGAGCAAAACGGCTTGAATCAAATTCATTATTTCCGAGCTTTAAGCTCGGAAATAATAACGCCGGGCAGGTCAATGCCCGGCTCACAGTATTAGGAGCTTTTTCCCTGAGACACATCAGTAATGCAATTTACAAAAAGCCCCTGGAACCCGAGGTATTCCCGCGTTTTTCATTGACCTGGGGAAGGAGCGCGGTGAAGGTGATGATCCCGTTTGCATAATGATTGGTCAGCCGTCCCCGGTGGCGGGCAACGATGGCTCTGGCCGTAGACAGGCCGATTCCATATCCGCCGGTAGTCCTGGATCGGGAGGAGTCCGCCCTGTAGAAGCGGTCAAAATAGCGGGGCAGCCGGGCGGGATTCAGGCCCGCGCATGGATTGGAGACGGAAAGGCGGACCGTCCGGCCCCGCTGTGATACGGACAGGCGGATCGTTCCGCCCGCGTCGCAGTATTTGACCGCGTTGTCCAGAAGGATGGAAAAGAGCCGGAACAGGTCGTCCTGGACGCCTCGCAGCTCCACGCCGGCGGCGACCTCCGCCGCCAGCGTATTCCCCTCCGCCTCTGCCAGGGGCGCAAACGCCTCCGCGCTGGCCAGGGCGATGCCGCTGAGGGAGAACACCTCCGAGGCCCCCTCCCGAATGGTCTCCTCCGTGCGGGCCAGCTCCACCAAATTGCGGATCAGCTTGTCCAGCCGGGCGATCTGCGTCCGGGCGCTCTCCAGCCACCGGCTTTCCCCGCAGGAATCCGACAGCAAATCCAGATCCGCCGACAAAATGGAAAGGGGCGTTTTCAGCTCGTGGGAGGCATCGGTTACAAACTGTCTCTGCCGTTCCAGGTTTTCCGCAAAGGGACGAATGGCGCGGCCGGAGAAGAACAGCAGCAGGAGGAACACAATCAGCGCGCACACAAAAATATAATCACAGTGATGCGCAGCATGTTGTCCGCCGCCTGGAGCATCAGAAAACAGTCCATAACAATCATGGTGCTGCCGCCGCCCTCGCTTGGAAACAGACCGAAGCGGTAGTAATCTACATATCCCCGGCTGCCGCCCGCTTGTATGACCTTGCTGATGGTCTCCGTAACAGAGTGACGGTCAAACGCCGCGATATGCTCAAGATTTACGGCTTTTACTTCCCGCTGTTCCGTAAGCTCCACGATGAAATACCGGGTTTCAAAGGCGGTTTCCGGTGTCACCTGAAACTCGAAGTCAGAGGGGTCGAAGGCCGCGCCGGGAGGAAGAAAGGTTCCGCCGTTCTGATGCAGCAGCGAAATAGCCCGGTCTACCCGCCGGGTTGTAATCCAATGGTTTCCCACACCGATGGAGACGCAGAGAACCGTCATGGTTCCCAACAGCGACAGCATGGCGATCCAGATAAATTTCCATCGCAGAGATCGAATCATGAAAATTCCTCCAGCACATAACCTTGTCCCCTGCGGGTGGAGATACGGATATTCGCGCCCGCCGATTCCAGCTTCCGTCTTAGATAGGAGATGTAAGCCCAGACTACATTGATCTCAGCCTCGCTGTCATAGCCCCAGATGGATTCCATAAACTGCTCCGTTGAAATGGGCCGCCCCTTCTGCCGCATCAGAAGCTCCAGCATTTGAAACTCCTTATTGCCCAGCCGGATGCAGGCGTCTCCGCATCTCAGTTCAAAGGAGGAACGGTCTAATGTAACATTTCCAGCGGAAATGACGCTGGGCGTGTATGTCCCGCCCCGGCGGGTCAAGGCGCGGACCCGCGCCACGAACTCCCGGCTGTCAAAGGGTTTTGGCAAGTAATCGTCCGCTCCGTTTTCCAAACCGGCCACCCGGTCCTCTACCTGACTTTTTGCGGTCAGGAGCAGCACCGGAGCGGCGATTTGTTTGGCCCGAAGGGCTTGCAGGACCTGAATTCCATCCAGCTTTGGCATCATGATGTCCAGAACAATACAGGCGTAATTTCCCTCCAGCCCGTAATCCAGCGCGTCCTGCCCATTGTAAACCGCGTCTACGGAATAATGCTCACGTTTCAAAAGCGCTTCCAGCACCATGACCATCTCCGGCTCATCATCCGCTACCAAAATTCGCATGATAAATCCTCCGAAACGTTTACTCTGGTTTCTGCTCCGTCAGCTTAACACTGACCACAATCTCCTTGCCGCCTCGGAAAGCAGTGACTTTGACCGTATCTCCAACATGATGCTTGTCCAATACTGCGGATATGTCTGCGGCGTTATTGATAGGCGTACCATCAATCTCCGCAATCCGGTCGCCGGCTTTCAGGCCATTGCTTTCTGAAGAACCGGCTACATATAGTCCGGGCTTATCAAAATACGGCTGCCAATTTAGCCCGGGCCTTGTCAGTTGGGTCACGCTGATCCCCAACTGCGGACGGCCAGTCACATAGCCGTTGCAGATCAGTTCCTGTGTGATTTCCTGCACAGTGTTGGCAGGTATCGCAAATGCCAGCCCTTCAATGTCGCTGCCGGATGATTTTGAATTTACTACTCCAACCAGCTTTCCGTCAAGGTCAAATAGACCGCCGCCGGAGTTCCCCGGATTGACCGCCGCCGATGTCTGAAGCAGCGTCATAGTTTGCCCATCAATCGTGATCTCCCGGTCTTTTGCGCTGATGATGCCCTCCGTTACCGTGCCGCCCAATTCACCAAGCGGATTGCCGATTGCGATTACAAAATCGCCAACCCGCACGGCGGAAAAATCAGCCAGCTTTGCAGGAAGCAGATCAGTCGCCTCAATTTTAAGTACCGCTAAATCTGTTTTGGAATCTGTCCCCTTTAAGGCTGCTTCATATGTCTGCCCATTGTTTGTTCGCACTTTAATTGTGCCTGCTCCATCAATCACATGGTGATTTGTCACAATGTAGCCATCCTCCGATAAGATGACGCCGCTTCCGGCCCCCTCCATTACATATTCCTGGAACCAGTTGCTGACCTTCTTGGTTTCCGTAAATACTTCCACAACGCTGGGGGCGGTTTGTTCCACAATCTCCGCCAAATCAAGAACCACCAAAGAAGCGGCGGACGCGCTGCTGCACAGCAGGCTCATACACAGCAATACCGCACAGAAAACCGATATCATGGAGCAGCTTCTTTCTTTCATAGCAAAATCATTCCTTTCTTTTGTTTTGGATGGTTATGCCTTTCCGGCCAAAATCCAGCTTATTTCAGCGGCAGACCGCCTGGAGGAAGGTCCGGGTGAGACAACCACAACGTGCATTGAAGCTCCCCATCATCTGTGAGAATGAAATACAGCGCAAGCTCGTCTGTGTCCCCGCTCACCATCACATAGCCGACGCCATCCTTGCCGGTGGTCGCGTCAATGACCGCTCCTTCTGAAAAGGAGAGGCGCATGGTTCCCTGCGTCTGCTCCTGCCGGTCCAGGAGTGCCAGCATGAAACTGCCGTTTCTGGGCAGATTGGGAAATGCCAGAGCGGTGTCGCTCAACGGATACTCCAGGATATGTCCGCCGTTTGAAAGCCGAATAATTCCATCGGAGAACATTGTCCCATCCTCATGCGCAAACCCAGCTGTAACAGAAAGATCATCTTCTTGGGCTGGCTGATCCTGTTTTACTGTACGGATATGGCAGCATAAAAGCACGAGCAGAATCGTGAACATTGCTGCTGCTGTTTTTTTCCAAAATCGCATAAAATCACCTCACTCCATCATTTGGTCTGCGGCGGCTTACTACCGCCAGTATAAGAAGCTGTACCAATAGGCTAAAACCGCTTGAGTAAAGTGCTGAAAGCAGCAA
>NZ_CAJTUX010000117.1 GCF_910579365.1 uncultured Oscillibacter sp.
CTGCACCAGGGCGCAGACGGTGTAGTCAATATCCTCGTAGACCTTGGCCCGCTCTCCCCAGGAACGGCCGCTCTCGATGGCGGTATCCACGTCCGTAAAGATTTCTCCGGTGTCCCGGTAAAAAAATTCCATCT
Source organism: uncultured Oscillibacter sp. (assembly GCF_910579365.1). GTDB lineage: Bacteria > Bacillota > Clostridia > Oscillospirales > Oscillospiraceae > Oscillibacter. The sequence goes on from NZ_CAJTUX010000117.1 coordinate 135, forward strand.
CGGTGATATAGCGGACCGTCACGGTATCTCCCAGCTTAGCCCAGTTGCTGTCCCATTGGGTGGAGTTGTAGTCGTCAGGCCGGTAGACGGCGGCAATGGCGTTCTGCGTGGGGTCCGACAAGGGAGCCAGGTCTCCCTCCAGCACATCCAGCAGGCTCAGAGGAAAATCTTCCATGCCGTACAGCTGCAAGCCGGTCTCCAGAAGCCCGTTGGGGAGACGTTCCGTAAGCTCTATGATCTGGTCGACAACCTCCGGGGAGTTATACGTTCCATAGCCCATCCGGAGCCAGTCCTCGGTGACAAACTCCTTCACGGCGGAGACATTGCCATACACCCGTCCGCTCTCCTCCACGCCGTCCTGGGCGTTGACATCGGAAATGATCTCCTCCGGCACCGCCTCGTCCGTGGAGCGGAAGCCGCCGCTGGTCTGAAAGTAGGCCGCGTCCCCCAGGATGAAGTCCACGTCGGCGTTCTGGGCCAGGTACTTGTTCATGTCGAAGCCGGTGGCGAAGGTATAGGTAATCGTGGCCAGCACCACCGCCAGGGTCAGGGAGAGGACCGTCACCACGGTTTTCCCCCGGCTCCGGCCCAGGTTGGCCCAAGCCATGCCCGGCAGGGACGCGCCGCTCTGGGCCTTGCGGACCTTCTCCCGCTTCCCGGCTTTTTTCGGCCCGCCGCCCTCGGTATAGCGCACGGCCTCCACCGGGGAGACCTTCGCCGCCATGCGGCCCGGACGGGCGCAGGAGAGGAACACGGTCAGCAGGGCGAACAGCGCCGCTCCAATGAAAATCAGGGGATTGAAGGAGACGAAGGCGTTCTTGTAGCTCAGCTGGGCCATGATGACCGGGGTGAGCTTGTTGCCGATGGCAAAGCCCAGGAGCAGTCCAATGGGGATGCCGATAAGGCTGAGAAGCAGGGCCTGCTGCCGGACGACGCGCTTGAGTTGCTTGCCGGTGGTGCCGATGGTTTTCAGCAGACCGTAAAACCGGATGTCGTTGGTGACGGAAATCTGAAAGACGTTGTAAATAATCAGGTAGCCTGTGAAGATAATCAGCAGCAGCAAAACCACAATGGCGATCAGCGTGGAGATATCAAAGCTGTTGGAAAGCTGGGCCCCGGAGTAGCCCCAGTTGACGCCGATTCTCAAGTAATTCTCCCCCTGGGGGTCGTCGTGCTGATAGCCATGGTTCTCCAGGACCTGAAGGATGTTCTCCTCAATCTGGAGGTCGTTTTGGAACATCATGTCCAGGTTCCATTCACCGGTCATGGAGTAGGGGTCCCCGCTGCCCTGGGCGCAGAACTCCTCGGCGGCGGAGCGGGGCAGGAGCACGTTGCTTGCCACCAGGGCGCTGTCGTACTCCCACCACCCCGAGAGGGTGAAGGTCCGGGTGACCAGCTTCCGGTTGGAGGTGTTTTCGTCAAGGTAGAAGGAAATGGTGAATTGCGCGCCCACCTTCGGCTCCACCCCCAGAAGGGCCAGAACGCGGGTGTCCGTGGCGGCCTCATCGGTGCCCTCCCGGGGGAGGGTCCCTTCGACTGGCTGGCAGAAGTAGTGGGGCGCGGCGGCGGGCTCCAGGTAGGAGACCTCCACATGGGATTTGTTGAAGGGCGGGTCTATGGGCATACCCACGAACAACCGGGCGAAGTCCCCTTGAATCAGCGGGTCCGTCCGCATTTCCTCCACCTGCTCCCAGGTGAGGCCCTTGATGGTGCCGTGAAAGTCGCCGCCCGCCTGGCGGAAGTTCTCCTGCTGGAAGGAATAGTTGATGGAGGCGGCGATGGTGAAGAGGGACGTGAAGAGCACGGTGGTCAGGGCGATGGCCAGCACCGCCACGATGTTCCGGGTCTGGGCGGCTTTCATGGAGCGCAGCCCTAAGCGGCGGATGCAGCCCTGGTTGGCAACGCGGATCATGGTCACGCCTCCTCTCCGGTGCTCCGGGAGGAGCGGATTTTCCCGTCCTCAATACGGATGATGCGGTCCGCCATCTGGGCGATTTCCTCGTTGTGGGTAATCATGACAATGGTCTGGGCGAACTTCTGGCTGGTGATTTTCAAAAGGCTCATCACGTCCTGGCTGGTCCGGGAGTCCAGGTTTCCCGTGGGCTCGTCGGCCAGAATGATGGCGGGCTTGGCCGCCAGGGCCCGGGCGATGGCCACCCGCTGCTGCTGGCCGCCGGAGAGGTTGTTGGGCAGGTTCTGAAGCTTTTTCTCCAGACCCAGGGTCTCGATGATCCGGTCCACATAAGGCCCGTCGGGCTTCTGCCCATCCAGCTGGATCGGCAGAACGATGTTCTCATAGACGCTGAGGACGGGGACTAGGTTGTAGTTCTGGAAGACGAAGCCAATCTTCCGGCGGCGGAAGATGGTCAGCGCCTCGTCCTTCAAAGAGAAGATGTCCTTCCCGTCCACAGTGACGGAGCCGGAGGTGGGCCGGTCCAGCCCGCCCAGCATGTGGAGGAGGGTGGATTTTCCGGAGCCCGAGGTGCCGACGACGGCGGCAAACTCCCCCTTCTCCACCCGTAAATCCACGCCGTCCAGGGCCCGGACCTCCGTCTCGCCGGAGCCGTAATGCTTTCGCAGGTCTTTTGTTTCCAAGATGGTCATATCCAATACCTCCAAGAAGTAAAGTCTGTACTGCCTTTCGACAATACAGACTTTACACGAGGAATCTTTCCACAATCTTTCTGAAATCTAACAATCCTGACAGAATCTCCTCAGCCCCTGGGCAGGAAGAGGGAGAATTTCGCCCCGTGTCCCGGCCGGGAAAAGACCCTGACATAGCCGCCTTGTCCCCCGGCAATCTGCCGGACCAGGTACAGCCCCACGCCCACGCCCTCCGTCTCCGAGGCGCCCGGGCCCCGCCAGAACCGCCGGAACACCTCCGTCAGCTCCTCCTCCGAAAGGCCGGGGCCGGTGTCGGCCACGTCGACGCGGGCAAAGAGCTCATAGGCCTGGGCGCTGACCGTCACCCGTCCCCCGGAGGGCGTGTACTTCACGGCGTTGTCAATCAGGTTGCACACCGCCTCCTCCGTCCACTTGGCGTCAAAGACCGCCGTCTCCTCCCGGACCTTCAGCGTCAGGGCCAGCCCCTTCTGCGTTGCTGCGGGGCCAAACTGGGCCACAGCCTCCTCCAGCACCGGAGCCAGGGGCCCGGGCCTGGGGCGGAAGGCCAGCATCCCCGTCTCCAGGCGGGAGGTTTTCACCAGCGCCTCAATCAGGGACTGGAGCTTCCGGGCCTGACTTCCCAGAGCGGCAGTGTACTCGCCGCAGTCCGGATCCCGTTCCTCCAGCAGCTGGGTGTAGAGCAGCACATTGGCGATGGGGGTCTTGGTCTGGTGGGAGATGTCCGAGATCAATGCCTTGATCTTGTCCTTCTCCTCCTGAAGGTTCCGGGCGGAGACGGCGGAGGCGCTGAGATAGTACGCCAGCTTCGTCTCCACGGCGGAGAGAAGGCTTTCGTCAAAGGCCTCCTCCCGGAACTCCCCCCGGATGGCCCGGTCCAGCATCTCATCCAGACGGAGGAGCAGGCGGCGTGTCCGCCGGCGGTTCCAGAGGAGCAGCGCCAGAAGCGCCGCGGCCAGAGCGGCCAGACAGAGGGTTCCCGTCTCCATCGCGCCTCAGCCCTCTCTTTCCCCCAGGGACCAGGTATAGCCAATGCCGTAGACCGTCTTCAGGTAACGGGGCTTGGAGGGGTTCTCCTCCAGCTTGCCCCGCAGGCGCTTCACCGTCACGGACAGGGCGTTCTCGTCCACGTACTCCGCTCCGTCGGTCCAGATGCGGTCCACCAGCAGCCCTCGGGGCAGGGTGCGGCCCCGGTTCTCCACCAGAAGGCGGAGGAGCTTTTGCTCCGTCTTGCTCAAGTCGACGAGCTGCCCGTCCCGGCGAAACTCCATGCCTGCGAAGTCAAAGGAAAACGCCCCCAGAACCACGGGACCCTCCCGGGCGGAGTCCGTCCCCTTCCGGCGGAGCTGGGCGTTGACCCGGGCCCGGAGCACCGCCAGGGAAAAAGGCTTGGTCACATAGTCGTCCGCCCCGGACTCCAGCCCCGCCACAATGTCGGTCTCCATGTCATTGGCGGTGAGCAGGATGACCGGCACGGTGCTCTCTTGCCGGAGCTCCCGGAGGAAGTCCAGCCCGTTTCCGTCGGGGAGGTTCACATCCAGAACCAGCAGGTCAAAGCTCCCCGCCCCCAGGGCGGACCGGGCGGCGGAGAGGGTCCGGCAAAGGGAAAGCTCCGCCTCCGGCCCCTTGAGGGCCAGGCACAGCCCGTCCCCCAGGGCCCGGTCGTCCTCCGCAATCAGAATTCGCTTCACGCCGTCCCTCCTTTCCGGCCCCCGTCCGGAAGGGCCCCTCCCCGCTCCGGGGCCGTCCTCAAGACACGCTCAGAGCGTCCTCCAGCACCAGACCGGGATTGTGTTTTGTCAAAAAGCCCACGGACCACTCCCCGCCAAAGGCCACCAGGAGCCGTCCCTTAAAGTCCTCCAAAATGGCGGCCCCGGTGCAGAGCACCAGCTCGTCGGGCTTGCAGGAGCACGCCGTGATGAGCCGCAGATGGTCGTAGGGCAGGCCCTCCATATAGAGGTCCACGCCGTACTCCGCCTTCATGCGGTATTGAAACACGTCGAACTGCAAGGTGCCGACGACGCCTACCACCACTTCCTCCATGCCGCCGCCGGGGCGCTTGAAGATCTGAATCGCGCCCTCCTGGGCGATCTGCTCCGTGCCCTTGATGAACTGCTTGCGCTTCATGGTGTCCTTGGGGGAGACCCGCATGAAGTGCTCCGGCTCAAAGGTGGGGATGCCCGCGTAGCGGAACTTCTTTCCCGGCACGGTGACGGTGTCCCCGATGGAGAAGATGCCGGGGTCGAAGACGCCGATGATGTCCCCGGCGTAGGCCTCGTCCACGATCTCCCGCTCCGCGGCCATCATCTGCTGGGGCTGGCTCAGGCGCATTTTCC
>NZ_CAJTUX010000118.1 GCF_910579365.1 uncultured Oscillibacter sp.
ACCGGGCGGACGCCTCCCGGGGGGAGAAGAGCGGCTTCGGCCTGGGGCTGAGCATCGCCGCCGTCATCGCCAGGGAGCACAAGGGGACGCTGAAGGCGGAGAGCGGCCGGGAGGGCACGCGGTTCATCTTTGCCGTGCCGCTGAAAAAATAGGGGCGGGGATGGACTTGACCTCGGTCCGGCTTTTGTGTAAAATGAAGATATCCCAGCCAGGAAAGGAGCGTTTTAGCATGGGCATGACGGACAGCCAATTCAAAGCCTTTATCCGGTTTGTGCTGAGTGATCTGCAAGAAATACGGTCCGAAAAAGACGAGGAACCGCGGAACGCGAAACTGGATCAAGTCATTGACACCCTTCAAAAGGCCCTGGAGGACTGACATAACGAAAAGGCGGGGGAACTTCCCCGCCTTTTTCTTTGCAATCGTAAGAAAATTGTAAGATTTTTGTCGAGCCATTCGTAAGAATTGCCTGCTATCCTAGTCTCAGCTCAAGGGAGGAAGCCCATATGAACGAATGTATCTTAGTTGTGGACGACGATCCGGAAATCGTGAACGCCATCGCCATCACCCTGGAGCGGGAGGGCTACCCGGTCCGCAGAGCCTACGACGGCCTCCAGGCCGTGGACCAATGCCTGGACCCCGCCGTAAAGCTCCTCCTCATCGACGTGATGATGCCCCGGCTGGACGGTCTTTCCGCCCTGCTGCGCATCCGGGAGAAGCGAAACCTGCCGGTGATCGTCCTCTCCGCCAAAAGCGAGGACACGGACAAAATCCTGGGACTTTCCATGGGGGCGGACGATTACGTCACCAAGCCCTACAACCCCCAGGAGCTCATCGCCCGGGTGCGGAGCCAGCTCCGGCGGTACACGTCCCTGGGCGACGTGAACGCCGAGGGGCGGCAGGGGCTTATCGTCAACGGGCGGCTCTGCTACGACCCCGCCGGACGGGTTCTCCGGGCCGACGGGGACGAGGTGAAGCTCACCCCCACGGAGACCAAAATCGTGGACCTGCTCTTCCGCCACCCCGGGCAGATTTTTCCCGCCGAGGAGATCTACCGCCGGGTGTGGAACGAGGACGCGTTTTCCTGTGAGAACACGGTGATGGTTCACATCCGCCGCATTCGGGAAAAAGTCGAGCTGAATCCCAAGGAGCCAGATTATATTAAGGTGGTGTGGGGCATTGGATACAAATTGGAACCGCACGGATAAGGACCCCGGCGAAGCCCTGGAGCGGTTTGTGGCGGAGGAGGTCCGGGAAGCCGCGGAGGCGGGGAAGGGCGTGAAGGTCCTCCGTCCCGGCGGGCGGGTCAAGGCGCTGGCCGGTTTTCTGGCCTTCTTTCTGGGGATGACGCTATTCCTCTCCGCCCTGGGGGCTCTGGGAAACCGGATCGCCTGGGAGCGGGACCCCTCTCCCCGGTGGGAGTGGGACTGGCAGGAAACGGACGCCTTCCGGGACGAGGTTTCCCAGTATCTCCGGGAGTTTTTGACCATCGGAGCCGGGGGAACGGTGGACTTCTACGACCAGGCCTACTGGACGGAGTACGGTGGAGACGTGGCTGTGGTTCAGGAGGCGGAGGCCTATCGGTCCTGGTGGGGCTCCTATCCCCTTACCGAGGCCGTGGTGGTGGGCCGGGGGCTGGCGGAGTGTGAGACGCAGCTCAATTCCTTCCATTCCATCCCGGCGGAGTCTGAAAAAGACCGGGAGCCGGATGAGGCCTACCGGAACGACAAGAACGTCCTTTACTACATTGAGACAGCGGAGGGAAAGGTTTACACCAATGCGGAGGGGCGTCTGGCCTTCTTTCTGGAGGCGAAGCGGCTGCGCCATGCCTCCTCTGTCGATTTCTCCACGGTGCCTCAGGAGCAAAAAGACTATAACGTTTTCCTGACCTTCCAAAACGGCAAGGTCTCCATTGTCAAGGACGGGGCGGACCTGGACGTCTATGGGAACGGCCTGTACAACAACGAGTCCCGGTGGTTTGTCCCGGGCTACGACAACTTCCCCGTCAGCAAAGATCTGGAGCACGTGACGGTCTATATGGCCGTCCGGCGGACGCCGGAGCGGTACTACGGCGTGGACTACAAAAACGGTGGGATCTATTCCAACAACGCCTTTTACGGTCTCGCCCAGTATGTGGAGGAAAGCGAGTCCTTCTACCAGACCCAGGGCCTGCTGCTGTTCATCGCCATGTGGTGCCTGGTTCTCTGGGCTCTGCTGCGCAAATCCGTGGAGCCGGTGAACCGGAAAATCGCCTCCTGGACCCGGCATGTCTGGACGGAGGTCCGCTTCCTGTTGGTAACGGCGTGCGTACTGTGGGCCTTTCTGCCGGGACTTTGCAATCTGGACGTGGTTTATGAGCTTCTTTACAGCTACAGCTATGGCTACGGCTGGGACGGCGGGTATTCCTTCGCCGCCTGGGGCATGGCGGTCCTCCGGCTGGTTACCATGAATATCCCGGCTCTCATCGCCCTCTTTTGGCTGTGGCGGCTGCTTTGCAACGACCATAAGCACAACCCCAAGGAGGCCAGGAGGTCCCTCCTCCGCCCCTTTTTTCGGGGACTGCGGGCCCGGGACCTGAAGCGGCCGGTTGAAAAGCGTCTCAGCCGCCGGACAGCGCTGCTGATCCTGACCGTCTTTCTTCTGTGCGCGGAGGTCCTGAGCATCCTCATCAACCTGACGGTGGCCGGGGTCTTCCCAGCCTGGCTGATCTGGACCGTCTACCTGCTGCCGGTGCTGCTGGCGTCGGGGACCCTCTTTTTGTTCCAGCGCTGCCAGCGGGGCCTCGCCCGGGACCTGGGGCGTCTTGCCGACCAGGTGGAAGCCGTCCGGGCCGGGGACCTGAGCCGTCCTTTGGTCCTGCCGGAGGACGCGGACCTGCGGCAGACCGCCGAGTCCCTGAACGACATTCAGGCGGGCATGAAGGCGGCGCTGGAGGAGCAGACCCGCAGCGAGCGGATGAAGGTGGAGCTGGTGAGCAACGTCTCCCACGATCTGAAAACCCCCCTGACCTCCATCCTCTCCTACGCGGAGCTTCTGCGGCAGGAGGAACTGCCCCCGGCGGCGGCGGACTACGCCCAGATCATCGACCAGAAGGCCCAGCGGCTGAAAACCATGGTGGAGGACGTCTTCGAGATCAGCAAGGCGGCGGCGGACCAGCTCCCCGTCCACCTGGAGCGGCTGGATTTGGCGAAGCTCCTCCGCCAGACCCTGGCGGACATGGACGGGGCCATTCAAGAGAGCGCCCTGACCTTCAAGGCGGAGCTCCCCCAGGAGCCGGTGATGATCGTCGCCGACGGCAAGCGGCTCTACCGGGTCTTTCAGAATCTTCTGGACAACGCCCTGCGCTATGCCCTGGAGGGCAGCCGGGTGTACCTCACCCTGAAAACCGCCGGGAAAACGGCGGAGGCCAGCGTCCGCAACACCAGCCGCAGCGAGCTGCCCGAGGGAGTGGACTTCACCGCCCGCTTCGTCCGGGGAGACGCCAGCCGCACCGACGGCGGCAGCGGCCTGGGCCTGAGCATCGCCAGCTCCTTCACCGAGGCCTGCGGCGGAACCTTCCGGGTGGAGACGGTGGCGGACCTGTTTACGGTGGCCGTCACATTCCAAACCGTAGAATAAGAGCAAAAAAGTACGGGAGGTTATACCTCCCGTACATTATTTTCCGGGCAGTACAGCACCTGGATGCCGCAGTCGTCCCGAAGCCGTTCCCGGCGGACGCTCTCCGCCAGAATCAGCCCCGCCAAATCCTGGGGGTCGTCCCCCGTCCAGCCCGCCAGCAGGTTCATAAGCCACTCGTCCTCCATGGGGTCCGCCACGCCGTCGCTGACCATGACGGCGAAGCCCCCGGGGTCCAGAGGCGCCCTGGTCACATCCGGCGGCGTCCCCCGAAGGCCCACCGGCAGACTCGCGCCGGTGATCCGCCGGACCACGCCGCCCTTTTTCAAGTAGCTGGGGGCCGCGCCGAATTTGTAGAAGGCCGCCTCCCGGCTTCCGGGGTCGTAGACGCAGAGGTCCACGGTGGTAAAGCTCCCCGTGTCCGCCCCTCGGAGGCCCATGGCGGAATTCAGGGTCTTCAGCGCCGCCTCCGGGGCTACCCCGGCCTCCAGAAACTCCTGGAGCAGGCGGCAGATCAGGGCGGACTCCTTCCGGGCGGGCTCGCCGCTGCCCATGCCGTCCGCCAGAATCAGGCACCAGAGGCCCCCGTCCGTCCGGAAGGAGGTCACCGTGTCCCCGCAGACCGTCTCCCCCTCCTTGGGCCGGAGGGCCGCCCCCACCCGGCATGGCCGGTCCGCTCCCATGGCGGGGGCGGCGGCCTCCAGTCCGGCGGCGGTGGCGGTCAACAGCTCAGAGAGCTGGGCGTACTGCCCCCGGGCGCTGCGGCGGGTCTCCTCCAGCTGCCGCCGGTACTGCCGCCGCAGCAGGAAGGCGGAAAGCTCGCCGTTGATGGCGTTCAGAAGGTCCGGCAGGTGGACGCAGCGGCTGGCGAAGTAGTCCGGGAAATCCTTGGCCAGGGCCCGGCCCCGCTCCAGGAGATAGGGCGTGGCGTCGTTCATGGCGTTGAAGGTGCCTGTGTAGTCCCGCTGCCAGCAGATGTCGCAGAGAGCGCAGCCCCGGCAGACCTTCTCCGCCGCCCGGTCGAAGACGATGGCCGGGTTCTCGTCGGTCTGGGGGGGGATGCTCCGCCCCATGCTGTCATAGAGGTCCCGCAGAGCGGCGGCGGCCCGGTTCAGCCGCTCCCGCCAGGGGGCGGAGGACGGACGCTCCTCCGGAGGCGGTGGTACGGCGGGCTTCACCCGCTTTCCCGTTACCAGACGCCCCGGCAGGGCCAGGAACAGCGCCGCCCCCGCCGCCGCCTCGGCAAGCGCGGGCAGGGGCCGTCCCTCCGCCAGGGCCCAGGCCCCCGCCGCCCCCAGGAAGGCGGCGGTGTAGACGGCGTACAGGTCGAGGTCGA
>NZ_CAJTUX010000119.1 GCF_910579365.1 uncultured Oscillibacter sp.
TGACCTACGAGCAGGAGGCCGAGCTGTACTATATGCTGGACCAGACCAGGGGAAAGCTGCGGCTGGGCCACGCGACCAAGGCCCTGGTGGAGTCCGGGGCGAACGCGGAGATCATTGATGTGAAGCAGCGGGTAGAGGACGCCGGTTTTACCTGGGCGCTAGACCGGCCCACCGGGGAACCCTTTGAAATTTCCACCACCCGCGCCGTTATCAACGCCTACCGGCTCCTGGGCGGCGCGGCCTTCTCCCGTATGCTGGGCCTAATCGCCGGGGCGTGGCATGGGACCCCCAACTCCCTTAAAGCGTCTATCTTCTCCGGTATGGCGCTGTTCGTCAAGACCTATGAGACGGAGCTGGTGGATCAGATTTTCATTAAGAGGTTGTCCGCCGTGGACCCGGACGAGATCATTCGCCGGGGTAAGGTGGACTTCTCCACCAACAAAGCCGCCCTGCGGTTTGCCCGCGTCATTCTCAGCAAGTACAACAGCCAGCAGCGCGGGGGCCGCAAGCTCCCTTACCGCTTCAAGGGCTGATACATCACAAACCGCCGCAGGCCGGGAGGCCTGCGGCGGCATTGATTCACCGTGAAGGAGGTACGAACATGGAACAGAAGCTGTCCCTTTCCCCTGCGGGTATGCCCCAAGCCGACATTCGTGAGGTTTCCGTGGACCCGAAGCTCCCCAAGGAGGAACGGATTGCCGAATTTCTCCGGCAGATCAAAAATCCCTATTGCTTCACGTGTGGTAAATTCATCGTCCGGGCGCAGTTTGCCGACAATGGCGTGTCCCTGGAGGACTGTTTGAAACAGATTCTAATTTAGTGCTTTAATGTGTTGACTTGCCCGTGGAGGTGTGCTATACTTGTGACTGGAAAAAGAATTAAATAGGATAAATCAGTCACTCGTTATATTGCGGGGTAAGTCCGTGATGTAAAGGAGTGACTTTTTCATGCCAAAGTACAAGGGCGACGCATATCTCCGCCTCTCCTACTCCGCTGACCGCAGCGTGGAGAGTGACAGCATTGCCAATCAGAAGAAGCTGATCGAGGACTTTGTGGCGGCGCACCCGGACATTGAGCTGGTATCGGAGCGGGTGGACGATGGTTACAGCGGCGTTCTGTTCGACCGTCCGGCGTTCCAGGAGATGATGAACGACATTGTTTCCGGCAAGATCAACTGCGTGATCGTCAAGGACCTGTCCCGCCTGGGCCGGGAGTACATCGAGACTGGCCGCTATCTCCGGCAGGTGTTTCCCACCTACGGTGTCCGGTTCATTTCCATCAATGACGGCATTGACACCGCCAACGAGCAGAACGGCGATGATTTGCATATCAGCTTGAAAAATCTGCTGAACGATACCTATTGCCGGGATATTTCTGTGAAAACCCGGAGCGCCCTGCTGACCAAACGGCAGAACGGGGACTATGTGGGGGCCTGCCCGATCTACGGCTACCGAAAGGACCCGGAGAATAAGAATCACCTCATCATCGACGAGTACCCCGCCCGTGTGGTGCAGGACATTTACCGCCGCCGCATTGACGGAGCCAGCGCAAAGCACATCGCAGAGGAATTGAACCGGCTGGGCGTCCTGTCCCCCATGGCCTACAAGAACAGCCGGGGCCTGCCCCACCCTACTGGCGGCTTTGCGGATGTGCCGGACGCCAAGTGGTCTGGCCTGAATGAGCAGCTTTTGCAACTCCTCCCGACTGAGCAGCCGCATCTCCATTCGTCTGGCCGGTGGGAGCTTACATTCCTCCGCCGGGTTGCGCACGATCAGCTTTTCGGTGACGGCCTTCTCCAGAGCCCTGCGGCACAGGCCGCAGCAGTGCCGTATCGTATTGGCGGAGAGTCCTTCCCCTCTGGACTCCCGGTATTCACTACGGCCATCCTGCCTCATCCAGTTTATGAACTGCTGAATATCATTTGTGGTCAGCTTGTTCAGAGGAATGTCACCGAGCCTTGGGCGGATATACAGGCGGATATTATTTTCGTAGCCTGTCCGTGTGTTTGGCCGGACGGCGGGTTTACAGCAGGTCTCATACCAGAATGTCATCCACTCGCCGAAGGGCATATCCGCCCTGATCTTAACGGCGGTTGCAGGAGTCACGGACTCTTTCAGCGATTCCAGTTTCGCCACGCACTCCGTCTTGGTCATGGCCAGCACATTTTTTGTTTTGGGTAGGCCCTTATCATCGTAGCCAATGACTACCCGGCCTTCCCAGCGTCCGTCTTTTCTCAGTCGGACTGTACCCTCGCCTCTCTTGCGCTTTCTTCCCACGGTCTCAACTCCTCTCCAAAAATGTCTGTCAGAAAATCTCCTACCACTTCCGAGGCTCGCTTCTGCATATCGCCAGTGGTGTGGGTGTAGGTGTCCAGGGTGAACGCCGCTCTGGTATGGCCCAGGATGCCTGACAAGGTTTTCACATCCACGCCCGACGCCAGAGCGTGAGTCGCGAAGGTGTGACGCAGGTCGTGGAAACGAATGTTCGGGAGGCCGGCCCGCTTCAGCAGAACCTTCAACCGGCGGTATGCGGAGCCAGGATTGGTGGGCTGTTCCGGCTTCAGCGGGTTGGGGAATATCCACTCGGTCAGTGCGGACTTTTTTCGTTCACGGAGGACCTGTACTGTGCTGGCTGGCAGCACGATTTTCCGGACGCCGGCGCTGGTCTTGGTATCCCCGGCAGTCAGCCCGCCACCAGTTTCCCAGTAGACGGTACGGCAGACTTTCAGTGTACCATTGACCTCATCGAAGTCCTCCCACTTGAGCCCGCAGATCTCACCCCGCCGCAGACCAGTGGTCAGCTCGGCATAGAAGAAGTCACACCAGATTTCATCCTCTGCGATGACCTTCATGAACACATCCAGCTGCTCGTCCGTCAGTATCTGCTTTACTCCATAGCTGAACCTGGGAGCGGTGATCTGCTCGGTCGGGTTGCTGGCGATCAGGTGAGCCTGCTGTGCCGCCTTCAGCGCACCGTGGAGCGTGGTGTGGATGCGGCGCACCGTACCACTGGCCAGACAATCACTCAGCTTCTCATAGAACCGCTGCACATCTTTCGGTGTGATTCGGGCCAGCTGCTTATCACCCAGGCCGGGCCTGATGTGGTTCTCAATGTAGCTGCGGTAGTTCCTCAGAGTATTGGGCCGCAGAGTATCCGCCATGTTCTCCAGTCACTGATCGAGCCATTCACTCAAGGTCATCCTGCTCTGCTCCGTCAGGTCGGCACCCTGGTAGCTGTCGATGTGCTGACGGAGCTTTGCGGACAACTCTTTCTGTGTAGGAGCGTAGACGTATCGGAAGATAGAGTCGCCATTTTCCTTGTGACCGACTACGATGCGGCCCTCCCAGCGTCCGTCGTCACGTTTGCGCGCCATGCCGTCACCGGACGGTCTGCGCTTTGCCATGGGTTGTCACCTCCTTGTAGCCACACAACATACCACACCTTGGCGGGAATAGCTACTGATTTTTTCGAGGACTTTTATTCTTTGTTTTGCGGCGCAGAATTTGATGGGGACAGAAGGAATTTTCAGTTTGCAACCATTTAGCCTTTGTGCTACAATGCACATAATATCTTCTGAACAAGCGGAGGTGTGATTTATGCCGCATTCCATTGAGCGCTCTATTGAAGCTGCGGAGGTCTCTCTGCGGATGGAAGGGCTTTCTGTTACAGAGACCTGCAAAGAACTGTGCCGGAAATTGCTTGCCGGCGAAATTACGCTGGAGCAGTACTTGGCCCATATCATTCCCGAAAGAGGAGAGCGCTGATATGTCATACAGTATTGACTCCACAACAGACGGTTGCTATCCGGGAACGACTTGTCTGATCAACAAGCTGGGCATCCAAGATGAGACGGAATTGGCAGACACAGAGGCCGCTATCGTTTTGGGCAAGGCGAGTCTGCTGGATCAGCAGCCGCTTCCTGGTAGCTTTGACTTTGAGCACTACAAACGCATCCACCGATTCTTGTTCTGTGATCTCTATGACTGGGCTGGACAAATACGCACCATCAACCTCTCCAAGAAAGGGACGGCTTTTGTTCCCGCTGCGGAAATCGAATCGTGTGCGGTTGCGTGCTTCAAACGCTTGGCTGAGTTCAGTGGCGAGGGCATGTCTCATCGCGAACTGGCAGAGGAGGTAGCGGACTTTTACCACACAGTCAATATGCTGCACCCATTTCGGGAAGGCAACGGCAGAACGCAGCGTATCTTTTTTACTCAGTGGATTCGCAGCCTTGGGTGCGATTTTGATTTGAGTTCTGTGGACCCGGACGCATTCATGATCGCCACAATCTATGCGGCGCAGGGTGTCATGGACCAACTGGCTGACTTTTTTGAGCAGATGATTGAGCAACCGCAGATGGAGATGCGGACGACCTGACGATCTTGGTTCTGAGTTTATGCTGGGCGGAAACGTGCTGCTCGGCATTTTTGTTCTCTTTTTGGTTGACGCAGATTCTTGCAGATATCCCCGCCTGGACCCGCCAGTTTTGCGGTGGCTGTAAGGGCAGAGGAAAAAGTGACCCCCGACTTGCCCCCAGGGGGTAAAAAATGACCCCCGCACCGACTCCCGAGAAATTCCGGAAAACCACCTGTGACAGCCACCTTGTGAAAAGGCGGAACATGGCGGTTTTCTCTCTGGATTTGCTGATACCGACCACCTGCCACAGCAAAAAGTGAAAATTCCGACCACCTATGGAAAAGCCCCGACCCGCTCTGCGGGGCGGTGTGGCTGGCCGGGGGGCGCATAAGCGACCCCCGGCCTTTATCCTGCACTTTTTTCGACCCCCCGGTTCACCTGCCACTTTCGGTTGTGCTGATTTCGCCGGATGGCACACACCGGCCACACGCTTTTGACACGGCGGCGTTTGCGATGGACTGCGGCTTGTTTACCCTCCGAGCATCAGCGAGGCCACACAGCGGCGCACAGGCTGTCACGCTGAGT
>NZ_CAJTUX010000120.1 GCF_910579365.1 uncultured Oscillibacter sp.
TACGGGCTTATCCCACTTCAACGATTTTTGATCGCAAGTCCTCTGACAAGCGAGGCCATTGTAGCACAGAAGATTTTTAAAGTCAAGCATCGTTTTAGCACTTCGGCTGAACTGGAAAATTGTCCCGGCACAATTGTAGAAACAACTTCAGCAGGGGTTTTCCTGTTACGCTTTTGTAGTATGCCCCGTAGGACAGCGGTTCCACGCCTTCAATTGGAATATAGGCCAGTGCGGGGTCCCGCAGGGAGGGGAAGTCAGGCTGAATTGCGACTCCGAAGCCAGCCTTGACCAGCGTGAGACAGACGTCAACGGAACTGCACATGAATAAATCGGAAACGGTCCGCCCGGTTGTCAATTCATGCTGGACAGCGTTCAAACTGTCGGGGCATCGTTGTGGATCTAACAGAATCAGCCTTTGTGTCAGGAGGTCACCCCTGTCCAACGCCTCCTTTTCCGCCAGCGGGTGACTGGCAGGCAGAATTCCAGTCATACGAACCAGCGCCAATTCCCTGTAGATGCCAGTTTCTTTTTTCTGCTCCTTTTCCCGGAATGCTGTGACCACATCCACCGTTCCTTCCTCCAGGAGCTGATAGAGATGCTGGAATGGCACTACTTGAAAGAGAGGGTACAGTGTGGGACAAGACTCCGTCATCCGCCGCAAAATACCAGGCAACAGGTGTACTTCATTGTGGCTGTGGCAGCCAATGGAAAAGAACTGCCGCTCATCGCCCACCGGCTCTTCAAACCGCTTCTTTGCCAGGGTGATGATATTCAGCACATTCTTGGCGTCGTTCAGAAAGATCAGGCCCTCCTGGGTGATCTCCACCGCCCGCGTGGTGCGCTTGAACAGCTGCGCGTTCAGCTCCTCTTCCAAGGAGCGGATTTGATGGGTGACGGCCGGCTGCGTCACGTTGAGCTGCCTGGCGGCTTTTACAAAGCTGAGCGTCTCCGCAACCGTCAAAAAACAGGTGAGTTGAAAGGTATTCATACTGGCTCCTCCGGAGATTGATAAAAGTCTTTAATACCTTATAACATTTTTTGAATTAACAATCAAGAGAAAATGAGTATAATAGCAAATATCTCCGAAAAACCTTGTCCGCCGAACAGTCGGAAGGACAACGACACTCTGTAAGAACCTGTATTCATAACCGGCGGATGGTGGATGGGCGAGGAATTTTGCTGTCCCGCAAGGCAAAAAACGCGGGAATCCTGGCGGATTTCAAGTTTTTTTAACGCGGCGGGACGGCAAAAGGCCCGGCCAGACAGCGTTCGGCGGCTGTGAATACAGGTCCAAAGGAAAGGAGGGCGGGATATGACGGGCGGGAGCCTTCTCTTGACCCTTCGGCAGATCGACATCTGCCTGGGGCTGTACGAAAATGAACAGCTGTCAGACTCCGGGATGACGTTTGCCCAGGTGTTCCTGCTGAACGAGATTTTCTCCATGGATGCGCCCTGCGTCTGCTCCACGGAATTGTGCGAGCGGGTCGGATTCGCCCGGTCTTCCATCTCCAGAACGCTGAAGGAGCTGCGGAAAAACGGATATGTCCGGATGCGGATGGATCAGGCCGACAACCGCAAAAAGCGTGTCCTTCTCACGCCGAAAGCCTACGCGGCCAGAGGGAGCGTTCAAGAATACATGGAGAACCTGAACCGTTGTCTTGTCCGGGAAATTCCCGAAGGCAGCCTGGAGGGGATTGAGAGCACCCTGCAAACCATTCTTGACAACATACAGCAGGAAACACTAAGGAGGCCAACGTAAATGGAATATCAGATCGCGTACTTAGACATCTATGGAAACGCCGGGATACTGGCTGAGGAGATCAACGGCATTCTGCATGGCGTGGAGCTGGTGAATCTGTCCAAACAGGAAATTTCCGATGACGCCGACGTTTATCTGCTGGTATTTGAGATCACGCAGAACGCAATCCCGCTGAAAATCATGGACATTTTGGAAAACCTGGAGGGGAAAACCATCCTCTGCTTTGTTGCCTGCGGCATGGCGCTTTTTGAAAAGAAAGAGAATGTGGAGCACAATCTGCTTCCCTTCCTGCCGGATGAGTGCGACTACCGCGGACTGTTCTTCTGTCCCGGCCAAATCCCCTCCAGCGTGATGGACACGATCCAGGAGGCGCTGGACGAAAACCCGGAAAACAAGCAGGCGCAAGCCATGCTGGAGGCGTTTCAGCATGCGAAAAACCACCCTGACGCCGAGGATTTCCGAGAGCTGCGCCGCTTCATCCAGGAAAGTGGTATCTGAGGGGAGGAACCGTTTTTGATCAAGATACTGTTGAAGCAGATCGGGGATTACAAGCGAGACACTATCATCACGCCCGTTTTCACGGTGCTGGAGGTAGTGGCGGAGCTGCTGGTTCCCTTCGTGATCGCCAGCCTGATCGACAAGGGCATTGAGGCGGGGAATCTGCGGAACGTCTACCTTTACGGCGCACTGATGATCGTGCTGGCCTTCTTCGGTCTGGCGTTCGGCATCCTGGCCGGAAGATTCGCGGCCTCGGCCTCCTCCGGCTTTGCCTGCAACCTGCGGCAAAGCATGTTTGAAAACATCCAGACGTTTTCGTTTTCCAACATTGACAAATTCAGCACCGCGGGCCTTGTTACCCGCATGACAACGGACGTCACCAATATGCAGATGGCCTTCCAGATGTGTCTGCGCATCGCCCTGAGAGCGCCGCTGATGCTGATTTGCAGCATGGTGATGTGTCTGCTGATCAACGCAAGGCTGAGCATAATCTTCCTGGCCGCCATTGTGGTGCTGGCCGCCGCGCTGGCTCTCATTATGAGCAGGGCCATGAAAATTTTCAGCAAGGTATTCCACCGGTACGATGACCTGAACGCCAGCGTACAGGAAAACATTGCGGCCATTCGCGTGGTGAAAGCCTTTGTCCGGGAGGATTGCGAGAACGAGAAGTTTTGCAAGGCGGCGGTACGGCTGTATGAGCTTTTTGTCCGTGCGGAGAAGCTCCAGGCGCTGAACCTGCCGGTGATGATGTTCATCGTGTACGGGTGCATCCTCGCCATCTCCTGGTTCGGGGCGCATTTCATCTTGGCCGGGAGCATGACCACCGGCAGCCTGACCTCCCTGTTTTCCTATGTCATGACCGCGTTTTCCTCTCTGATGATGCTTTCCATGATCTTTGTCATGATGACCATGAGCACGGCCAGCGGGAAACGGATTGCGGAGGTGCTGGAGGAAACCGCCGGTATCACAAATCCGCCCTCCACCCCCATTTGTCAGGTGCGGGACGGCAGCGTCGATTTTAACCATGTGGCCTTCTCCTACCGCCAGGGCAGCGGCGAAAAAACGCTGGACAATGTGGACCTGCATATCAAATCCGGGGAAACCATCGGCGTCATCGGCGGAACCGGCTGCGGCAAATCCAGCTTGGTCAGTCTCATCAGCCGCCTCTACGACGTGGACTCCGGTTCCGTCAAGGTGGGCGGCGAGGACGTTCGGAACTATGACCTGGAAACACTCCGCAGTCAGGTGGCGGTCGTTCTCCAGAAGAACGTGCTGTTTTCCGGGACGGTCCTGGAGAATCTGAGCTGGGGCAAAAAAATGGGACATATGGACGAATACCGGGAAGCCTGCCGTATGTCCTGCGCGGACGAGTTTCTTGAACGTCTGCCGGAACATTACGAGAGCTGGGTGGAGCGGGGCGGCGCCAACTTCTCCGGCGGGCAAAAGCAGAGGCTCTGCATTGCCCGCGCCCTGCTGAGGCATCCCAAGGTGCTGATTCTGGACGATTCCACCAGCGCGGTGGACACGGCGACGGACGCCAAAATCCGGAAGGCTTTGCGGACGGTGATTCCAGGAACCACCAAAATCATCATCGCCCAGCGCATTTCCAGCGTACAGGACGCGGACCGAATCCTGGTGCTGGACAGCGGCAGGATCAGCGGTTTCGACACCCATGAAAACCTGTTGAAATCCAATGCCATTTACCGGGAAATTTACGAAGCCCAGACGAAAGGCGGAGGTGATTTTGACCATGAACAAACCGTCGAATAAGAAGAATCTGACGCCCCTGCTGAGGCGCGTGCTGGGCATTATGCTCCGGGAGTACAAGGCGCAGTTTGGCCTTGTGGTGCTGCTGATTTTGGGCGCGGCCCTTGCCACCCTGCGGGGAACGCTGTTTATGCGGGATCTGGTAGATCTGTACATCAAGCCCATGATTGGCGTGGAAACGCCCGATTTCGGTCCGCTGGCCCACGCGCTGTTCTCCTTGGCCCTGGTGTATCTGGCCGGTCTGCTCTGTTCCTATGGGTATAACCGGATCATGGCGGTCATCAGCCAGGGGACGCTGAAGAAAATCAGGATACAGCTTTTCTCCCAAATGGAGTCTCTGCCCATCAAATATTTTGACACCACGCCCCACGGGGACATCATATCGGTCTACACCAACGATGTGGACACCCTCCGGCAGCTCATCGGCCAGAGCGTCCCGCAGTTGGTCAACTCCACAGTCACCATTGTGCTCACCTTTATCAGCATGGTGTGCCTGAATATCCCGCTGACCATCCTGACCCTGTGCATGGTGGCCGTCATGCTGGTGGTGGCGTCCAAGCTGGGCGGCATGGCCGGGACATATTTTGTCAAACAGCAGAGCAGCCTGGGCAAGGTCAACGCCTACATTGAGGAGATGATGGAGGGGCAGAAGGTCGTCAAGGTGTTCTGCCACGAAAACGAGAATATCGAGCAGTTCCGGGCCATCAATCAAGAGTTGCGGGAGAGCACCAAAAACGCGAATAAAATCGCCAATATCCTGATGCCGGTCAACGGGAACCTGGGGAATATCAGCTATGTACTGTGCGCGGTGCTGGGGGCGGTCCTGGCCCTGAACGGCATGGGAAGCCTGACCCTGGGGACCCTGGTCTCCTATCTGAATCTGAACCG
>NZ_CAJTUX010000121.1 GCF_910579365.1 uncultured Oscillibacter sp.
ACGAGATCGAGTAATGTGACTGGAGTTCAGACGTGTGCTCTTCCGATCTTGCGCCCTGGTGCAGATTCCCAGCTCCATCTCTTACCGCTACCGGGTTGTAGGCTGCGACGATTTCATCCTGGGGGCGAAGCGGTTCATGCAGGACACCGGCACCGCCAGCGTCATGACCTATCTCTTCAACACCACCGACGAGGCGGAGGCGGATATGGAGGCCTTCCTGGCGGAGTACACCGAGAGCGTCCAGCCCCTCTACGACTATGAGAGCCGGGCCACGTATGTCGCCGAGTTTGAGGGCTTCCGGAACATGTTCCTGACCACGGGCGGGGCGCTGAGCTTCATCATCGGGCTGGTGGGCGTGCTGAACTTCGTCAACGCGGTGCTGACGGGCATCCTAACCCGGAAGCGGGAGCTGGCGGTTTTGCAGTCCGTGGGCATGACGGGAAAGCAGCTCAAGACCATGCTGGTCTTTGAGGGCCTTTATTACACGCTTTTGGCCCTGGCGGTGTCCCTGGTAATGACGGTGGGCCTGGGGCCCCTGGTGGGCGGCGCCGTGGGCGATATCTTCTGGTTCTTCACCTACCGCCTGACCGTGGCCCCCATTGTGGTGATTCTGCCCATTTTCCTGGTTCTGGGAGCGCTGGTGCCGCTGTGGACCTATCGCTCCGTGTCCAAACGGACCATTGTGGAGCGCCTGCGGGAGGCGGAGGGATGAGAAAGCTATTTTGGGCGTTCGGCCTCCTGCTTCTTCTCGCCGCCTGCGGGCAGAGGGAGGAAGCCATGGAGGGCAACCTGATTCTCACCAACTACGCCCCGGAGGCCATCTCCAACATCACCGTGGAATACGGCGGCGAAACCCTCTCGTCGGAGGCGGCCATTTCAGACACCCAGCTCTGCTCCTTTACCCTGCCGGAGGAGGACGGCCTGACCTATACGGTCTCCTTCGAGACGGCGGAGGGCGAAACCGTCCGCGAGAGCTTCACCGACAGCTTTGCGGAGGAAACGGTTGTGTACCTTCGGACGGACCGGGCGGAGGGCCTCTGGCACCTGGAGTACGACCAAACATCCTGAGAAACCGCAGGGCCTGTCTTTTGGCGGGCCCTGCGGTTATTGACAAAGTTTTGCCCTATATTCCCTGTGCTTTTCGTAGATTTTCCCAAAGAAAGAGGTTGCATTTATGTGGCACTTTGCTTATAATCAAGGGAACAACTTGAGAAGAGGGGGTTCCTACCATGCGCACCGAACAAAAGCTGAACATGACCATGCTCTGTGACTTTTATGAGCTGACCATGGGCAACGGCTATTTCCAGGCGGGCTATCAGGACCGGATAACCTATTTCGACGTGTTCTTCCGGGATGTGCCGGACAAGGGGGGCTTCGCCATCTGCGCGGGTCTGGACCAGATCATTGACTACATTCTGGACCTGCACTTCGACCAGGAGGACATTGATTATCTCCGGAGCCGGAACCTGTTTTCCGAGGAATTTCTGGCCTATTTAAAGAACTTCCGCTTCACCGGGGATATCTGGGCCATCCCCGAGGGGACCCCCATCTTTCCCCAGGAGCCGGTGATTACCGTCCGGGCCCCCGCCATTCAGGCCCAGCTGATTGAGACCTTTACCCTGCTTGCCATCAACCACCAGAGCCTCATCGCCACCAAGGCAAACCGCATTGTCCGGGCCGCCCAGGGGCGGACGGTGCTGGAGTTCGGCTCCCGCCGGGCCCAGGGCACCGACGGCGCCATTACCGGCGCCCGGGCGGCCTACATCGGCGGCTGCGCCGGGACGGCCTGCGCCATCTCCGACCAGCTCTACGGCGTGCCCGCCGGGGGCACCATGGCCCACGCCTGGGTCCAGATGTTCGACACCCAGTACGAGGCCTTCGAGACCTACTGCCGCCTTTACCCGAACAATGCCACGCTACTGGTGGACACCTACAACACCCTGAAATCCGGCGTGCCTGATGCCATCCGGGCCTTTGACGCGGTGCTCAAGCCCCTGGGAATTAAAAAGTGCGGCATCCGCCTGGACTCCGGCGACATCGCCTACCTCACCCAGAAGGCCCGGAAAATGCTGGACGGCGCGGGCTGGACGGAGTGCCAGATTTCCGCCTCCAACTCTCTGGACGAGTATATCATCCGGGACCTGCTGATTCAGGGGGCCCAGATTGACATGTTCGGCGTGGGCGAGCGGATGATTACCGCCAGCAGCCAGCCGGTGTTCGGCGGCGTGTATAAGCTGGTGGCGGTGGAGGACGGGGAAGGGAAGGTGACTCCCAAGATCAAGGTCAGCGAGAACGTGGACAAGATCACGAATCCCCACTACAAGAAGGTCTACCGCATCTTTGACAAGTCCACCGGCAAGGCCGAGGCGGACTATATCACCGTCTGGGACGAGCGGGTGGACGAGAGCCGCTCCCTGGAGCTCTTCGACCCCCGGGCTACCTGGAAGCGGAAGACCTATACGAATTACACGGCCAAGCCCCTCCAGCAGCCGATTTTCCTTGGGGGGAAGCTGGTGTATGAGCGGCCCGGCCTCCGGGAGATTCAGACCTACTGCAAGGAGCAGGTGTCGACCCTGTGGGACGAGGTGAAGCGCTTCGAAAATCCCCACACGTACTATGTGGACCTCAGCCAGCGGCTGTGGGACATCAAGCAGGGCCTTCTGCGCCAGAGCGAGTGAATAAGCGTGCCGGGCGGGAAACCGCCCGGCACGAATTTTATCTTTTTTTAATATTTTGGTGTTGAAGACGGCGGCGGCTTTTTGTATAATAGAAAGGTCAGACGCCGAGACTGCAAACGAGGAGGCGAGGCTTCGTGCATAAAAACATTCCCCATATTCCCCCGGTGGAGGAGCGGATCGAGCGGAAGATTTCTGCCGCGGCCAGTATCTCCATGTGCGCGCTGACGGTCATTGTTCAAATCGCGACCTCTCTGCTGATCTCCCATCTTCTGGCGGAGTACTCCAGCTATATGTACGCTCTGCTGCTCATCGCCGGCGCGGTACTGGCCATCCGGGTGTACCAGCGGCCGGGCAGCCCTACCTATAAGCTGGTGTGGATGTGCCTGCTGCTGGCGATGCCGGTGTCCGGCATGATCCTCTTCTGCCTCTGGGGCGGCACGCACCAGGCCAAGCAGCTCAGCCTCCGGCAGGTGCCCCCCATTCCCCAGAGGGAGAGCCAGCGCATGGCCAGCGAGGCCAATCTGGCCCGGCTCCGGCGGCAGTCCCCGGCCTGGGGGCGGCTGGCGGCGTATCTGGAAAAGCGGGGCTTCCTGCTGTACCGGAACACGGATGCCGTCTATTTCAAAGAGGGCGCGGACTTTTTCGAGGACCTGATCGCCCGTTTGGAGCAGGCGGAGATTTATATTTTCCTGGAATACTATATACTGGCGGAGGGGACGCTTTGGAACCGCATCTTCGATGTGCTGAAGGAGCGGGCCGCCGCCGGGGTGGAGATTCACATCACTTTCGACGATTTCGGCAACCTCACCCGCTTTTCGGACGAGACGCTTCAGGCCCTCCAGAACGCGGGCATTGAGGTGAAGGTCTTCAATCCCGTCCACCGTTATGTGAACCGCATCTACTTCAATTACCGGGACCACCGGAAGATCGCCGTCATCGACGGGCAGTACGCCTATACTGGCGGCATCAACATCGCCGATGAGTACGCCAATCTCATCGTCCGCTTCGGCCACTGGAAGGACACCGCCGTCCGCATCGAGGGGGAGGGCGTCTGGGGCTTCGCCACCCAATTTATGCAGATGTGGAAGATGATGGGGGGCACATTTCACAACGAGGACGACTACTACCGCCCCCGTCACGATGTGGAGAAGGCGCAGGGCTGGTGCCAACCCTTCACCGACGGGCCGCTGAACAACCCTGATAACCCCATTGAGGAGGTTTATCTCCAGCTCATTGCCTCGGCCCAGAAGATGCTGTACCTCACCACCCCCTACTACGCCGTGGAGGAATCCATGCAGAAGGCCCTGTGCATCGCCGCCGACGCGGGAGTGGACGTGCGGCTGTTCATCCCCGGCATTCCGGACCACCACAAGTTTACCTATATGGTGGCGGAGACCTATTGGGGTGAGCTTTTGAGCCATGGCGTGAAGATTTACAAGTACACCCCCGGGTTCCTCCACGCCAAAAGCGTCATGGCGGACCGGGAGGTAGCCCTGGTGGGCAGCACCAATATGGATTACCGGACCTTTCAGCTTCATTATGAGTGCGGCGTGCTGCTGTACCATATGCCGGTGGTGGAGGAGCTGCTGGAGGACCTGGACGGCATTCTGGCCGAGAGCCGGCCCTATACGCTGGAGGACTGGAGCCAGCGGTCCTGGTTCCGAAAGGTATGCGCGTCCATTTTCAAGCTGGGCGCGATCTGGCTGTAAACGATGTGTGGGAGGATGCCCATGTCCCGTGACCTGACCCCTCGGGAGACTGCGGAGCGCAGTCTCATCAAAACCTACCGCAAGACCGTCTGGAATCCCTTCATTGCCGCCGTGAAGCGCTATGAGCTGGTGTGTCCGGGGGACCATATCGCCGTCTGCGTCTCCGGCGGGAAGGATTCCTTCATCCTGGCCAAGCTGATGCAGGAGCTGCAAAGACACACGGACAGGCCCTTCCAGCTGACCTTTCTGGTGATGGACCCAGGCTATAACCCCGCCAACCGCCGCCTCATCGAGGAGAACGCGGAGAGGCTGGGCATCCCCGTCACTATCTTTGAAAGCGACATCTTCGACGTCACCGTCCAGGTGGATAAAAACCCCTGTT
>NZ_CAJTUX010000122.1 GCF_910579365.1 uncultured Oscillibacter sp.
GGTAGCCTTGCCGGGCGGCTTCATCCATGCTTTTCAGAGTCCCGATGCCGCTGATATCCATGCCGCGGGCCACACTCTTGCCAGCGGAGCGCACCGCCGCGCTGGGGTCACAGCGGAAGCCCGCCTGGGGCGCGCCGGTGGTGATCTAGTTTGTGATATTGGGGACGTTTCCAAAACTTGAGATATTCATAGCGGTTCCTCCCAAAGAAGATTTATAGGGATTGCAGAATTGCCTGCATTTATTTTTCATCAGGCCGATAAACTGGATTTTTCAGATTTGGATGTTTACGCTAAGATACTTACAGCAATAGCAAACGTACAAATTAAAAATACTCCCACGCCAAATACGACTATCACTTTTTTAACCTTTTTATCTCCTTTAACAGTCGTATCTATCCTATCAGCAAATAAAGTACACACAATAGCTGCTATCATTAGCGGCACAGAAATTAATAACACAGAAATTTTTTCCATACTTTTTCCCCCAACAACTATTTTTCTCTGTCCTTCGGATGCCGGACCGCCCACAGGATGAACGCTCCCATGATCGCAACGCCCAGCAGCGTCCCTACACCGCGCATATTCCAGCTGATGCCGATGGTCGCTTCTGCCAGAACGCCCACCGCAAGGGTGATAATAGCCGCAACAATTTCCAATTTCGATTCCTCCTATTTTTCCATCAGGTCGATAAACTGGAACTTATTCTCCTAATAAGGTTCCGTTCTTGAACCTTTCCGAATAATCCAAAAGCTCTTCTTTATCAAGCATAGGCTCGGAGCTTACCCCTTCAAAAATAATTTTATCATCTCGATAGGTGAACTGAAAAAGAATATCAGGTTCTTCCTCAAACTCTACAGATATTATCCATTCGTTATAAGTAAGAATGCGATTCAGATAAGAGTGTTTTACTTTGATTTCACTAACATCCTGTGCGGTGTAACCTCTATATTCGAGTTCGGCATAAGTGTACGTTTTAATGAATTCCTGCATTACAAAGACATTCAGGCTAAGCGCAAAAACAATTATCACTAAAACAACGGCGCTTATGATGAGTGCCGTTTTCTTCTTCGCCATTATTTCACCCCCGTATAAAAATGAAATTTACCATGCCAATTATTGCAAGAGTTTTGAACCAATAACACGAAAGGAAAAGGGACGATTTTTCTTTCCGTTCGACTGGAGCACACCAGTAGAGGTATAGTCCTGTCTCTCAATGTTCTCGGATGTACCCTCGATTACAGAAAAGCCTGCTTGCTGCAAGGACTTCATATAATCTGCATAGTCCGTTTCGCTCATATCTGTCAAATTGACAGCGAGGCTCTGATGCTCCTCGTCAAATGCGGCCCAGCTGCCGGCGCCAAGGATTTGTGAGATGGTTTCCGCAAACTCTCCGGCCAGATCAAAGGTATCACCGCCTCCCGTTTCCGCCACAGAAGACGAGACAGTCTATGAATCAGTAAGCTGGTCTCCTATAGTTAATCTGCAAACAACGACTTTCTCTCGGTTATTGTAACTGACGCCAAGGGTTGTCTTTCCGTCTATCTCCCATATATCCGAATTTGTGTTGGTAAAAGCAGGCTCTTCCCAAACGGTCCTCAGCTGGGTTCTGTGGTATCCAGCCAACAATTCGTTTACGTCCGCCTCTTCCATCTCTGCTATCGAAGAAAGAGCGGGGAGATTATCATTGCTTTTCTGATTGTGATAGCCATAGAGCCATATTAGAATGCCAAGCGCTACCACGGCCAAAATGCACACTACAGCCGATGATTTTTTCTTCAACACGCTTACTCCCCTTCACACTATGCCTGCCGTCCAAAATACCGTAGTCTATGCGTTGATAAAAACGAGTTACTTCTTCGACTCACTTCTAAAGCACAAAACAAGTCCAGTGATACTTGCCGCGACAGACATCACAAAAATCATGACTCTTCCAAAATCTCCGCCGAGTATCGGAAGCCAAGGGTCAGTGATGGTGAAGACTGCAAGCTGTATTCCAATTAAGATCAAGGCAATTCCTCGTACCTCTGGCGTTCGTTATACCTGCATATCCACGCCCTGCTGATAGACTTCCAAAATGCTGGTGTCAAAGGGCTTGCCCCAATTCCAGCCAGGAACGCGCTGGTGGACGTACTCGCCCAGCCGGGTGGCCTCGCTGTGGAAGATCTCATTCAGCGTCCAGGACGCGCTGAGCCGCTGTTCCGGCGCCAGGGACATCGTATAATCCCGGATGGCCTTGCTGATGTCCTCACCGTCGCTGACTCCATAGCCTTTTTTCATGTGGTCCAACGCAATCTGCTTGATCTGCCGCACCACGCCTTCATCCACAGGGACCATTTTCCGGTAGTCTCCGGCGTCGTTCAGGCTCATGCCGGGTGTACCGTAGGGGTTGACATGGGGCTTCCCCTGCTGCCGCTGGTTCAGTTCTCCGATTCGCTGCTGCTGTTGATTTTTCACCAGTTTCGTAATCGTCATGACAAACCCCTCCTATTAAAAATTGTTCATCGGCTTATACGGCTCAGTCCCAAGTCAGCTTCGGCCACTCCACCCCCTGCGCGTTCGGAGAAAGCCCATCTTGTTCAACCGTCCATTCCTCCAAGAAAAACTCATATCCAACGCCGGACTCGTCCCGGCAGAAGAAGGTCCAGGTCAGCACATCCCCCTTTTGGCATTCCGTCGTGAGTTCTCCAATGCCAAAATAGTCGCCCTGCGCCCGCTCCGGGCTCGCGGCCGGCTCCGCCGAGAGTTTCCCATCAGCATAATTGCTCTCCTCATCTCCCGGATTTGCGGCCAGCTCCGCCACAAGCTTCCCATTGCGCAGGAGGCGGAATGTGTTGTCCGTCGGTCTTGGGGACCTTCTCGAAATAACCGTACACGCCGGTATGGAAATTTGAAATCGTAAACACCCCGCCGCCGTCTTTGCTTTGCTCATACTCCGGTCCGCTGATACCGTAAGAGTCGCATTGGACCGGCAGCAGCATGGCAGTATCTCTCAGCTCCCCCAGGCTCTCCTGACGCCGGGTCTCGCCGTTTTGGATGGCGGCGTCCAGGCTGACGATCCTGGAGCCGTTTAAGGGAATCTCCACCTTCCCGGTAAAGCTCCCTGTGCCGTCGTAAACCATCGGCAGGCTGCCCTTGCTGTTCGGGCTACCCATAGAGGTCCAAAGCAGTTCCAGAGCGGTGTCCTCCCTCCACTCCTTCAGCTTGACGGTCACTTCCACGTCCAAGCCCCGCCTTTCCCGGTTCAGCGCAGGCGTGTAGCTCCAATCCAGGACCAGATTATCCGCACTTTCCAAATCAGAGCGCAGGGAAGCGACCTGCGCTTCCAAGCTGCTCACATTGTCCATAATACTGTTCTGGGCGTTCTATACGTCCTGTTCCAAATCGGAAATCCGACGACGCTGCCCAAAGCTCAATATCAGCAGGACCACACAGAGCGCCAGTGTCAGGCCCCGCGTCCAGTCTTGTTTCCTTTCCATTTTTCTCACTCCTGTCTCCATGATCTCATCGCGAATGGATGATGCCGCAGCAATAGGCCCGGCGGACGATCCGCCCATCGTCCCTACGACAGCCGTGATTTGGGTAATCGTCCTTTCCAACAGACGCCTCATACAGCTCCAGCACCTGATTGAACTCCGGCTTTTCAGCTCGTAGGGCAAATCAAAGCTCCGGGTGGGCAGGTTCCCCGCCGCCACGTCGCCGCTGAGGACCCGGGAATACAGCAGGTCAAACAGCGCCTCCTGTTCCCGGGTCAGAGCGTCGTAGCCCTCCACCTCATCGCAGATGAACACCGCCAAATCTCCGTACAGCCAGCACCCCGCCGGCGTGGGAAGCGCCATCTCCTCCCCGCCCGTGCGCAGGACCCCGGCCATGTCGGTGATGGACAGGATGGTCCCCGTCTCCGGCAGGTACTCCAACGGCTGCATCAGCTGCTTCTCCGCAATCAGCGTCACGGCGCACTGGAGGTCCCCCTCCGTGGCGGAACGGTAGTACACGTACCGCTCGTCCGGTATCTGCTTGGCCCCGTCCCGCACGGGCCGGTCCACCAGCAGCAATGGTCCCACGTAGAGGGCGAGGGTCCCGGCCCGGACAGCTCCAGGTCCCGTCCGGTCCTCTCGATCTTCCCAGTCAGGCGGATTCCCAGGACCCCGAAGCCAAACACCAGCACCCCCAGGCCGCACAGGGCGGCGTGGGCGATCCACGGCGTTTTGGGCGGCTCCCGGCGCTCTTCCTCCAGCTGCCGGAGATAGGTCGATCCGCACCGGATAGGACTGTATCTCGTTCCTCCTGTCGTTTGGTGCTTGGTTCTGCGCTCCTCTTGTATGGGCATTATTGCCTATAACAGTTTTCTCTCATTATAGGCAATAATGAAGATAATTGCAAGAGGGAGGTGGAGAAACATGATTTCCTACGCGCCGCTGTGGGCTACCATGAAAGAAAAGCACGCCACCACCTACACGCTCCAGTTCAAGGGCGAGATCAGCAGCTCCACCATCCGGCGGCTGAAGGCAAGGGAATCCGTGTCCACCAACACGCTGAACGCCCTGTGCCGGATTCTCCGGTGCAATCTTCCCGATATTGTGGAATACATCGACGACGAACAGGG
>NZ_CAJTUX010000123.1 GCF_910579365.1 uncultured Oscillibacter sp.
CCCCTTTCCCGCGCCAGCCGGGACAAAAGGTATAACACACTAGACTTTCTCCGAAAGTCGTGTGCCAAGAGGGGAGGTCTCCCCCCTTGGATTCCCCCTCGTCTGGAATATATTCAGCAATATCTTCCAGACGGCAATCAAGGACCGTACACAATTTGTTCAGTGTCTTGGTTTCCATGTTGTCGTTTGCCCGCAAGCGCCGGATGGTCTTGCTGTCGACACCGCACTTTTCCCTTAATTGGTGTGTGGAAAAGCCGTTTTCCTTCATCACATTCCACAGTTTATCGGAAATAAGAAATAGTTTTGACTTTGCAATTTGTTTTTGTAAAATAATGCTTATATGAGACGGCCCGGAAAGGAGAAATTAGAAATGTAAAAAATCGAAAAGCCCCAAAAGCCTTTGATCCTCTACTGCTTTATCGTCTTAGTGGTCATGATCCTGCTGAATACCCTGCTGTTTCCCCGCCTGATGCGCCAAGAGATCACGCAGGTGGACTACGGCACCTTCCTCACCATGCTGAAGGTAGCCGTGGCCCAGGTGGAGCAGGACGTCATCTACTTCGTTGACACCTCCGAGGAGCCTGGCCTGTACGCCAGATCACCTTCCATGACCCCAGCCTGGTGGATCGCCTGTGGGAGAGCGGCTGCGTGTTCGACAAGGTGAGGCCAAAGGAGATGAACCCCATCCTCAGCTTCTTCCCGACCTTCAGGGCCGCGAGGCCATCCTAAAGGTTCACGCCGCCAAGGTGAAGCTGGCGGAGAATGTGGACTTTAACACCATCGCCTGTGCCGCCTCCGGGGCCTCCGGTGCGAAGTTGGCCAACATGGTCAACGAGGCCGCCCTGCGGGCCGTACGCCAGGGACGGAGGCTCGCCACCCGGGAGGACCTCCAAGAGAGCATCGAGGTGGTCATTGCCGGGTATCAGAAGAAGAACAAAATCCTCTCCGACCACGAGCGGATGATTGTCTCTTACCACGAAATCGGCCGCGCCTTGGTGGCGGCGCTCCAGACCCACTCCGCCCCGGTGGCGAAGATCACCATCATCCCCCGCTCCCTTTTCAGTCACCTTTGAGCGTAAGGTTGTCCGCACGGGCCGCAAACCAACCCCCCAAAGAAAGCATCACTTTTTCTGCCTTTCCTTCAACCGCTGTAACTCTATATACTCCACAACAGCTTCTCTTCCATGTTCGCTTAAAGAAAGTATATCCTGCACCAGCTTCTCATAAGTACAATCACGAGTGACATATACCATCTCCAAAGGCTTCTTTTCATCATAGGAACACCGCCCGATTAGATAA
Source organism: uncultured Oscillibacter sp. (assembly GCF_910579365.1). Taxonomy (GTDB): domain Bacteria; phylum Bacillota; class Clostridia; order Oscillospirales; family Oscillospiraceae; genus Oscillibacter. The sequence goes on from NZ_CAJTUX010000123.1 coordinate 1,300, forward strand.
TCAGCAGACACACTATAGTATTTTGCCAGCGTGATAAAATGCCGCAGCGGAAATTCATATTCTCCCGTCTCATACTTGGAATAATGCTGCTGAGAAATTCCCAAAACGGCTGCTATATCACTTTGAGAGTAATCGTGATCTTCCCGCAGTTCCCGAAACAATTCCATCACGCTTTTCAATGTCAGTCCCACCTTTTTCAAGGAACGTATCATACATATATTTCTATGTATTGATTTTACTTATTCAATCATGTATAATACATATAATTTAATGTAAAAAGGGGACGATGGAAGTGACAACATTATCTTTCTGTTGACCACTTGCATTTCCAAGAAAAGCAGAGTATCATTGTCTATCATAGAGTTTGAAAGGAGCGTTCAGGTTGAGCAGGCACACAGTAGAAGTTTCGGAAAAGCAAAGCCCGATGGAACGGATTGCGGCTTTTATTGTGGACAAACGCAAAGCCTTTTACCTGTTGTACATCGGAGCAGCTATTTTCTGCGTCTTTTCCAGCGGCTGGGTGGCGGTGAACGACGATCTGACCAGCTACTTGTCTGACACCACCGAGACCCGGCAAGGGTTGACCGTGATGGAGGCGGAGTTTGTCACCTTTGGCACCAGCCGCATTATGGTGGACAATATCTCCTACCGTCAGGCGGAGAGCTTGGCGGAGCAGATAGAGATGATGGAAGGTGTAAAATCGGTGGAGTTCAACGGTTCCAGGGACCACTACACCAACGGCTCCGCCCTGTTTTCCATCACCTACGACGGGACCGCCACTGACCCGGTGAGTCTGGAGGGATTGGATGGTGTCAAAGCCCTTCTGGACGGGTATGACGTCTATATCACCGGCGACACCGGCGACTCCGCCTCTGAAAGTCTGAACGCCGAGATGCAGGTGGTCATGGTGATTGCCGTGGTCATCATCCTGGTGGTGCTGCTGTTCACCTCCCACACCTATATGGAGATCCCGGTGCTACTTATGACCTTTGGCATGGCGGCACTGATGAACAAGGGCACCAACTTTATCTTTGGCGAAATATCCTTTGTCTCCAACTCGGTGGCGGTGGTCCTCCAGCTGGCCCTGGCCATTGACTACGCCATCATCCTCTGCCACCGGTACACCGAGGAGCGGGAGCAGCTGGAGGCCCGGGAGGCGGTGGTGGCCGCCCTGAGCAAGGCCATTCCGGAGATTGCCGGCTCCTCCATGACCACCCTGTCCGGCCTGGGGGCCATGTGCTTCATGCAGTTCGGGATTGGTCAGGATTTGGGCCTGGTGCTGATGAAGTCCATTGTGCTCAGCCTGCTGGCCGTGTTTACCCTGATGCCCGGGCTGCTGCTCAGCTTCAGCAGTTTGATCGACCGCACCCACCACCGGAATTTTGTGCCCAAAATCACCGCCTGGGGCCGGCTGGCGGTGAAAACCCGTTTTGTCATGCCGCCCCTGTTTGTGGTGCTTCTGATTGGCGGTTTTGTGTTCGCCAACCGCTGCCCCTACGCCTACGGGCAGACCGAGCTGACCACCTTCCGCCAGAGCGACGCCCAGATTGCCCAGCAGCGGGTGAACGAAACCTTTGGCCGGGTGAACACCTTGGCGGTTATCGTGCCCAAGGGGGACTATGAGCAGGAGGGCCGGCTGCTCCGGGAACTGGATCGTATGCCCGAGACGGACACGGTGCTGGGCCTGGCCAATGTGGATGCCATGGACGGCTATGTCCTCACAGACCGGCTGACACCCCGGCAGTTTGCCGAGCTGACCGATCTGGATATTGAGGTGGCCCGGCTGCTCTACTCCGCCTACGCCGTGGACCAGGAGGACTACGGACAGGTAGTTTCCGGCCTGGACAGCTACGGCGTACCCTTGATTGATATGTTCCTGTATGTCTATGACATGATGGACGAGGGCTACATCTCTCTGGACGCGGACATGACTGAGACCATTGAGGACCTCCACGTCCAGCTGACCGACGCCCAGCTGCAATTGAAGGGGGAGAACTACAGCCGTCTGGTCTTACAGCTCAACCTGCCCGAGGAGGGGGAGGAGACCTTCACTTTTCTGGACACTCTGCATGAAATTGTGGGCCGTTACTACCCGGAAAATTCCCTCCTGGTGGGCAACTCCACCAGCGATTTTGACCTGTCCGCCTCCTTCGGCAACGACAACATGCTCATCAGCATTTTGACCATCGTATTCGTCATTCTGGTGCTGGTGTTTACCTTCAAATCCGCCGGGCTTCCGGTGCTGTTGATCCTGGTCATCCAGGGCAGTGTCTGGATCAACTTCTCCTTCCCTTACTTACAGAAGGAACCCCTGTTCTTCCTCAGCTATCTGGTGGTCAGCTCCATCCAGATGGGCGCAAATATTGACTACGCCATTGTCATCGCCAACCGCTATGTGGAGCTGAAACAGACCATGTCCCTCAAGGATGCGGTTATCGAGTCGCTGAATGAGGCTTTCCCCACCATTATTACCTCAGGCACTATTTTGGCCTCCGCCGGCGTGGCCATCGGCCTGCTGTCCACCACAGCCTCCATCGCCTCCATCGGCGTGTGTCTGGGCCGGGGCACGTTAATCTCCATCTTCCTGGTGATGGGTATCCTTCCCCAGATTCTGCTGCTGGGCGACACCATCATTGAAAAGACTGCCTTTACCCTGAAGACCCGGCATCCCGTCCAGACCCACACCGGCAGTCTGCTGGTGGACGGCCACGTCCGGGGATACATCTCCGGCATGGTGGACGCCGATTTCAGCGGCATCCTCCATGGCAGCATCAATGCGGCGGTGGCAACGGGGGCTGTCCGGCCGGAGGAGCCGCCCCAACCAGCGGCAATCCCTGCGGGAA
>NZ_CAJTUX010000124.1 GCF_910579365.1 uncultured Oscillibacter sp.
CCCTCCCGCTTGTGGGCCGCCGCCGTCCGGCACACCTTGATGAGCTGCTCCTCCATCATCCGCTCGTCCACCATTGACGATGCCTTAGCTGTCCGGGGCCGGGTGGAGGACATTGTCCGAGGTGCCGCCTTGATGACCGGTACCCAGGTCTCCATTCGGTATAATGAGGGAGCGTCCGACTATGTGCCCAACCTGACGCTCACCCGGTTGATGGGCGAGGCGGTGGATGAGGTAGGCCCTATCGCTTACGACGAAGAAGATTACGCGCTGGCCCGAAAGATCCGTGCTTCTTTGCCGGAGGACTGCACAAAGGGTATTGCCTGGGAATTCACCGGCCTTTCGGCGGACGAGGCCCGGGAGTATTATAAAACTCATGTCCTCTACGACCGCCCCGGAAAGTTCATTGACCGGGAGTTTCACGCCCCTGCGTCCACCGATGTGGGGGACGTGAGCCGCTGTGTGCCTACAGCCCAGGTAGAGGTGCCCTGCTATACCATCGGCACCCCCAACCATACCTGGGAAATGACTGCCCAGACACGCAGCACCATTGGCCAGAAGGGAATGCTGGAGGCGGCCAAATGTATTGCCTTGTGTGCTGCCAAGCTGTTCGAGGATCGGGATGGCAGTCTGCTCCAAGCTGCCCGCAGGGAATTTGAGCGGATGGTGGGATCTGGCACCTACGTGTGTCCATTTCCCGACGAGCTGACACCACCACGCTGAAAGGAGAACCCAATTATGATTGCACTGTACAAATCTGTCCCCGGACCAGGAAACGTGAGCCTCCAGGACAGGCCCGAACCTGTTTTGAATAGCGTGAACAACGTGCTGGTGCGGGTAGAGGCCTGCGCCGTGTGCGGCATGGACTTCCATATTTACCATGGTAAATTCCCCTGTACGCCCCCGTTTATTATGGGGCACGAGCTGATAGGTGTGGTGGAACTGGTGGAGGGAGGCGCGGGAACTGTCCAACCTGGGGATCGGGTTACGGCCCAGCCCCACCTCTATGCCTGCGGCCGCTGTCCTGCCTGCAAAATGGGACTGACCCAGCTGTGTGCCCAGACCCGCAGTCTGGGCATTCATCGGGATGGGGCCATGGCGTCCTATGTGGCGGTGCCGGAGAGCTGTCTGCATATTGTGCCCCAGGATGTCCCCACCAGTCAGGCGGCTATTTTGGAGCCCTTCTCTATGGTGCTGGGCAATTTTGGAATCCCGATTGAACAGCAGGCCATGGAAACCGCTGTCGTCATGGGAGCAGGGCAGGTGGGCCTGCTGGGGGTGGCCGCGGCCCGGGCCTGTGGGGCAAAGCAGATTATCCTATGCGGCCGCACCCAGGATACCGCCCTGGGTTTCCCTGCGGCGGAGCAGTTGGGTGCCACCACCCTGATTGACACAGACAGGGATGACGCTGTCGCCCAGGTATTGTCCATGACTGGCGGTGTGGGGGCGGATATTGTGTTGGAGGCCAGCGGAGCCTCGGCGTGTATCAACGCCGCCATGGCCATGGTTAAACCCGGCGGACTCATTACCGTGATGGGCGGCACCCGGCAGGACACTGTGCCTGTTACCTGGGATGTCTGCCTGCGCAAGGCGGTGCGGGTGTGTTTCCACATGAAAAGCAATTATCAGTATATGGATCGGGCCATTGCTCTGCTGGCGGAAGGCTGCAACAGCCTGAAGCCGATGGTGACGGGGGAATACGCCCTGGCTGACTGGCAGGCGGCGTTCCAGGCCATTGAGGAGCGGCGCAGTATCAAAAATGTGCTCTACATCTAAGAAAATCCAGTGATTGTCCGGCATTTGTAAAATCAGTAGTAGAAAGTGCCCTCTCCACAGGCTGGGAGAGGGCGCTTTCTACCATCGCGAGTTCAACAAGTAGTTCTAAGTACGCATAGTTCTCTTGTATGATTTGCCATCCGCTTTGCCGATCTTCTTGCAGCTCTTTTGATTGCAATCACGGCGGTCAGAGATATACTTCAGACTTATGCTCCGAAGCGTTCACGATGCCGCGAAAGACATAGGCCGTGTCCCATAGCTGCTTTTCAAATCTTAGCAAGGATTACGATCGCACCCATTCGCTTGATAAGCACCTACAAAACCCGCCTGCGTTATGCTCCAGCATCCGCGGCACTTCCTCACGGATCTCAGCGTGGAACAGCGTCAGATTGCACATCCAGATCTGGGCCTGTTCCTTTGTCGCTCCCGGCTCCACCCTGCCGCCCACGAATTCCCACAACAGCCCCCGGGACTTGTGGGCAGGACGCTGGCAAATGAGGGACCTATTTCCGCTCCAGATAAGGGCCGCCACCACTTCCGTCACTTTTTTCCATGCTGGCCGTCTTAAATGAAAACAGCCCTGTTTGCTTGGAATACGAAATCCAATCAAGCAGGGCTGTTTTCTAAGTTATTAAGACATACGACTTACTTCGTACCTTCCTTAAATCCCTTAATCGCCTCCGCCAGCATGGGCCCAACCTTAAACAGGTCCCCCGTAATCCCATAAGTAGACGCGTCAAAAATCGGCGCGCTGCCGTTCTTATTCACGGAGATAATGCACTCCGAATCCTGCATCCCCGCCAAGTGCTGGATCGCCCCGGAAATGCCCAGAGCCACATAGATCTTCGGGTGCACGGTCTTGCCCGTCTGCCCCACCTGATGATCCACGCCAATCCAGCCCGCGTCCACCACCGCGCGGGACGCGCCAACCACGCCGCCCAGCACATTGGCCAGCTCCTCGGCGATCTCGATGCCCCGGGTGGGGTTGGAGCTGATGCCGCGGCCCACGGCCACCACCACGTCCGCGCCGATCAGATCCACCAGCTTCTTGGCGGACTTCTTGATCTCCACGAGATCCACGTGGATGTCTTCCCTGCTCAGCTGCACGTCGATGTGCTCGAGCACGGTCTGCTGGCTCTTGGCCTCGTCAAAGGCCTGGGTCTGCATCACGCCGGGACGCACCGTGGACATCTGGGGCCGGTAGTCCGGGCACACGATGGTAGCCATCAGGTGCCCGCCAAAGGCCGGACGGGTCATCTTCAGGTTCTTGGTGTCCTCAAAGGGGGTGTTGTCCACGTCGATGGTGGAGGTGGTCTTGAGGAACGCCTTGTACTTCTCCACATCCACGTCCAGGTGGGTGCAGTCCGCCGTCAGGCCGGTGTGCAGCCGCGCCGCCACACGGGGGCCCAGGTCCCGGCCGATGTTGGTGGCCCCAATCAGGAACACCTCCGGCTTCTTGTCCTCCACCAGGTCGCACAGAACCTTGGTGTACGCGTCGGTGGTGTAGTCCTTGAGCAGCTCGTGGTCGCAGATGTACACCTTGTCCGCGCCGTAGCCGCCCAGGGCCTTGGCGTACTGCTCGTTCACGCCGCTGCCCAGCAGCACGCCGCACAGCTCCACGCCCAGATCGTCGGCCAGCTTCCGGCCCTCGCTCAGCAGCTGGTACCCGGTGCCCAGAATCACGCCGTCCCGCTGCTCACAAAATACCCACACGCCCTGGAAGGCGGCGGTGTCTTTACTATTATAGGCCATAAATAATGTTGCTCCCCTTTCCTTATTGTCACGCTCCAAAACGGTCTGGACGCGCCGGGTTCTAACTCCTACGACTGCGCGAAAAACTCTGTGCGGCTCTGCCGCACGCCGTTTTTCGCTCCGCTCCGTCGTTAGCCCCGTCGCAGACCGTTTTTCCGCGCTTCTTTAAATAATGTGTTTCTCGCCCAGCATGGACACCAGCTGCTCGCAGGCGGCCTTGTCCGCCCCCTCGAGCATGGTGCCCTTGCCCTTCACCGGGGGGGAGAAGGACTTGTATACCTGGGTGGGGGAGCCCTTCAGGCCCACGTTCTCCACGGGGCCGACCCACTTGCTCTCCTTCAACGCCTCGTAGTCCCACACGGCGTAGGGCTTGGAGTAGCACTCCATCACCCCGGGCACGCTCATGTACCGGGGGGTGTTCAGCTCCTTGATGCAGGTGAGCACGCAGGGGGTCTGCACCTTGATGGTCATGTACCCGTCCTCCAGCTCCCGCCGCACGGTGAGCACGCCGCCCTGGAAGTCGATGGCGGTGACGTAGGTCACCTGGGGCAGGTTCAGCTTCTCCGCGATCTGGGGGCCCACCTGGGCGGTGTCGCCG
>NZ_CAJTUX010000125.1 GCF_910579365.1 uncultured Oscillibacter sp.
GCTGCTTTCAGCACTTTACTCAAGCGGTTTTAGCCTATTGGTACAGCTTCTAAAAGACCCGGTCCAGCAGGGACAGAATCTGTCCGCTGGGGTGGGCGTAGCAGACCGGAGAGCCAAACACGAAGCCGTCCGCTTCTTTCGCTTTGGCAATCACCTCGTTGACCATGTCATCGCCAAAGACGCACTGGCCCTTCCCGGCACAGCTGTTGCAGCCAACGCAGTCCCGGACAGGACCGCCGCCCATCTGGACGATCTCCGTTTCCACGCCCTCGGCATTCAGCGCCTTTGCCGCTTCCGAGAGGGCAAGGTATGTGCAGCCGTCCCTGCGGGTGCTGCCGTTTAACAGCAAAACTTTCATGCTCACATCTCCTTCTCCCACTCCCGCAGCGTATTGATGTTGGCGGCGTCGCCCAGGGTTTCCAGCTCAGAGACTTCCTCCGCCGTCAGAACGATCTCCGCAGCCTTCGCGGCGGCTTCCACCTGCTCCACCTTCGTCACGCCGATGATGGGCAGGGTTCCCTTGGCAATCGCCCAAGCGGTGGCGACCTGCGCGGGAGAGACGTCATATTTGCCGCCGGTCTGCCGCATTTTTTCCATCAGCTTTTCCAGCTGCGGCAGGACGGGACCGTAGCATCTGGCACGGTCGCTGCCCTCCGGGAAGGGATGGGCGGTATCGTACCTGCCGGACAGCGCCCCCTGCTCCAGCACCATGTAGGCGTAGAAGGTGATGCCGTTTTCCTTGCAGTAGTCCAGAATCCCGGCCCGCTCGGAGGAGCGGTGCAGCAGGGAGAAGTGGTTCTGAACGGCGGAGACTTTCAGACCGGCAGCGCCCAAAATCTCATTGGCCCGCTTGATCTCCGCCAGATTGTGGTTGGACACGCCGATGGTCTTGATCTGTCCGCTCTGCGCCAGAGGGATCAGCTTGGGGGTCCACTTCTCCACATCCATGGGGTTGTGAATCCAGTACACGTCTATCACATCCGCATGAAGGCGGGCCTTGCTGCCGTCCAGCATCTCCTGCATGGCCTCCGGGGAATCGCTGGCGATCTGCGGGGTGAACTTGGTGGAGAGAGACACCATCTCACGAGACACATCCTTAACAAAATTGCCCAGGATGCGCTCGGAGGTTCCCTCGCCGTAGACGGCGGCGGTATCCCACAAGGTCAGGCCGCGCTCCAGCGCCTTGTCAAACACCGGACGCAGATCGTCCTCAAAGAGATGGTTTCCAAACACCTGATCTCCGCCAGCAGCTCCGGCTCCCCAGGACCACGCACCCAGCGCGATTTTAGGCATTGTATTCATGACGAATTTCTCCTGTTGTTTTACCAGATTACAGATTGTTCTTGAAAAAGGCTTCCAGCTTATCAAAGGGAATCTTATCGAAGTTGTCATAGAGATCAACGTGGTCCGCACCGGGGACAATCACCAGCTCCTTCGGCTCCTGGGCGGCGGCGTAAGCGTCCTCGGAGTAGTATCGGGAGTGGGCGTTTTCGCCAGCGACCAGCAGAATAGGTCTGGGAGAAACCTCCTTGATATTGGTCATCAGTGGGAAGTTCCAGAAGGACACCGGCATGGTAGCCGTCCAGGAGGACACAAAGTTGACTGCGCGGGGGTGGCGGGCGCGCTTTGCGTAATACTGGAAGAAGGCGGCGAAAGCGGGATCAGCGCCCTCCGGCAGTTCCTCCGGGACCTCCATGGCGGCGGTCAGCGGATTGCCAGCCTCGTCAAATCCGATCTCATGGTTGCCTAAGGCATAGGTGCCGCTCCCGGCGTCCCGCCACCGCTGTTCACTGAGGTATTGCTTGATCTTCATGCGCTGTTCCTCGGTGTAGTAGTCCATGTGGCCCCGGCTCATATCACGGGACATATCGTACATGGAGAGGGTGGCCACCGCCTTGATTCGGGTGTCAGTCCCGGCGGCGGTGATGGCCATGCCGGACAATCCGCAGATGCCTACCGCCCCAATCCGATCACGGTCCACATAGTCCAGCAGGCCGATGCAGTCCACGGCGGCGCTGTAATCCTCGGTGAAGAGGTCCGGAGAGGCGGTGTTGCGGACCTCGCCGCCGCTCTCACCGCCGAAGGACGGATCAAAGGCCAGAGACACGAAGCCCATGGAGGCGAACTGCTGGGCATAGAGGCCCGACGCCTGCTCCTTCACCGCACCGAAGGGACCGGCCACAACGATGGCCGCGTTTTTCTGCGCCTCGTAATTCTCCGGCAGATAGAGGTGGCCTGCCAGCTCGATGCCAAAGCGGTTCTTGAAACGGACCGGCTTCATTTCGATGCTGGGGTCAATTTTGAATGTGCGTGTATCTTTGTTTTCCATGGTCAAGTTCTCCTTACTGATTTTGATTCATTTTGTAGATCAGATAGTCCAGGCAGTCGATTTTTTTCTGATCCGCATGGCAGCAGTCCAGCAGAAAACGGCGGTGTTTTGCAAGCAGAGACAGCCCCGCTTCTTTCCTGCCGGGTTTCAGAAAGTCCATAAACTGTTCGATCTGCGCATTGTCACATCCGGCATCTGCAAGATTGGCGACAACCGCCTGTTCCTGCTTCGTTCGCTCTATCATGGCCCTGCCTCCTTACGCTGTGATTATATAGGCAAACTCACGAAATATCAAATACATATAAAGAATATAACTGCATACTTGAAAGGTATGCGGTTTCCGGCTATAATCAGGCGCAGAAACAAAAGAGAGGTGTTCCTATGGATATACGGGTTTTGCAATATTTTCTTACAGTAGCGCGAGAGGAAAGCATTACCAGAGCGGCGGAAACTCTGCGAATGACACAGCCTCCGCTTTCCAGGCAGCTAAAAGACCTGGAGGACGAATTAGGGAAACAACTGCTGATTCGCGGCAGTAAAAAAGTCACGCTTACGGAGGATGGAATGCTGCTCCGTAAGCGTGCGGAAGAATTGGTTGACCTGATGGAAAAAACCAAGGCAGAGCTGGCCAGCTCAGGTGACAATATCAACGGGGAAGTTTACATCGGCGGAGGAGAAACGGACGCGATCTCTCTGTTCGCCCAAACAGCCGGAAAATTGCAGGAGAAATACCCGCTGATCCATTATCACATTTATAGCGGCGATGCGGAAATTGTGATGGAGAAGCTGGACAAGGGCCTGATTGATTTTGGGCTTCTGGTGGGACCGGTAGACGTGAGTAAATACGAGCATATGCGGCTTCCCATCAGCGACATTTGGGGTGTTCTCATGCGGAAAGACAGTCCACTGGCAGAGAAAGAAACGATATGCGCCCAGGACTTATGGGACAAGCCGTTGATCGTATCTCATCAAGCCACCATCAGCGGCGATATGATGGCATGGCTGCAAAGAGATGTCAGTAAACTGAATATTGTCATGACCTATGACTTGATCTTCAATGCGTCCCTGTTTGTGAAAAAAGGAATCGGTTATGCCATTGCACTGGATAAAATCATCAACACCACCGGGGACAGCGAACTTTGCTTCCGCCCGCTATCTCCCACCTTGGAGGCTGGGCTTTGTATCGTGTGGAAAAAGTATCAGGTTTTCTCCAAGGCTTCCAAGGAGTTTCTGCGTCTGTTGAAAAGCGAGTGGGAAGCGGAAAGCGGAGGTTCCGGGGAAACGCCAAACATTTCCTAAAAAGGCACATATCCTGTGCAGAAATTGATATGCAGAAAACAAGGAAATAAAGCTCCGGTCAAAAGGCAGCGAATCGCCTCCTCACTTCCTCATCTGATAGTTCTCCGCCATATCCAATACTTTCTGTGCTTGGGAGACGGTGGCGTTCCACTCATCCCTACTGATTTTTCCCCTCTGCTTTTTCGCCTTCAGGCGGTTGTAAACCTTCCGGTACTCTACCCCTGCCGGACTCAGCCCTGTGGTCTCCCAAGCATCCGCTTCCACGATTTGCGTCACCCAAATGTCAAGCCAAAGACACACATTTTTTCTAATATGGTAAAAATCCCAGACCACTAAAGAGGTACTGTCAAGAATAATGCGCAAAATAATTTGCAGGCTCTGGCAGAATAAAATCAGCCAGCAATCGAGGCATCCTCCAGGGTAGCCTCTAAGTGCTTCATATTCATGTACTTCTTGTTGC
>NZ_CAJTUX010000126.1 GCF_910579365.1 uncultured Oscillibacter sp.
GCGCCCCGGATGATCTCCACCAGCTTCATGCTGGGAACGGGGTTGAAGAAGTGCATGCCGATCACGGGATGATTCAGTCCGTTGGCCATCTCCGTGATGGACAAAGAGGAGGTGTTGGAGGCGAAGATGGCCTCGGGCTTGCACATGGCGTCCAGCTCGCCAAGAAGAGCCTTCTTGGTGGCCATGTCTTCCTTGACGCACTCAATGATGAGGTCGGCGTCGGCGCAGGCGGACTTCTCCTCCACCAGCACGTTGGCCATCAGCGCATCGGCGGCGGCCTGCTCCATCCGGCCCTTGTCCACGCGCTTTTGAAGAGAGGCGGCCAGCTTGTCCTTGTGCTTCTGAGCGGACGCCACAGAGCTGGCGTACATCAGAGCGGTGTGGCCCTTCGCCGCGAAAACCTGAGCGATTCCGCTGCCCATCGTGCCCGCGCCAAAAATAGCTACCTTCATGATTGTTCCTCCTGTTATTCATTATTGTAGGATTGGTCCTGTTTACAATGCCCTCAGGCGTTTTGAAACCCGGGAAAAGTAAGCAAATTCCGACATTGCTAATTTGCTCACAATCTTTATTATAGGGTCCTTCGCCGGAATTATCAAGTACAATTTCACCGCCGCTCCCCTCTTTTTTTCTTTTTTACAGTTCATACAAAATATTCGTTAAATTTTATACAATTTTATAACTCTTCCCCTTTTTCAAGCCGCTGTTTTCAACGTCTGAACCCGCCGCTTTCTTCTTCGCTTCCCGACCGGCGCACAGCCGTGCTCCAACAAAAAACAGCGGGTTGTTTTGTGCGCTCTTCCATTTTTTTAGTTTACCTAAAAATTTTTTAGATTCCCTCTTGCATTTTCTGTTTTCTGTGTTATGATACAGGCATGAGCTCAAAATTTTTCTGATCGACATATTATTTTTGGAGGCGACCGCACCATGAAAGAGGCTATCAAGTGGACCCTGAACCGCATGCCCAAGAGCGATGACAAGCAGCTTTCCATCATGTCCCTGTCCAATGTGGCGAAAGCCCGCTTCTTCCACAGCAGCTTTCCCCAGTACTCCATCACTCCCCTGGACCAGCTGGACGGAATGGCCAAGTACCTGGGGCTTGGCGGCCTGTACGTGAAAAATGAGGCGCGCCGTTTCGGGCTCAACGCCTTCAAAGTGCTGGGCGGCTCCTTCGCCATGGGCCGGTACATTGCCAAGGAGATGGACCGGGACGTGTCCGAGATGACGTATGAATACCTGACCAGCGAGGCTTTCCGCCGGGAGTTCGGACAGGCCACCTTCTTCACCGCCACCGACGGCAATCATGGCCGGGGCGTGGCCTGGGCCGCCAACAAACTGGGCCAGAAGGCCGTGGTCCATATGCCCAAGGGCAGCAGCCAGCCCCGCTTTGACAACATCGCCAAAGAAGGCGCCCAGGTGACCATTGAGGAGGTCAACTACGACGACTGCGTCCGCATGGCCGCCGCCGAGGCGGAGCAGACGGAGCACGGCGTCATCGTCCAGGATACTGCCTGGGAGGGCTATGAGGAAATTCCCACCTGGATCATGCAGGGCTACGGCACCATGGCCAGCGAGTCCGCCGAGCAGCTCCGCCAGATCGGCACGAACCGCCCCACCCACGTTTTCATTCAAGCCGGCGTGGGCAGTCTGGCCGGAGCCGTGGTGGGCTACTACACCAACCTGTTCCCCCACGATCCCCCCAAATTCATCGTTATGGAGGCCCAGGCGGCGGACTGCCTGTATCAGGGCGCCCTGGCCGGGGACGGTTCTCCCCGAGTGGTGGACGGCGACCTGCAAACCATCATGGCGGGTCTGGCCTGCGGCGAGCCCAACATCATCTCCTGGGACATCCTGCGCAACCACGCGGCCGCCTTCGTCTCCTGTCCCGACTGGGTCAGCGCCCGGGGCATGCGGATGCTGGCAGTTCCCGTAAAGGGCGACCCCAAGGTCATCTCCGGTGAAAGCGGCGCGGTGGGCATGGGTCTGATCGCCGCCCTGATGGAAACCGACGAGTATAAAGAGCTTCGGGACGCCATCGGTCTGGACCGCTACAGCCAGGTACTGATGTTCTCCACCGAGGGCAACACCGACCCCCTGAAGTTCCGCAAGGTCATCTGGGACGGCGAATACGCCACGGTCTGAGCGCATATACCGTACAGAATCTCACCTGATAATCGAGAGAAGCCTTGTCCATCAGAGAAGATGGAGTACATCAAGGATGCCTTTACCCACTTTGGAATGATATGAGAACACAAAAAGAGCTAACTGGCCCAATCAAAACCAGTTAGCTCTTTTCCTATGGATAATGAAAAAAATGTTGCCAAATCGTTGCCATAGAAGGGGGTTAAGCCTTATAAAACCCAGTCATATCAAGACTTTCCAGCCCTCTGAAATCATTCCCACTCAATCGTCCCCACCGGCTTCGGCGTCAAATCATACAGCACCCGGCATACGCCCGGCACCTCTGCCAGAATCCGTCCGGTAATGGTTTGCAGCACCGTCCAGGAAATCTCCGGCACCGTAGCCGTCATGGCATCCACGGTATTGACTGCCCGGATGATCACCGGCCAGTCAAAGGCCCGCTTGCCGTCCCGCACGCCGGTGGACCGGAAGTCCGGCACTACGGCAAAGAACTGCCACACCTGATCCGCCAGCCCTGCCTTGCCGAACTCCTCCCGCAAGATGGCGTCGGCCTCCCGCAGGGCCGCCAAGCGGTCCCTTGTAATAGCCCCCAGGCACCGCACGCCCAGGCCCGGCCCGGGGAAGGGCTGACGCTCTACCATAGAGACCGGCAGACCCAGAGCCCGGCCGACGACGCGTACTTCGTCCTTATACAGCAGCCGCACCGGCTCCACCAGCTCAAAATCCATATCCTCCGGCAGGCCGCCCACGTTGTGGTGGGCCTTCACGCCGTCGCTCTCCAGAATATCGGGGTAGATGGTCCCTTGGGCCAGGAAGGAGATGCCCTCCAGCTTTCGGGCCTCCTCGTCAAAGACCTTGATAAACTCGCCGCCGATGATCTTTCGCTTTTGCTCCGGCTCGTCCACACCGGCCAGGAGGTCCAGAAAACGGTCCGTAGCGTCCACATAAATGAGATTGGCGTCCATCTGGTCCCGGAAGACCGAGAGGACCTGCTCACTTTCGCCCTTGCGCATAAGACCGTGGTTCACATGAACGCAGACCAACTGTTTGCCGATGGCCTTGATGAGCAGCGCCGCCACCACCGAGGAGTCCACGCCGCCGGAGAGAGCCAGCAGCACTTTTTTATCGCCCACCTGGGCCTGGACCTGGGACACCTGCTCGGCGATGAACGCCTCTGCCAGCTCGGGAGTGTTGATCCGCTTCATGTCCGCGGGACGAATGTTGTTGTTCATAGACTGTCCTCCATTGCAATGATTTTCACCGGTTTTTCCCTCTGCTGTTATATCACACTTTTAGCCGGAAAGCAACAGGATTCCGCATTCGAAGAGAAGGAAAGAGCAGAGGGAGCCGGACCCTGCGGCCCAGCTTCCGATACATTATTATGATAGCCGCAAGCACCAAAACATTATGGAGGAAATGAACGCCGCTGAGATGATCCGCCAGACCATTGCATATTGTACCAACATATTGGCCCGCTGTCTTTTTATGGGGATGGTACTTTCAATCTGATTGAAAGCCGAACTAGCGGCGAAGGATATGCCGGAGACGGCGCCAGTTTAGCGGATGAACTGGACTTTACCATGCAAAATCTGTCGAACGGAGCCAAAGGCGGGACGGCATCAAATTCTTTAGCTGTCAAAACCACAATTCCGGCCTCCGCAAGTGCTCCAAAACTCACTATATCCGGCTGGAATTTCTGGAGCGGGTGGTGCTGTATGGGGTGAACCGGCTGGCCTGCTTCGCCAACGAGGACGAGGACGATTTCATCAAGGCCATGATGGGCCGCTCCGCAAAAGTGACGGAGAATGAGCGGGCCAGGAAGCAGCGGGAGCTGGATGGGCTTCTGGCGAGGGACAAAGAGCTGGACGGGCTTTTCGAGAGGCTGTATGAGGACAGCGTGACCGGGCGCATATCGGACGAGCGTTTCACGGAACT
>NZ_CAJTUX010000127.1 GCF_910579365.1 uncultured Oscillibacter sp.
CCAACCGGGAGACCCTCCAGCGCATCTATGGCATTGCCTTCCCGAAGAAGGACGAGCTGGACGCCTACCTCCAGCGGATCGAGGAGGCCAAGAAGCGGGACCACCGGAAACTGGGCAAGGAGCAGGGCCTCTTCATGATGGCCGACGAGGGTCCGGGGTTCCCCTTCTTCCTGCCCAAGGGCATGGTGCTGAAAAACACCCTGCTGGACTACTGGCGGCAGGTCCACAAGCGCTATGGCTATGTGGAGATTTCGACGCCCATCATCCTGAACCAGGAGCTCTGGCATCGGTCCGGACACTGGGATCATTATAAAGACAATATGTACACCACGGTCATTGACGAAGGGGACTATGCCATCAAACCGATGAACTGCCCCGGCGGGATGCTGGTGTATAAGAATGAGCCCCACAGCTATCGGGATCTGCCTCTTCGCATGGCGGAGCTGGGCCTTGTTCACCGGCATGAGATGTCCGGCGCGCTGCATGGCCTGTTCCGCGTCCGCTGCTTTACCCAGGACGACGCCCATATTTTCATGACGCCGGAGCAGATGAAGGACGAGATCAAAAATACCGTCCGTATTTTTGATGAAATCTATTCCACCTTCGGACTGACCTACCAGATTGAGCTTTCCACCATGCCGGAGGATCATATGGGGGACGAGGCTGTCTGGAAATTTGCCGAAGATACGCTTCAGGCCGCCATCACAGAGGTGGGAAAGGACTTTATCATCAATGCCGGGGACGGCGCGTTCTACGGTCCCAAGCTGGATTTCCACCTGTCCGACTCTCTGGGCCGGACCTGGCAGTGCGGCACCATTCAGCTGGACATGCAGATGCCCGAGCGCTTTGAGCTGGAGTATACCGGAGAGGACGGCCAGAAGCATCGCCCCATTATGATTCACCGGGCCCTCCTGGGCTCCATCGAGCGCTTCATCGGCGTCATTACCGAGCATTTCGCCGGGGCGTTCCCGGTCTGGCTGAGCCCTGTACAGGTGAAGGTCCTCACCGTCACCGACCGGGTGGACGCCTATGCCGCCGATACAGCCGCCGCCCTGGGCAAGCTGGGCTTCCGGGTGGAGACGGATGTGCGCAATGAGAAGATTGGCAAAAAAATTCGGGAGGCCACCCTGGAGAAGACGCCCTACATGCTGGTGGTGGGAGACCGGGACGTGGAGAATCAGACCGTCTCCGTCCGCACCCGCTCCGGCGAGGATCTGGGGGCCATGAGCCTGGAGGACTTTGCCGCAAAGCTGAAAGAAGAGGTTGACACCAAAGCCATTCGGTAAACCGCAGACGAAAGGGACGTATCCAATTTGGATACGTCCCTTTTTGTGCCTTGGGCTGCCGCCGCTTCGGCGGCTATGGGAGCCAAAGCGGCGGGGCGGCGTGCTCTCGGTTCTTTCGAAAACGAGGGGGAGTCACTTGTGTGGCACGTGCCAGATGTTGTCCGCGTACTGGGCAATGGCCCGGTCGGCGGCAAAGATGCCGCTGCGGGCAATGTTGTGCAGGCTCATGCGGTTCCACTTGAGGGGATCGGCATAGGTTTCCACCATACGCTTTTCCGCGTTGCAGTAGGACTCGAAGTCCGCCAGGAGCAGGTACTCGTCGGCGGGGCTTCCGCCCAGGCCCAGCAGCAGGCGCTGATAGAGATCGTCATACCGGACGCCGTCCCGGAAGCCGGTGCGCAGAGCGTCCATGGCCCGGCGAAGGCGTTCGTCCCGGTTGTACCAGCGCTGGGGCACATAGCCCTCCCGCTTCAAGGACGCCACTTCGTCGGCATGCAGGCCGAAGAGGAACATGTTCTCGTCGCCCAGCACCTCGTGCATCTCCACATTGGCTCCGTCCAGAGTGCCGATGGTCAGCGCGCCGTTCATCATGAACTTCATGTTGCCGGTGCCGCTGGCCTCCTTGCCGGCGGTGGAAATCTGCTGGCTCACCTCGCTGGCGGGCATCAGAACCTCCGCCAGGGAGACCCGGTAGTTCTCCAGGAAGACCACTTGCAGCTTATCCTTGCAGATGGGATCGTGGGCAATCTGGTCCGCCAGAGAGTTGATGAGGCGGATAATCCGCTTTGCCACTTCGTAGCCCGGGGCGGCCTTCGCGCCGAAGAGGAAGGTGTGGGGCTGGACAATGGCGTTGGGATTGTCCTGGAGCTGCTGATAGAGCGCGATGATATGCAGCGCGTTGAGAAGCTGCCGCTTATATTCGTGGAGCCGCTTCACCTGCACGTCGAAAATAGCGTCGGGGTTCAGGATGACGCCCCGGCTCCGTTTGGCGTGGACGGCGAAGGCCTCCTTGTTCTGGCGCTTGATCTGAGCCAGACGCTCCAGCACGGACGCGTCGTCTGCAAAGGCGTCCAGCTTCTGGAGAACGGAGGCGTCGGAGAGGTAGGCGTCGCCGCCGGTGAGGTCCTTGATGAGACCGTCCAGTCCGGGGTTGATTTCGCTGAGCCAGCGGCGGTGGTCAATGCCGTTGGTGACATTCTGGAATTTTTTGGGCTCCATGTCGCAGGCGTCCTTGAAGACGTCGTTGCGCAGAATGTCGGAGTGGAGGGCGCTGACGCCGTTGACGGCCATGCCGCCGGCGATGCAGAGGTTGGCCATGCGGACCTCGCCGTCCCAGATAATGGCCATCTTCTTCGTCTTGGCGGGGTCGTGGTAGAATTGCTCCACGTGCTTTTGCCAGCGGTTGGAAATCTCCTGGATGATCTGCCAGATACGGGGCAGGCGGCGCTCCATCAGAGTCTGGGGCCAGCGCTCCAGGGCCTCCGCCAGAACGGTGTGGTTGGTGTAGGCCACGGAGTGCGTGGTGATATACCAGGCGTCGTCCCAATTCATGCCGGTATCGTCAATGAAAATGCGCATCAGCTCCGGAATGACCAGAGTGGGGTGGGTGTCATTGATCTGAATGACGTTCTTCTCATGGAAGTTTTTCAGCGTCCCGTAAGTATCCAGATGCTTGGCGGTGATGGACTGGATGGTCGCGGAGACGAAGAAATATTGCTGCTTGAGGCGGAGGGACTTGCCCTCAATGTGGTTATCCTCGGGATAGAGAACCTTGGCGATGGTCTCGGCCATGGTCTCCTCCTCCGAAGCCTTCAGATACTCGCCCTGGCCAAAGAGGCTCATGTCGATGGCCTTGGTGGGGCGGGGGTCCCACAGGCGGAGGACGTTCACATGATCCGTATTGTAGCCGGCGATCTCCATGTCATAGGGCACCGCCTGCACGGTGGTGGCGTTCTCATTGACAATGTGGAGGTGTCCGTCGGCCCAGAATTCCCGAACGGTACCGCCGAAGGAGACCTGCTGGGCCTCGGCGGGCTTGGGCAGCAGCCAGGCCGCCCCCAGGTCCTTCCAGTGGTCGGGGAGTTCCACCTGCTGGCCCTCCACAATTTTCTGCTTAAAAAGACCCAGCTCGTAGCAGATGGAGTATCCGGTGGCGGGAATCTCCAGAGTGGTCATGGAGTCCAGATAACAGGCGGCCAGACGTCCCAGTCCGCCGTTGCCCAGGGCGGCGTCGGGCTCCATCTCAAAGATGTCCCCGGCCTTGAAGCCCAGGTGCTCCAGCGCCTCTTTCAGCTGAGGCAGCAGCCCCAGGTTGTAGGCGTTCTTCATCAGGCTCCGGCCCATGAGAAATTCCATGGACAGATAATGGACCTGCTTTTTTTTGTTCTGACGGGTGCGCTTCCGGGTTTCCACTTCCCGCAGGGCCATCATGTCCCGCAGGACCAGGGCGCTGGCCCGCATCATCTCACCGTCGGTGGCCTCATCGGCGGCTTTGCCGAAATTGGTCATCAACTTGGCGGACAGGGCTTCTTCCAGTTCTTTTGTCGTAATCGATGTCATGAGCATTCATCACTCCGCCGACTTCTTCTTAGCGGCGGTTCCTTTCTTTGCGGATGTCTTCTTCT
>NZ_CAJTUX010000128.1 GCF_910579365.1 uncultured Oscillibacter sp.
CGACACCCGGAACCACAATCCGGTGCTCTAACCAACTGAGCTACACCCACCACATATAACCGTCTGACTGCGTTTGACGAACGCCCAAAGGAGAGCCTGGCACGCCAGAAGGGACTCGAACCCCTGGCCTACTGCTTAGAAGGCAGTTGCTCTATCCGGCTGAGCTACTGGCGCGAATTTGGATGGAGCAGGTGACGAGAATCGAACTCGCATCCCCAGCTTGGAAGGCTGGTGCCCTGACCATTGTGCTACACCTGCATATGCCCTCCCTGGAAATCGTCAGCTTGGACATCATAACATGAAACCGCATATCTGTCAAGCGGTCTTTGCGGTTTTTCCGGAAATTTTTCTCATTCCCCCAAGGCCAGAAACGCCCGGAACAAAATCCGCCCCGCCGGACTGCCCTCCAGCCGCTCGGGATGCCACTGGACCGCCCACACCGGAAGACGCCGGTGGACCAGCGCCTCCACCACGCCGTCCTCCGCCCACTGGACCGCCCGAAGGCCGGAGCCCAGCCGGTCCGCCGCCTGATGGTGGGCGCTGTTCACCCACCCGCCGGACAGCGGCATGGGGGCGCCGGGGGCCCGCCGGACCGGATGGAGGCCGTCGGCGCCGCCGCGGGCGCCGTGGCCGGGAATGTCCTGCGCCAGCGTTCCGCCGAAGAAGACGTTGACGGTCTGAAGGCCCCGGCAGATGCCCAGCACCGGCTTCCCGGCGGCGGTGAAGTCCTGGAGCAGGGCCAGCTCCGCCTCGTCCCGCTCCGGGTCCAGATTTCGGGAGGCGGCGTTCGCCTGGCCATAGCGCCAGGGCTCCAGATCGCCGCCGCCGGGGAGAAGCAGCGCGTCCCCCAAAAGGGACCGCCGCTTCCGGCCGAACACCGCCCGGCCTCCCGCGGCCTCCACGGCCCGCCGGTAGTTGGGAAAGGACTCCGCCTCTCCATAGATGTACACGGTTTTCCCCATGCGCGCCCCCCCTTTGCTGCTTTAGTCTATGCGCCGGAGGGGCGAAACGGTCCCACAAAATTTTAAGCTTATTTTCAGCTTTGTGAATATTGACTTGGCGGGAGGTTCGTAGTATGATCTTCCTTGGTCCTGCTTTCAAGGAACCACGAGAGTAAACAGAATGGAGGAACCTCGAGATGAAAAAATGGATTGCTTTGATGATGACGCTTTTGCTCATGCTGGCCTTGGCCTCCTGCGGCGGAAACTCCGGCGGAGATTCCGGCGGCGGCAGCTCCGACAGCGCCGGCGCGGGCAGCGGCGAGGTTCGGGCGGAGGACGGCTATGCCGAGGCCCGTATTGGCGATGTGGTACATTCCTATTTTATGGATTTCAGCGTGAACAGCGCCTATACCACCAGCGAGTATCACGGTCACACCGCTCCGGAGGGCAAGCAGGTCCTGGTGGTGGAGATGACGGTGAAAAACACCTTCAACGAGACGCTGCCCATGTATGACGATGACTTCCAGGGCCAGTGGACCGCCAGCTCCGAGACCGAGGAGTTCGCCTGGCCCATCACCGAGGGCGAGGACGGCAGCGACCTGGACACCGTGAGCGACGAGCAGCTCCCCGCTACCTATGAGCTGGGCGTCAACGAGTCCCGCACCGGCACCCTGGTCTTCGATGTGCCCGCAGATGAGAAGGATTTCTCCATTTCCCACCTGGAGCTCTTCGACGACAACAGCGAGGGAGACACCTTCTTCGTGTTCTTCACCGCCGAGGCAAAATAAAAGACGCGGAAAACGGAGCGGCTATGCCGCTCCGTTTTATCTTATCCCAGGAAGGAGCGGGCCAGGAGGAAGAGCAGGCAGGTATGAGCGGGATAGTATAAGTAGAAAAACCACTTCCATCCCGGCCCCTTCTCCCCGTTGTACCGGAGCATCAGCGGCAGGGCCAGGACCATCATCCACTGGACAGGGCCGTAACCATACAGCGCCTCGGCGCTGAACTGATAGACGCAGAAGATCAGGTAAACGGCGGCCAGGGCCTCCCGCCGGTCCCGGAGGAAGTACAGCGCCATGCCCAGGGCGATGAACTCGAAGCCGTACTCGTTCACCGCCAGGTTGGGGACCGCGCCGGTGAGCACGTCGCCGCTGAGGCCTCGGGTAAAGGGCAGCAGGAAGGGCAGAAGCCCGTAGAGCACCTGCGCCAGGGCGACGGCTCCCAGAAGCAGCCCGCCCCATTTCCGGTCCCGCTGGAACAGCTCCACGACGCTGATGAGAAGGCCCGTCAAAAAAAGGGGCAGGAAGATGTTGTGATTGCCATAGCCGTTCTCCGAGGGAAACCAGGCGTCCAGAACCAGGCCCAGGGCCGTCATGAACAGGCTCATCATGTAAAGGCGCAGGAGATAGCGCCTCCGGCTTCGGGTGTGGGCATAGCTCTGGGCCATGCAGAAGAGAAACAGGGGATAGGCCCCCCGGCCCAGCCAGCGGAACCACACCGGGGACGCCGGGAAGTAATATCCGATGTGATCCAGAGTCATCAGGACCAGAGCCGTCCACTTCAGGGAAAAGGCCGTCATGAAATCCGCTCCTTTCAAATGGTCAAATGGGAGACGGCATTGCCGTCCTTCACCATAACGGCGGGGCGGCGCGTTTTTCTTCAAAACGGGGCGGTTTTCCCGGCGGCTTCCGGTTGCCATTTCCCCGGAAGTTTGCTATAATTCCCAAAAGACGCGGCGGGACGAACCGCCGGATCGTTTGAATGTTTGAGAGGAGACGATGACAATGGATCGCTGTGCCTTGGCGTATCAGTATCACAAGGAAGGCTGGAACTGCGCCCAGTCCGTGGCGGGGGCCTGCGCGGACCTGGCGGGCCGGACGCCGGAGGAGGTTATGCCGCTGCTGGGCGGCTTCGGCGGCGGCATAGGCGGCAGTCACGAGGAGGTCTGCGGCGCGGTCAGCGGCGGCGTGCTGATTCTGAGCCTCTGCTTCCCCCACGCCCAGGGTGAAGACCAGGCCGCCAAGCGGAACATCTACCGCCTGGCCAAGGAGTTCCGCCAGAGGTTTTACGAGGTGTTTGGCCACAGCCGCTGCGGGGACCTGCTCCGGGCCCGGCCCGGCGTCACGGAAAAGAACCCCGCCGCCCAGCGCCTGGGCGTCACCGCCCACTGCGACAACATGATCGTCACGGCGGTGGAGCAGCTGGAGCGGCTGGTGCAGGAAGAACGGGAAACGGCGGCGCAGTGAGCCGCAAGCCACAACAGCGGTCCGCCATACGGCGGACCGCTGTTCGCCGGAGGGAATTTTGCGGATTTGCTGGAAAATGCTTCCCTTTTGTGAAACGCTGTGCTATAATACTTTAAAACCGCAAATACCAAAAGCGACGGGCCCGTCAGGACCCGCCTTTTATTACGGAAACACAAGGAGGAGCGCGCATATGAGCGGAGACGGGAAGAGGAGGCAGTTCAGCAGCCAGTGGGGGTTCGTGTTGTCGGCCGTGGGCTCCGCCGTGGGCATGGCCAACGTGTGGGGCTTCCCCGCCAAGATGGGCAGCAACGGCGGCGGCGCCTTTTTGATCGCCTATCTGGTGTTTATCATTCTCTTCGGCACGGTGGGCCTCTCCGCGGAGTACGCCGTGGGCCGCCGGGCCCGGACGGGGACTCTGGGCGCCTATGAAATGGCCTGGGGCACCCGGAAAAAGAGCCTGGGAAAGGCCGGGGGCCTTCTGGGCTGGCTGCCCCTGGCGGGGTCCATGTGCATCGCCCTGGGCTACGCGGTCATCATCGCCTATGTGCTGAAGGC
>NZ_CAJTUX010000129.1 GCF_910579365.1 uncultured Oscillibacter sp.
CTTCTGCTTGTCCCGTTCCCGCTGCCGCTTACTGCGCTCACGGTAATAAGCCCGCTGTTTCCTCTGCTTCTCCATCTCGGCCAATTCCTCCGCTGTCGGCTCCGGCAGAGGGACATCAAACTTGCCGATGAACTTCAAGTAGATGTCTACCTCCTGGGTTCGATCCCCGGTGGAGCGGTCCGGCGCGTGGACTAGAATCTTGTCTATGAACTCATAAATCATCGGCGTGGTCAGTACCGAGAAGTCGGTATACTTCTTCGTCAGCGCAAGAAACTGATCCACCCTGGTTGTGTCCGCCTCGAAAGCATCCAACTCCGCTTGGGCCTTAGTGATGGATTCCTCCAACGCCTCCTGCTCCCGTTCATATTCGCCGGACAGCAGTTCAAACCGCTTTTCTGAAATCTTCTCGGTGGCGTAGGATTCATAGAGTTTCTTTATCAGCCCATTCAACTCACCAGACCGTTTGCGGTCCTTGTTGAGTTTCCGCTTCAAATCCTTCGCGGCCTGGGCCTGCCTGATTTCTGATGCCGCCCGGACCTTCTCAATGAACTCCGACTCGTTAGTGATAGCATAGGCGCTGACGGTCCTGATCGTATCCAGAATCAATGCCCGGAGCGCCTTGGTGCTGATGTAGTGGCCGAAACACTCCTGATGGTAGTGGCGAAATGTCAGCGCATAGGTGGAGCAGTCGTAATGGTCATAGGGATAGAGTCCGCTTACTGGGTCTTTGCCCCTGTTCTCTTTGTTGGCCTGCGCCCGTCCCCGGTGATTATACATCTTCGCGCCGCAGTCGGCACAGTAAAGAAGGCCGGTCAGCGGGTTGGCCTCCCCGGTGGTGTCGGTACGGTGGACGGTCTTTCTGACCTGCTGTGCCAGTTTCCAAGTCTCCGGGTCCACAATGGCCTCATGGGTATGCTCGAAAACCGTCCATTCCTCCGGGGGCCGCTTGATAGCGTGTTTATCCTTGTAGGATTCCTTGTAAGAACGGAAATTGACCGTATGTCCCATGTACTCCGGCTTGGCGAGGATATTCGAGACAGACGTACCGCTCCAATCGTAGGGGCGGCTGTCATCGTAGCTGTTCCGCTACGTTCCCTGCCCCCGCTTGCCCATATAGACTGAGGGCCGCTCAATTCTATCATCCCGAAGGATGCTGGCAATCTCATGGGGGCCGTGTCCCTCCATGCTCAGATGAAAGATGCGCCGCACAACGGCAGCGGCCTCCTCATCGATCAGCCAGTGGTGCTTGTCCTCCGGGTCCTTCCGGTAGCCGTAGATGGCGTGGTTGGTGGTGGGCTTGCCAGCGTTGCCCCGCGCCTGATACGCCGCGCACTGTTTCCGGCTGCAATCCCGCAAAAACCATTCATTTACGATATTAAGGAACGGCACAAATTCTCCCAAACTGCGGTCCGCGCTGTCCACACTATTGCCGATGGCGATGAACCGGACACCCTTCTCTCGAAAGAGAACCTCGGTATAAAATCCAGTTTGGAGATAGTCGCGTCCGATTCGGCTCATGTCCTTGGCAATGACACAGCCGACCTTCCCAGCCTCAATGTCGGCAATCAGCCGCTTCCAATCCGGGCGCTCAAAATTGCCCCCGGACCATCCGTCGTCCGTGTAGTGGACACAATTTGTAAAGCCGCGCTGGGCCGCATAGCTCTCCAAGAGCATTTTTTGATTCACAATCGAATTGCTGTCCCCTGCCGCCTCATCGTCGCGGCTAAGTCTCTCATATAATGCGGTGATTTTCTCCGTCTGCCCACTGCTCATAGGGCGCTCCTTTCAGGCTGACGGCTCATTTGTGGCATCTCAATTATACCACACTCCCGGCTTTTGTCCAGAGTCTCATTACCAATCAACCGCACAATTTTGCCCGTTATCGTCTCCCGCTCGGCTTCATCGAAGTGGACCGTCACCTTGTAGGTGGTGGAGCCGATACGACGGTACATGACGGCGGTGTTCTCGCTGGTTTTCTGAATTGTACTGATAGTTACCTTCCTTTCTTGCGGATAGGCCGCAACCCGTGTTATAATGTGGAATGTTCCTGCTTGATGTAATTGTTTTGCGCTCTCCCTCGTTCCGTGAAAAAATAGAGGCTCACCACGTTCTTCGTTCACGGTAGGCCGTCAAGAGTAATCTATATAACAGCAATTCGATTACCCTTTCACTAATAGGAGAAAAACAGGGGGGCAGGCGGAACCATTTTCAGAAAACCAAGAAAATATTTTTTTGGAGGGGGGTGGACCGGCGGTGTATCACGGGGATAACGACATGGAATTTGAACTCTCGCAGGAGGAACATATCGCGGCGGAGTTGGAGGATGAGCGGGAACAGGCTTTGAAAATCCAGCTCAGGCAAGATGAACGGTCACGGCGGCAGTCCTCGGAATCGAAGGACCCTCCGAAAAAGAAGAAGCTGAAACGTGAGCTACGGCGGGAGGCCCTGACCCGTCTGGAAGAAGCCGCCAGGACACAGAATGAGTTTAATGAGGTAGTTGCTTGGTGGGACAAGCTGGACGAAAACCGGGAGCGGCGGGAACGGGACCATGAGATTTTGCGTGGAGATGTGCCGCTGGAGTACGGCGCTGTGCAGGAAGGAAACATTTTTCCGGCTTTTCTTTGCAGTCCCTTTTGGCGGGAACTTTGCAGCGGGTATTTCCTCAACATCATCTTTGACTGTCCTTATGAAATGCACGAATTATTGGCAGAC
The DNA here is from genome assembly GCF_910579365.1 of uncultured Oscillibacter sp. Lineage (GTDB taxonomy): Bacteria > Bacillota > Clostridia > Oscillospirales > Oscillospiraceae > Oscillibacter. Next base: position 2,713 of record NZ_CAJTUX010000129.1, read on the forward strand.
GATTTTCTGTCAAAGATGATCTTTGAGTTGAAGGAAGATCACAAGGAGCTTTTCTATTATAAAGTCCTCCGGCGGTATAGCAGCGCAGAACTGGGTGCTGTACTGAACCAGACGGACCGGAATATCCGAAAGAAGTGGGCAAGGCTGCTGAAACGGCTGCAAAAGAAGTTGTTCGAGCATATAACAGAAAAAGGCAGCAGCGGGCGGTCCCTGATGCTGCGGGAGAAAATTTTCCTGGAGAAATACAAAAAATCCGTCCTTGACGATGACAAGGACGGATGGTAATATGATTTTGAAATATATAGATTACAGAACGGGAGGGATTGGATGAAGAACCTGTTTCAAAAGGCAAGCTCCCCTTGGGTGAGATACAGTGAGTATGAATACAAGAAAGCCGGGGACGGCAATTTTTATATCACTCCGGCAAAGGGAGCGAAGCCGGAGGTCTACGATCCTCTGAAGGATGCGGAGCGGATGGTGCTGAACGCGCTGAATGTAGGGGCTTTGCAGATGAACCGCAAGGGAGAGGCTGAGGTCCGGGAGGCAGTTATGGGGTTTGTCAGCCGCTATGGGCTGCTGGGGTTTCTGACTGCCCTGCCCACCACGCCGTCTTTCATGGACTATGAGGCCGTGTATCTGCCGAAGAATCATTTTATCCGGGAGGAATCCATGCCGACCCAAGACTACTTGGCGCTGTTTTTCCCTTTTGAGAAGCTGGATATTCAGAAGAAGGGAACGGAATCCCGCTGGAATTTGACAGGCGACAGGGCGATGATGGCGCTGGCCCTGACCATGCAGGACGCGCCCCAGGCGGTGAGCATGAGTTTTCAGCGGGAGTATGCCGAGCGGTATGACTGGCTGGCGCGGCAGTTTAAGGATTTGGCGTTTTCGTTCTATTCCAGTTTCCTTTATTACAACGATTATGATGTGCTGGACGAAATGACCCGTGACCTCTACCGGCAGGGGATGGCGGCGT
>NZ_CAJTUX010000130.1 GCF_910579365.1 uncultured Oscillibacter sp.
AGCCCAGGGTGGAGAAGGGCCACAGGGCGGAGGAGAACCAGGTGTCCAGCACGTCGGGGTCCCGGGTCAGCTGGGCGGAGCCGCACTGCTCGCACTTGGCGGGGTCCACCCGGCTGACGTTGATGTGTCCGCACTCGCCGCAGTACCAGGCGGGAATCTGGTGGCCCCACCAGAGCTGGCGGGAGATGCACCAGTCGTGGACGTTCTCCATCCAGTTGGTGTAGGTCTTGCTGAACCGCTCGGGGACGAACTTCACCTCGCCCTCCCGGACGACCCGGAGGGCCTCCTGGGCCAGGGGCTCCATCTTCACAAACCACTGGGCGGAGATCAGGGGCTCCACGTCGTTGTGGCAGCGGTAGCAGGTGCCCACGTTGTGGCTGTAGGGCTCGGTCTTCACCAGATACCCCTGCTCCTCCAGGTCCTTGATGATAGCCTTGCGGCACTCATAGCGGTCCATGCCGCTGTAGGGTCCGCCGTTTTCATTGATGGCGCCGTTGTCGGCGATGACGCGAACCGTCTCCAAGTTGTGCCGGAGGCCCACCTCAAAGTCGTTGGGGTCATGGGCGGGGGTCATCTTCACCGCGCCGGTGCCGAAGCCCAGCTCCACGTACTCGTCGGCCACAATGGGAATCTCCCGGTTCATGATGGGGAGTATGCAGGTCTTGCCCACCAGGTGCTTAAACCGCTCGTCCTCCGGGTTCACGGCAACGCCGGTGTCGCCCATCATGGTCTCCGGCCGGGTGGTGGCGACCACCAGATCGCCGGACCCGTCGGTGAGGGGATAGCGGATATACCAGAGGTGGCCGGGCTTGTCCTGGTACTCCACCTCGGCGTCGGACAGGGCGGTGATGCAGTGGGGGCACCAGTTGATGATGCGGCTGCCCTTGTAGATAAGGCCCTTGTCATAGAGCTCGCAGAAGGTCTCCCGGACGGCCTTGGAAAGGCCCTCGTCCATGGTGAAGCGGGACCGGGACCAGTCGCAGGACACGCCCATTTTCTTCTGCTGCTTGACGATGCGGTCGCCGTACTCCTCCTTCCACTTCCAGACCCGCTGGAGGAACTTCTCCCGGCCCAGGTCGTAGCGGCTCAGGCCCTCCTTGGTGCGCAGCTCCTCCTCCACCTTCACCTGGGTGGAGATGCCCGCGTGGTCCACGCCGGGAAGCCACAGGGTGGAATAGCCCTGCATCCGCTTGAAGCGGGTGAGGATGTCCTGGAGGGTGCAGTCCAGGGCGTGGCCCATGTGGAGCTGGCCCGTGACGTTGGGGGGCGGCATGACGATGGAGAAGGGCTTTTTGGAGCGGTCCGGGTCACCCTTGAAGCACCCGGCCTTCTCCCACATCTCGTAGACGCGGCCCTCCACCTGTTGGGGCTCGTACACCTTGGGCAGTTCTTTTTTCATGATGATTCTCCTATTCTGTAATCTCGAATTTTCACTTGATATATGCAATCGGCTTTCCGGTCTTTTCCGTGATAAAGGTCCGGAACTCCTCGACTGTACCGCCGCTCAGGGTGGCTTTGTCATAAATCTGTCCATGCTGCCGGCTAAACAGGAGCACAAAGTAATCCGCCGTCTCGCACGCCTGCCGAACAGCCTCATAGTGAAATTCCGTCGCCGCGGCCTCTGTGGTCGAGGTATAGCTTTCCTCCCCAAAAATACTTTTTGCAGACGACGTGCCCGGCAGCATTTTCTTTTTCGCGAAGAAGGCGTTGACCTGATCCTCGGTAACCAGTATCGCCATCAATATCACGCCAACGCCGCAATTCAAGGTGTCCCGAAATGTCCACGGTTCGCCCAGCATCCGCTGCGCGGCAATCAGCAGAACCGCCAGTGCCACCATACACCAGCCAAATATATGGCTTCTCCGGCTGCGCTTTTTCCGAATGGTCTTGCGCAGCGCCCGGGCCATAGCAGCCAATCCCTTTTGATCGTATGTTGTCTCAAACCGAAACTCCACCGGCTTTCCTCCTGTCACAAAACCCGCTCCACCGGCTTACACGTCCGCTCCTCCCACCAGTCCGGCAGGTCCTCCGGGGCTCCGGCGGTAAACCGCTCCTTGCTCAGAATATAAGACCCCCCGCGGCGGGAGAGAAGCAGATAAAAGCGGTCCGCGTCCTTCCACAGCCTCTCCAGGCTCTCATAGCCATAGGGCGGCTGCTCCTGCTGTTATGAATCCATACGCCGTCCTCCATGAAACAGCAGCGCCGGGATTCCCGCAGGGGGCGCCGCCCAAATCCAAGACAGCACACCCATCACCCAAAATACCAACCCGGCGTTTCGGTGCATCCTGGGGGACGCCTGCTTTTGCGGGGGCGTTCCGGGCTTCTTCCAGACAAAGCCCCGCTTCGGCAGGGCCAGGGGCTGCCCGTTCCTCCTCCGTCAGGGTCCCCCGAATCCGAAATACCATCTGTCCTTCCAAAAGAAAACCGCCCCAAGCCATTGGCTCAGGGCGAATCCAAATCCGCGGTACCACCTGAATTTCCCTTGCGGGACACTCGTCTCCCCTCTAACGGCGGGCCTCCGTCGCGGCTTACTCCCCGTTCAGCCGCGCCGCTCCGGGACGACTTCCCCCGCCGCCTCGCGGACGCTTTCACCAACCGCGTCCTCTCTGGGCCTTGGCAAACCGGGTACTGCTTCCCATCTTTGCGTTTATATGGACGCTAGTATAATATACCCGTCTCCAATTGTCAAGACAGACGTAAGATTTCCTTCTTCAAACGGCTGATGATCCGCTTCTCCAGCCGGGAGATGTAGGACTGGGAGATGCCCAGGCGGTCCGCCACCTCCTTTTGGGTCTGCTCCTTCCCGCCGCCCAGGCCGAAGCGGAGGGTGATGATCTCCTTCTCCCGGGGGGAGAGCGTGTTGATAGCCTGGGCCAGGAGGGTGCGGTCCACATCCTCCTCAATGGGACGCATGACCACGTCCTCGTCGGTGCCCAGCACGTCGGAGAGCAACAGCTCGTTGCCGTCCCAGTCGGTGTTCAGCGGCTCGTCGAAGGAGACCTCCCCCTTCCGGTTGGCGTTCTTTCGGAGGTACATCAGAATCTCATTTTCAATGCACCGGGAGGCGTAGGTGGCCAGCTTGATGTTCTTGTCCGTCCGGTAGGTGCCCACCGCCTTGATGAGCCCGATGGTCCCGATGGAAATCAGGTCCTCAATGTTGATGCCCGTGTTCTCAAAGCGCCGGGCGATGTACACCACCAGCCGCAGGTTATGCTCGATCAGCTCCTGCCGGGCCGCCTCGTCCAGATTGCGGAGCAGCTCCGCCTCCCGCTCCCGGTTCAGCGGCGGGGGCAGGGTGTCGCTCCCGCCAATGTAGTGAACGCCCTCCTCCGGCCAGAGGCCCAGGCGGGTCAGCGCGCCTTGCAGCCACTGCCGCAGCTTCTTTACGATTCCCATATCTTCCTCCCTTTCCCGCCGGGCCGCCCCACAGCGCCGAATAGCCCGTACCCAGCGCCGAGGGGGACAGCGCCGCCGTCAGTCCCGGATAGCGGGTTCCATTGATCTCCGTCCAGTCCGTCCGGATGGTCAGCAGCAGCCCCGCCGCCGTCCCCACCGCGTGATAGGGCGTCAGCCGGGGCCGCAGAGCCGGCACGGCGGCCCGGAGGGGTTCCAGAAGCTCCTCCGGGGCCCAGATCGGAAGAGCACACGTCTGAACTCCAGTCACATTACTCGATCTCGT
>NZ_CAJTUX010000131.1 GCF_910579365.1 uncultured Oscillibacter sp.
CTCTGGCCGGATGGGATTTTTCAGTTCGGGAGCAAATTCTCCAAGACCATCCGCTTCACGGATATCAACTATGCGATTGCCTCTAAGGAGGATAAGACCTCCATGTTCCTGGGCTACTCAGAACTGCTGAACGCCCTGGACACGGGGTCCACCACCAAGATCACCATCAACAATAAGCGGCTGAACCGGCAGAACTTTGAGCAGGAAATCCTCATCCCCCGCCAGGACGATTACCTCGACGGCTACCGGGCGGAGTACAATTCCATGCTCATGGACAAGGTGACGGATTCCTCCAACAGCGTGGTGCAGGAGCGGTATGTCACGCTGTCCGTCCACCGGAAGAATGTCGAGGAGGCCCGCGCCTTCTTCGACCGGGTGACGGCGGACGTGACCACCCGCCTCAGCCACCTGGACGCCCACAGCGAGGAGCTGGACGCCGTGGAACGGCTCCGGGTCCTCCATGACTTCTACCGCACCGGCGAGGAGGCGGAATACCATCTGGACCTTCGGGACCTCATGCGGAAGGGCCACAGCTTCAAGGATACCATCTGTCCGGATAGCCTGGAGTTCAAGAAGGACCACTTCGTCATGGGCAATAAGTTTGGGCGGGTGCTGTTCCTCAAAGAGTACGCCAGTTACATCAAGGACAGCATGATCTCCGAGCTGACCGCCCTGAACCGGACCATGATGCTGTCCATCGACGTGATTCCCGTTCCCACCGACGAGGCCGTCCGGGAGATGCAGAACCGGCTCCTGGGCGTGGAAACCAATGTCACCAACTGGCAGCGGCGGCAGAATAACAACAACAATTTCTCCGCCGTGGTGCCCTACGATCTGGAGCAGCAGAGAAAAGAAACCAGGGAGATGCTGGACGATCTCACCACGAGGGACCAGCGGATGATGTTCGCCGTGGTGACGCTGGTGCATCTGGCGGACAGCAAGGAGGAACTGGACAGCGACACGGAAACCTTACAGTCCGCCGCCAGGAAGCACCTGTGCCAGCTGGCCACGCTGAACTGGCAGCAGGCCGACGGGCTGGTGACGGCCCTGCCCCTGGGCCTTCGGCGGATCGACGCTCTGCGAACCCTCACCACGGAGGCCCTGGCCGTCCTGATGCCCTTCAAGGCCCAGGAAATTCGGGACCAGGGCGGCGTCTACTATGGGCAGAACGTGATCTCCAAAAACCTGATCGTCGCTAACCGGAAGGAGCTGCTGAACGGAAACGGCTTCGTGCTGGGGGTCTCCGGCTCCGGCAAATCCTTCACCGCCAAGGAGGAAATCGCCGGGGTTGCCCTCTCCACAGAAGACGACATCATCGTAATAGACCCCGAGTCGGAATACGGGCCGCTCATCGAGGGCCTGGGCGGCGAGGTGGTGAACATCTCCGCCACGTCCCGGAATCACATCAATGCCATGGATATGGAGCAGGGCTCGGCGTCGATGGCCTGGATTTCTTTTTTTGCTTTCGCAAGCTCCACCGCCTGGGCGGCGGCCTCCTCACGCTGCTCCTCCGGCAGCGCCTGGACCTGTTTGGTGATGTTGTAGCCCTGGTTCACAGACAGGTCCCCGCTGTCCAGGGCCTCCTTCACGGTGGCAGGGGCGTGTTCATCAATCTGCATGACCTTGCCCATGGTGCGCTCTCCCAGGCCAACAGCTTCTGCCAGCTCTTTACGGGTATCTACAGAAGAAACCGCTTCCGGCAATGTTGCCGAAAGCGGTTTTTCTCCAAATTTATCCCCACCCGCAGCAGACTGATTGGCCTTAGCTTTCGCCTCGATCTCCGGTTTCAGCTTCAAAGCAATTTTACCCAGCTCCCACTTCTCCAGATTGCGGCGGCCCCGCTGATTCTCAATGGCCCATCGCTTGGCCTCCAGCAGATCCTCAAACGAGAACACCGCCATTTTATACGGAATACCGTGCCTTACGCACAGGCTCTGGCGGTTGTGCCCGTCGACGATTACCATGTCCTCATTGACAATAATGGGAGCGTAACAGCCGTTTTTCAGCAGGTCCGCCTCCAGGGCGGAAAGCTGCTCCCCCGTGAGAGGGGGGAGCAGTTCTGCCATCTCCGGCAGCACTACCGGCGTCCGGTCAGCGCTGCCATATTCGACGCCTGTGTTCCGCATTACGCAATGGCTTCGCTCTCAGGCATCCCGCAGGCGGCCTCCCGGTTCGCCATGGCGGCCATGGCGGCGGTGTTTGCCTTCCTGGGGGAGAGGAACTCCACCTCCGTGCCCTTGATAAGAAAACCGGGCTGCCGGGAGGGATCGTCGTCAAAGGCGATGGTTTCAAAGTCTCCAGCGGCGGCCAGCTTGCAGCCCTTATAGGCGAAGGCGGCGCAGCGCTCTGCCAGACGGCCCCGGACCTTGATGGAGACGAAGTCGGTGATCTGAGAACCGTCCCTGGCCCGGTAGCGCCGGTCCGAGGCGATCCGCAAGATGGCGTAGGGCTTGCCATCCTCATGGGACTTCAGCTCTACGTCGTTGGTCAGGTTTCCGGTTGCGGTGATCTTCAGCATGGTTTGTTTGCTCCTTTACAAGTGATTTATTTATAATGTATGGGAGGCCCGCTTTTCAGCGGACCTCCAGAATGCTGGGAGTCAATAGCCGGTACGGGGCAGCGGAGTGGCGGGGACCTTCTTGCCATAGACAGTGGTCACCCAGCGGCTGACTGCCTGGACCCATACGCCATTGTAGGTGCCGCCCACATCCGCTTTGTTTACAAAGGAGTCGGCGGCAATGCTGGACACGGCCTTGCAGTACAGCATGGGCTTCTCTACCTGAGCGAAGCCTCCGGGAGCCTGACCAAACACGAACATGATCTCGGTGACGCGCTCGTTGCTGGCAAGGCCCAGGGCCGTGGCGGAAGCGGCGAGGGTGTAGTTCTTCTGTGTGGAGAGGTTGTCCGCCAGGGTCTGGGGATCGCCGCCGTTTACCCGATAGGTGATCTTATAGGTGCCGGGGAAATTGTAGGTGCCGGTGACAATCTTCTCCAGCCGGACCTCGGCGGGGAGGGTGTCTCGCCAGTAGAAATTGTCGAGGCGCACATTGGAGCTGTTGGCAATGCCGGAGAAGGTGTAGTTGACCGGCTGGCCAGCCATAGCCTCGGCAGGGCCGGTTTTGGTAATGGCCACACCAGTGGTCATGCTCTTGTTGGTGACCTCGAAGCGGACGATCTGGCCCTCATGCTCCAGATAGGCGGTCAGGGGCGTCTCGTTCACACCGTAATTGGAAGGCGCTTTCACCTCGCGGATGGTGTAGCGGCCCAAGGGAAGCTGGCGGGAAACGGCGAGACCCCGGCTGTCGCTGCGGATAGTGTCCACGAGATTGCTGGCCTTGTCGTAGATTTCAAAGACCGCGCCCTCCAGCAGCGTTCCGGCGGGGAGGCCGTTGGTGGAGTTATAGTCAGCGGATTTCTTCGTGATCTGAATCTGTCCGCTGATAGGCGTGTTCTCCCACTCCACCAGGGTTGTTTCGCCGGGCTTCACATAGACGGTTTTCATCTGCGTGTCCGTGATATAGCCCTCGTTCT
>NZ_CAJTUX010000132.1 GCF_910579365.1 uncultured Oscillibacter sp.
AAGTGCTTTTTTGCGCTTTACTTGGGAATATCTGGTTAACTTAATGGCATTGCTCTATTTGTCTCTTATATTGTAAACCATCTGGTTGCAAATTGCAATACCTTAATTTTTATTTGTTTCTTGTCAAATTTTTAGATGCACATTGAGAAACTAAATGTAATGCCAAGGAAGAGAATACAGCTATGCATCGAAAAACATAGGCCCCACCCATAGGTGGCGTCTGTAGAGGGTTCGAATCCCTCCATTTACACGTTTTGCACTTTGATTTTGAACTTTTTGCTCTTAGTCAGTGACATGTGGTATCCGAATTTGAAAAAGCCTTTACCCCTTAAACCGCAAGGGATACAGGCAAAGAATAACCCTACCTAATCTGAACAACTGACAACAATTTGTTCAGATTGGGTAGGGTCGTTCAAGGACGTCAGGAACTGGTAGCACTCCATTCCTGGTGTCCTCTCTCTGCTCACAGCTTCAGCCGGATGATCTGCTTATAGAGCATCACATATTTCTTCTCTACCACCATGTCCTCATGGTAGTGTCCGAAAAACCAGTATTTGAATTGGCACCGCTGGCTTACCTCATCGAAAAATTCTGTCAGGGCATCTTTCCGGTAAAATCCGCCGCTGAATACATCCTGCACACTGGAGGGGCAGCAGTGGGTGATGATGTAGTCCACCTCCCAGCCGTGCTTTCCCAGGTTGGCCCGTGCGGTCTGATACTCCTCCTCGCTGGGCAGTTCCTCCTTCCACCAGGACAGGTGGTTCACCCGGTACATCGCGCCCCTGGCATCCAGTTGTCTGCATTTTTTCTTAAACAGGGGATCATCCGGTTCCAAGATGCCGTCTTGTATGTCGTGGCTGCTGGCCCCGCCCATGGTGAAGAAGGTCTTTCCCTGGATGTCGTAGACCGGCCCTTGCATCAGGTGGATCACCGAGGGCCGGATACGTTGCACCTTGCCGCCGTGCCACTCCTCTGTGGGATACTTCGCCAGTAGATCGAAGTTCTCATGGTTCCCGGAGACAAACAGGGTGGTAAACGGCCTATTCTCCAGCCAGTCCAATTGGCCCTGTTCCTCAGCGCTGCCATCCCATACCCCACCGAAGTCGCCGCAGCAGATCACACAGTCTCTCTTGGTCAGCTCTGCCTGCTCATAGAAAACTTCTTTTTTGAAGCGCCTGAAATCGCCATGCGTGTCACCTGTGATAAATATGGCCATGATGTCCTCGCCCTCTATTTCAATTTTAGCATATTTTCTGCTCGATCTCTACGTCTGTGTCCCGAATCTTGACCTGGATGGTTTCGGCGTCCACCACGGTGATCCGCTCCACGAACCTGCGGGTGAGATCGTCATCGTATTCGGTAAGGCACAGGGGCTGGCGGTCCAGCCACTCCTCCATTTCCCGTTTCCGGGACTCCCGAAGGCTCCGCTGTTCCTCGTCCTGCTCCATAGCGCCCATCTGGTTCAGGATATCCTGTTTCTCCTCCACAATGGTCTTTAGCTGGGCATTCAGCTCCGAGTTCTTCATATCTCCCAGAATTTTATCCAGCAGGACCGCCTGCTCCGCAGACAGGGCATCCAGCCTCTGCCGCAGGTCCAGGAGGCTAACACCGCCCACCTCGCCGCCGCTCTGGGCCAGCTCTGCCAGCTCCAGAACATCGGACTTGATCTCAGCCCGGATGGCGCCATATTCGTTCAGGGCGGCAACGATGGCCCGATGCAGCTTGTCCTCGTCCAGTGTAGGGGAGTTGTGGCAGTATTTTGTGCCGAACTCCAGCCGGGAGACACATCTCCAGACAATGCGTTTTTTGCCGTTTCTGGCCCATGTCACCCGCTTATAGGGCATACCGCACTCTCCACACACCAGAAGCTCGCTGAGGGCATACTTGGCGGAATACTTGCCCTGCTCGGTCTTGCCGCGTTTCTGCATCACCTTCCGCTTGCTGGCCCTGCGGGCCATCTCCTCCTTCACCCGGTAGAAGATGTCCCTGGGGATGATGGCGGGGTGGTGGTTCTGGGTGTAGTACATGGGCCGTTCGCCGTTGTTTTTTACCACCTTCTTATTTCCAATGGGGCCGGTGGTGTAGGTTTTCTGCCGCAGGCCATCGCCGATGTACTTCTCGCTGGTCAGGATGTTCTGGATCACCTGCCGCGACCAGCCTTGGATGCCCTCCGCCGTGGGAATCTCCCGTTCCGTCAGCTCCTTCTGGATATCCCCCAGGCTGCGGCCCTCCAGGTAGCGGGTGTAGATCAGGCGCACCGTCTCGGCCTCCTCCGGGTCAATCTCCGGTTTGCCGTTCGGCCCCCGGCGATAGCCCAGCGTCCGGCTGTACTGGAAGGGGATATTGCCCTCTTTCATGCTCTGCTGTATTCCTGGGATGATGTTCAGGCTCATGGATTCGCTCTCCGCCTGGGAGAAGCTGCTGAACAGGGTGATGAGGAACTCGCTGGACTCCTTTGCCTTGCCTTTATGGCGATCATTCCTGGGAACCATTCTTCATCTGAATAGCGCCATAGATATACAGACCGGGCACAAGCAAATTCAGGATCAGGCTGGTAAGGCTGCATTTTGTTTCGTAATGATTCACCTCCTCCTTCTGGCGAAACGAAAAGAAGCCCCCAAAGCATCCCGGTAATCAGGATGCTCTGGGGGCTTCTCATCTGCTGTTCGGTTGTTTTGGCCTCACACGGCCCGTTACGCGCCCAACGCGGCGGGGTTGTCCTCCTCCTGGGGCTGGATGTCGCCGCCCTCCGGCTGGGCCTCACAGGGGCCGACATAGCCCTCGTCCACGTCCATCGGCTCGGCCATGTTCAAGGCCCCTTCGATCACGCCCAGGACGAACTCCCGCTGAGTGACCTTTCTGCCGAGGCGGGCGCTCTCGCGCTCCAGGTGGGCCTTGATCCGCTGGAAAAGTTCCTCTGAGATCTGGAAGGCCAGGGTCCGGGTAGTGTTGTTCGTCATGGTGATGTTCCCTCCGTTTTCTTTCATTTTGAAGTATTCGGTGAGCAGCTCAGTGATGTACTGTGCGGTGGTCAGGCCAGATTCCTCTCTGGCCTCCGAGATTTTTTGATGCAGTTCCAAGCTGATTTGCGCGCAGAGATTTTTTGTGGCTGGCATCGGTTTTCCCCCTTTGCATGATTGTGAAGCAAGTATAGCTGGAAAGCATAGAGAAAGCTATTCACCATTACCAACAATGATTGAGAGACAAAGCAAACATAATCACCAAAGTGAACAGATAAGGGGAACGAAAAAAGCTGTCCACTGGTCTGCCTTAAAATTGACAGGCTGTGGACAGCCTTTTCGTTGTTTTGAATGCTGGAGAGTTCGAGTCATGCGTATTCCTAAAAACTCCCAAATCCGGCGGATTTGCATCTCCGGCTCGTTATTTTTATTTTACGCTTCCTTATTTTGTAAATGACATCATATTGTTCTGAACTTTCGCCGTTTTCTGTCTTTAGTAGCAAAAATCCCGCACCGAAGTGCGGGATTTTTGCCTGCATCTTTTTTGTCAATGC
>NZ_CAJTUX010000133.1 GCF_910579365.1 uncultured Oscillibacter sp.
AGCTGGCACCCAGTGGGGCAACAAGAAGTACATGAATATGAAGCACTTAGAGGCTGCCCTGGAGGATGCCTCTATTGCCGGCTGATTTTATTCTGCCAGAGCCTGCATACTATTTTGCGCATTATTCTTGACAGTACCAGCGTAAACCAATTTCTCCGGGAAACCGCTGCCCAATATCATCACTTTCGGATGCAGGGTATCATGCACGGCGAGGGAGAAATGCGTCCGGACCAGTTCGAGAAGCTGCTCCGCCTCCTTGAATGGCGGCATTTCCCGCATCAGCCGCTCCGCTATATTCTGGTGTTCCGCTTTATAAGCGGAAACCTCTTTTTCTTGCAGCTTCATACAGCTATGCATCCTGTTTTACAAAAAAATTACCCTGCCTGTGCGCCGCCGGTCACAGGCAGGATTCTGTTTAGTACCAGTCGTGCTTTTCGCTCCGGTCAAGGGCGTTGATCCGCGCCATTTCCGCATCGGTCAGCTCGAAGCCGTACAATTCGGTGTTCTCCTTGATATGGTCGGGATTGCTGGAGCCGGGGATGACCACCACGCCCTTTTGGAGATTCCAGCGAAGAATTACCTGGGCGGAGGATACGCCGTGGGCTTTGGCGATGCCGGAGATCACCTCATCCCCCAGCAGCTCCGCCGTATGGCCGCGGCCCCCCAGAGGATACCAGCCCTGAACCACGATTCCAAGGTCCTGGATATAGGGGATCACATCATTCTCCTGATAGTAGGGGTGGATTTCATTCTGAACCAGAGCCGGGGTGATCGTCACCTGGGGCAAGAAAGATTCCAGCTCCTTCACATACCAGTTGGACAGGCCCAGAGAACGGATTTTCCCGTCCTCTACAAACTTTTCCATGGCCTGATACGCTTTCACATCGTTCCGGTCAGGGTGGTGCAGGAGCATCATGTCCACATAGCCAATGTCCAGCCGGTCCAGACACGCCTGGATGGACTGCTCCGGGTTGGCCATTTCGCTGCCGGGGTAAATCTTCGTGATAACGAAAACATCTTCCCGTTTGATGATGCCCTCGTCAATGGCCTCCCGGATGGCCTGTCCCACTTCTTCCTCGTTGCCATAGGCGGAGGCGGTGTCGATGAGACGGACCCCGCTGGCCAGGGCGGATTTGACAGAATTGACGCAGGTTTCCCCGTGGAGGCTGTACGTCCCCAGGCCGTTAATGGGCATTTCATAGCCGCTGTTGAGGGTGACGCTTTTGGCTTCAAAGTTGAATCCCGCTTTGCTGGCGGCAGAAATCGCCGCGTCCACCGCCGGCTGCGGCAGTTCCAGACCATTGATCCATTCCTCCACGGTGCTGCGGCTGGTTCCACCGGCGAAACGGCGGCCGGTGATCCAATTCGCGCCAGGAGCCAGGGACTTGATGCTGCTGTCACTGTACCCGCTGGAGTGGGACGTGCAGAAGGGGACGATGGTTTTTCCGGTGAGGTCATAGCTCTCCAGGAAGGTGCTGATAATCCGGGGCGGCTGTCCGTGCCAGATGGGGTAGCCCAGGAAGATCACATCGTAGTCCGCCATGTTCTCAACGCTTCCGGAAATCGCGGGGCGGGCGGAGGGGTCGCTTTGTTCCCGGTCGACCCGGCCATTGGTGTAATAGGCGAGGTCAGCATCCGTATAGGGGACCTCCGGCACGATCTCTGCGAGGTCAGCGTTCAGAATATCCGCCGCGTACTCCGCCAGAGGACGGGTGGTATTGGTGGCGGAGAAATAGGCCGCCAGGGTCTTACCGCCTGCTGCCGGTCCCGGCTGGCTGCTGGCGATATTGCTCAAATAGTGATATAGCATAGAGGCTATTTCCCCTCGTTTGATATTGGTTTTCGGGTCGAACCGGCGGTTACTGGTTATACCCTCCAGGATACCGTTGGCATTCGCCCAACGAACCGCCGTCTGCGCCCAAGAGGAAACCGAGGCGGCGTCAGAAATGTCCGCAGCCGCGGCGCTCTCCGGCTCTCCGGCGAAGCGCCACAGGATTGTAACCGCCTGTTCCCGTGTCGTAGGGTCATCTACGCCAAAGGTGCCGCCGCCATAGCCGGAGATGATGCTGTTTTTCGCGGCCCAGGAAACGGCGTCACTATACCAGGACCCGGCAACCGCCGAAACAGCGGGCGTTCTGCTCATACGGTGCAGCACCGTGGCCAGCATAGCACGGGTCAGGGTTGCCTCCGGCGCGAAGGTGGTAGCGGTGGTTCCGCTCATAATGCCGTGCTGCTGGCAGTAGTCAATCGCCTCGGCATACCAAGCACCGGCAGGGACATCCGAAAAAGTGGACGCAGGCTGTGTTTTGGACGTGAGTTTTGCGCTGTCCATACCCGCCCCACCGCTGGCGGCGGGGACCTCCGCTGCCGAGCAGGAGGTCATGGTCAGGAGGCAGATCATACAGACCGCCATGGAGAAGGAAAGAAATTTTATGCTTTTCATGTGGATGTCCTCATTTCCTGTACTTTCACTTTTTTAATGACTTTAGCGGGAACACCACCCACCACTGTCATAGGCGGGACATCCTTCGTCACCACCGCTCCGGCGGCAACCACAGACCACTCTCCGATAGAAACGCCGGATAAGAACGTGGCGTTGGAGCCAATCCACACATGAGCGCCGATCTTGATAGGCGCGTAGTGGTTTTTCCTGTTTCTGGCCGGGTTCAGGTCATGGTCAATGGTGGCCAGGACTACGTTGTGTCCAATCAGCGCGCCGTCCCCGATCTCAATTCCGCCCTGATCTTGGAAGTGACAGCCGGAGTTGATGAACACATCCCGCCCAATGGTGATATTTTTCCCGAAGTCCGTATAGAACGGGGGGAACAGCCGGAAGTCGGGGGCAATCTCCTTTCCGGTCAGCCGCCCCATAATCTCCCGGATTTCCTCCGGCGTATGGTATTGGTTGTTCAGCTCCATCCCCAGCCGGATGGCCTCCTGGAACAGCTCGTTGGCGTAAGCCGCCCGCTCCGCGTCCTCGGGCGCGTCCTCCCGAAACCCCTTGATAACATCCTCTGCCGTCATGTTTTCGCCTCCTGCCGGTTAAAGTTGGTCCAGTTCTCCCGCTCTGCCTGGGGCGGCGTGCGGCCCTGCTGACGGCCCGCCTCAATACATCCCAGCAGCCACGCCATGTTCCGGCCCAGGTTCCGCATGGTCTGGAGGCCCTCTTTATCCTGCTCCACCAGCTCCGGGGCGGGACCAAAGACCATGTTCCAATAGGTGGAGGACACAATGGGCATTTCCGCGTTCAGCAGGTACTTATTCAGCACATCCAGGGAGGCCGTGGTCCCGGCCCGGCGGGCCGTCACCACAACGGCGGCGGGCTTGTGAAGAAATCCTTCCACACCGGCGTAAGAAACTGTACCAATAGAGGGAAAAGTAGTATAATGAGGGAATGATACAGAAA
>NZ_CAJTUX010000134.1 GCF_910579365.1 uncultured Oscillibacter sp.
GCATCATGCGGTTGCCTACCATATTCCTGAAATGTTCTTTATGCGTACTGTCCATAGTTTTATTCGCCCTGCTTTTGATCCTGTCCATCTGGTCGCTGTTCGTTGGTGTTCTGGATGTGGAACTGTCAGAGC
This sequence comes from uncultured Oscillibacter sp., assembly GCF_910579365.1. GTDB lineage: Bacteria > Bacillota > Clostridia > Oscillospirales > Oscillospiraceae > Oscillibacter. The sequence goes on from NZ_CAJTUX010000134.1 coordinate 133, forward strand.
TGTTACAGGGGGACAGTGCGCATTTGGAAGTCTTCCTGATTTCCCGTCTGCCCCGTCTCCTGGCAATTCTCTGTACCGGCACCGGCATGAGCGTAGCGGGCCTGATTATGCAGCAGCTCTGCATGAACAAGTTTGTCTCTCCGACCACAGGGGCCACCATTTCCTCCGCACAGTTCGGCATCCTGCTGGCGCTGCTGTTCATGCCCAATTCCACCCTATGGGGGAGGGCTGTTTTTTCCTTTGTCTTTGCGATCCTCGGCACATGGATATTTGTCTGGTTCATCCAGCGTATCCAGTTTAAGGACGTGGTGATGGTGCCGCTGGTGGGTATCATGTTCGGCAATGTAATCGGCGGCATTACAAATTATCTGGCGTACAAGTACGAAATGACCCAGGCGCTCTCTACCTGGCTGGTAGGCCACTTCTCCATGGTCCTGCGGGGACGGTATGAGATCGTTTGGCTGACGGTTCCGCTGGTGGTGCTGGCTTTTCTGTTTGCAAATCATTTCAACATTGTGGGCATGGGAAAAGACTTCTCGCAAAATCTCGGCGTTCCGTATAATTTCGTGTTGTTCTTGGGGCTGACGATTGCCGCGATGATCACCGCCTCCGTTGTCGTGGTGGTAGGCTCTATCTCCTACATCGGCCTGATCGTCCCCAATCTGGTGGCCATGTTCAAGGGTGATAAGATCCGTGGTACATTGGTTGATACGGCCCTGTTTGGCGCGCTGTTTGTGCTGGTGTGCGACATGGCGGGCCGGATGGTGATTTTCCCCTATGAGCTGCCTATTGAACTGATCGTCGGCATCATTGGAAGTGTCCTTTTTGTGGCGCTGCTGCTCTATCGCCTCCGCCATGGACGGAAAGCGATTCGTTTGGGCAGGAAAGGGGGCGGCGTGGCATGAACACAAAAGCTGCGCGGGCCAATCGCCGGAAGCTGGCCATCCTCGCCGCGCTGGTCCTGCTGTGCGCCGCGGGGTATATGCTGGTAGGAGTCCATTTTGACAACGCGAAGCTGTTTCAGTACGCGATGAAAATCCGTACGCCCAAGCTGATCGTCATGCTCATCACCGCCTTTGCCATTGGCGGGGCGTCCATTGTGTTCCAGTCCGTCATCAACAATACCATCGTCACCCCATGCCTGCTGGGTATGAACTCTCTCTATACGCTCATCCACACCGCGGTCGTCTTTGCGGCGGGGTCCGGCAGTATTCTGGCCGCAAACGCGAACTGCTCGTTTGCGGTGGACCTGTTGCTGATGGGCGTGGTGGCAACGGTGGTTTACAGTTTTCTGTTCAAAAAGACAAAGCACAATGTACTCTATGTACTGCTCATCGGCACCGTTTTGTCCTTTTTCTTTTCCAGCATCCAGAGTACCCTCACCCGCGTGATGGACCCCAATGAGTATGACAATCTTCTGGCAACCCTGGTGGCCAGCTTCAGCAACATCAACTCGGAGATCATCGCCGTATCTTTGATCGTGCTGGCGGCTATTGTTTTTGCCCTTCGGAGAGAACTGGCCCTGCTGGACGTGATTACGCTGGGGAAGGATCAGGCCATTAACCTGGGCGTGGATTATGACCGATGCGTCCGCCGCCTGCTGCTGGGGGTCACGCTGTGCATTGCTGTGGCTACCGCCATGGTTGGACCCATCTCCTTTCTTGGCCTCATCATCGCCAACCTGTCCCGGCAGCTCTTGAAAACCTACCGCCACGCTCAGCTGATCCTCGGCTCCGCTTTGTTCGGCATGATCGTATTAGTGGGCGGTCAGCTCCTTGTGGAACACGCCTACTCCTATACGATCCCGGTCAGCGTATTTATCACAGTGGGCGGCGGAGTATATTTTCTCTATCTGCTTCTTACCAATAGGAGGGCTTGACCATGCAGGTAAAAGATTTGACAAAGCGGTACGATGGGAAAACGGTGGTAAATGAGGTCAGCTTTGCCATTCCAAAAGGGAAAGTAATTTCTTTGATCGGCCCCAACGGAGCGGGAAAATCAACCGTCATGGGCATCATCTCCCGGCTGATCGCACGGGACGGCGGAACGGTGGACTTTGAAGGCGCGGATATTGGAAAATGGAAAAGCCGGGAGTTGTCCAAGCGGCTGGCAATCCTGACGCAGACCAACAATATCCAGATGAAGCTGACGGTGCGGGAGCTGGTGACCTTTGGCCGTTTTCCCTATTCCGGGGGACGGACCACGGCGGAGGACCAGGAGATCATCGACCGGGCCATCTCTTACATGGAATTGGGGGGCTTTGAGGATCGGTTTATTGACGAGCTTTCCGGCGGCCAGCGCCAGCGGGCGTATATCGCCATGGTGATTGCCCAGGACACAGAGTATGTTCTGTTGGATGAACCGACCAATAATCTGGATATTTACCACGCCACCAACATGATGAAGATCGTCCGCCGCCTCTGCGATGAGCTGGGCAAGACGGTGATTTTAGTGCTGCACGAGATCAACTACGCGGCATTCTATTCTGATTATATCTGTGCGTTTAAGGACGGCAGAATTGCCAAGTTCGGCACGGTAAAGGAGGTGATGACCAAGGAAAATCTATCCCAGGTGTACGGCGTGGACTTTGAGATTATGGAGATCGCGGGCCGTCCGCTGTCCATCTACTATTAAGCCCCCATATTTTTCGGTACTTTTATTGAAAAGGAGAATTACACTATGAAAAAATTGATGTCCCTGTTCCTCGCCGCCATGCTTGTGCTTGGCCTTGCCGCCTGCGGCGGTCAGACCGGCGGTTCGCCTGATACGAACCAGCCGGAGAACAGTACGGCCCCGGTTTCCGATGAATCGACTCCCCCTGAAAATTCCTCAACTCCTGCCGCTCCTGAAACCATCACCATCACCTGCCTGAACGGCAATCGGGAGCCTGCGGAACTGGAGGTTCCCTATGACCCCCAGCGCATCGCCATTCTGGATATGGCCAGTCTGGATATTCTGGACGCGCTGGGTGTGGGGGATCGTGTGGTCGGCTCCGCCTCCACCAGTCTGGATTACCTTCAGAGCTATGTGACGGATGAGAACATCTCCAACCTTGGCACCATCAAAGAAGCCGATTTAGAGGAGGTCATGGCCTGCGAGCCCGATGTGATCTTCATCGGCGGGCGTCTGAGCAAATCCTATGACGCGCTCAGTGAGATTGCACCCGTGGTCTATCTGGCCACCGACAGCAGCCTTGGCGTGGTGGAGTCTGTCCGTAAAAATGCCGCCACGATTGCTTCCGTGTTTGGTCTGGAGGATCAGG
>NZ_CAJTUX010000135.1 GCF_910579365.1 uncultured Oscillibacter sp.
TTTCCGTATAATAGAGGTCTGAATTGCAAATATCCTGCTCATTCGCCATATAGGACGCGGAAATGTAGGAGGACTGGAACCCGGAGAGCATAGCAGTACAGGAGGTCATGCCAGCGGAGAAGAACACCACCACCATGGCCAGCATTGCCACAACCAGCAGCAGCGATTTTCGTGCCGCTATGTATTGCTGGACCGCCCGGACGATCTGCCCGGTGGCGTGTACCACGTTTTGGGTGAAGTGCGCCGTCTGCTTGGCCTCATGCGCGGCCTGGGCATACTTCCGCTTGATTTTCTGCTTTTGTATCCACTTGGCGAGGGCATTTTTGCGCCGCAGCTCCGGGTTGTCCCGGAGGGCAGTCTGCCATGCCAGTTTGACATTTTCCTTTGCCGCCCGCTGCTCCGCTTGGCGCAGGGCGCGGTAGGGCTTGGAGCGGCGGCAGTTTCTCTGCCAGCGCAGGGCACGGCCCACACCCTGCTCCATAAATAATTCGCTTTTGTGGGTGGCCTCCACCGCCACATTCTGCCGCTCGGATTCATGTATCTTGCCGTGGAGCTTCATCACTGCCGCCGTTTTCACCATACCACCGGCGCGGGCGGGCAGAGAGGGTGGTCTATATTCCGGCAAAACCTCCTGCTCAAAGTGGAGACGGCGGCGGGTCCTGCCCGTCTCAACCTCCACCTCCGGCTGGAAGGATAACCGGCGCTTGGTGGGAAGATGCTCCCGCGCCTGTTCCACCTGACCCTCCGCACGTTTTACCCGGCGCACGGCCTTTTGATAGTTCCGGCTGGGCGGCTGGGAGTCCTCCTTTGGCGCAGGGGTGGGGGCGCTGTCCGCCGCAGAGGGCGGTTCCTCAAATTGCAGCCGTGGCCGGTCCGCCTTGCCAGCAGCGGAGTGGGCAGCGAACTTTGCCGCCTGCCGCTTCTGATACGCCCGGTCATCCGGCGCGGGGGACGGCGATCCTGCCGGGGGACTGTCCCGCTGGTGGGTGTCGCCCCCACCCTCTGACTGCTCCGGCTGGGCGGCGTGGTCCGTGACCTGCCGCTTCATCACCGCCCGTTTTTCATCAACGGGTGCTTCTGCGTCAGGGGCCGGGACCTCCGAACCCTCAAAATGAAGCCGACTGCCGCCATCAGGTATCAGGCGGGAGGGCTGGGGTTCGTCCGCAGGACGGGCGGAATCCGGGGTAAACCGCTGTGCCTGCCGCTTCTTCATCTTCGCCCTGCCATCAGCGGGGGCCTTGCTGTCAGAAGGGAGCTGTTCACCCTCTGCCGCCTTGAATTGCAGCCGTCCGCCCCCCTCCACTGGACGGGGCGGGCGTTTCACCGAGGGCTTTCGCCCTTGGCCGGGGGGACGGTTCTGCATGGGAGCGTCCCCAGCAGTGCGCATAGCCTGATCTTCCAGAGAACGGGCGGCGTTCGGGGTGTGCTTTGCCGCCTGCCGCTGCTTGGATTTTTTACGGTTCTTCCGCTTGCGGCGCTTCCGGGAGGCTGGCGGCGGGGGCGGGTCCTCGCTGCCGGTGGGAGCGGCCATCATGGGCGCGTCCGCCGCCATCCGCATGGACGGAGTATCCGGCATGGGAGCCTCCGGGACGCTGGCGGGTTCCGGGGTGGCATAGGCCGCTTCCTCCGCCGTCTGCTGGACGGGCCGGGGCTGTTTCCGCCGTTTCTTGCCAGGGGAAACGGAATCGCCGCCGCTCCGCTGAACCGCGCGGTGGCCCGCCGCCTGTTCCTGGGGACGGGCCGGACCGAAGGATACATCCGCCGTCCGCTGGCTGACGCGCTTTTCCTCGCCGGTAGCCATGTTTTGCTCCACCAGACCGTCCCGGCCCAGCTTCTGCACCGTTTTCGCCCTGGATTGGAACCGTTTGCCGCTCATAGAGCCGCCTCCGGGGCCTTATGCTCTTTATCCGGCGCAGGGGCGGGCTGGGCGGCGGCTTCCGCCCGTTTCTCCGCCAATGCCTGCCGGATGGAGGGCTTTTTCTCCGCCTGACGCTCCGCCCGCGCCTCCCGTGCGGCCTCCGCCGACAGCTCCAAACTCTCCATCCCGCCGATAGCGGCAAGGGTGGCGTTGTTCATGCCGGACAGCAGCTTTTGTGTGGTCCGCATGGGGGCCAGCACCACGGACTGAAAACGCCCCTCCTGCCCGCCGTCCACCGTCTGCGTCTCCTTGCCGGTCAGGGTACGTCCGGCGTTCTTCAAATGACCGCCCACGCTCCGCAGCTCATGGCCGATGCTCTCCACCTTTTCAATGTTCTGCTTTGTATCGGAAAGCATTCCGCTGATCTTCTCCTGCAAGGATTCCAGCACATTTTTAACGCCTATGGCGGACACAGCCCTGTCCATCGCCGACACGCCCGCCTCCTTGAAATTTTCCACAGCATTTTTGGCGCAATCCGTGATTCTCTCCCGCAGATCATCCAGCGCCTCCCGCGCCTGCTCTACCTTGTGCCCCAGGGCTTCCACCATTCGGCCAATGGCCTTTTTCGCCGGGGATTCCTGGGCCTGGGCAAGCTGCTGGCGGACCTCCTGCAATTCCTGGGATACAGCCTCGAATTGCCGGGTCATGCCGTCCATGTAGAACATCAGGAGAGACAAATCCTGCGCCTGCCCCTGCCGGTTGTTTTCCTCCAGCAGCTTCATAAACTGCTGAATCGTCTCATTACTCTGCAATGGGTCTATGGGTCAGCACCTCCTTTACTGCGCCGCAAGGTCCTCCAAGCGGGTGGTCATGATTTCATAGAGTTCCGTATCCTTCGGGAAATGGTCCACAAAGGGGATAATGACGCTCCCGAAGAACAAAAGCCCCTCGCCAGCGTTGGAGTTGGTCACATAGCCAAGCTGGTGAGGGGAGATATTGAGCTGCTTCGCCAGGATTTGCCGGTCGCCGCCCGCCTGATTGAGCATATACACAAAGTCAGAGTTTTCAAAAATGTTCTCAATTTCGCGGGAAGAAAGCAAATCCTTGACGTTTTGGGTAATTCCGGTGGGGATACCGCCCCATTTTCTGAACCGTTTCCAAATCTCCACCGTGTAGGCGGCGGTCTGTTCCTCGCGGAGAAGCAGGTGCATTTCGTCAATGTAGAGGCGGGTGGACTTGTGGGCCTCCCGGTTCTCACTGACCCGGCCCCACACCTGGTCCTGGACTACCTGCATACCGAACTTTTTAAGCTGTTTCCCCAGCTTTTTAATGACGTAGCACACGATCCGGCTGTTGATTTTCACGTTGGTCCGGTGGTTAAATACGTTCAGACTGCCGGAAACGTAAATTTCCAGCGCCGTGGCAAGCCGCTGGGCCTCCGGCTCC
>NZ_CAJTUX010000136.1 GCF_910579365.1 uncultured Oscillibacter sp.
AGACCCTGCCCATCATGATCGCCACCCTTCGGGGCGCGGACTACATGAACTTCGACATGGGAAAAATCTACATGATGATTACCATCGCCATTGTGCCCATCATTATCATCTACCTGCTTTTGTCGAAGTTTATCGTAGAAGGCGTCACCTTGGGCGGCGTCAAGGAGTAACGACGGCAAGGAGAGACCGCACATGGAAAAATGGATTCGCACCCGCTATCAGCCCAACCTGCCCCTCAACGGCGAACGCCGCGTGACGGCCTGCCCGGAACACATCGCCCTCTCCCGGCAGGCCGCCCGGGAGGGCATGGTGCTGCTGAAAAACCGAAACAGCCTGCTCCCCCTGGCCCCCGGCAGCCGGACGGCTCTGTTCGGAAAGGGTAGCATCGACTATGTAAAAGGCGGAGGAGGCAGCGGCGACGTGACCTGCGCATATGTCCGCAATGTCTACGACGGGTTGAAAGAGGAGGGTGTTTTCGTCTACGAACCCCTTTCGGACTACTACCGGGCTTATGTCGCGGAGCGCTATGCCGCCGGGGACGTCCCCGGATTGATGGCGGAGCCGGAGCTTCCGGTGGAACTGCTGTCCTCGGCGCGGGAACATGCGGATACGGCCGTGATTGTCCTCAGCCGCTTTTCCGGCGAGGGCTGGGACCGGATTCCCGTGATTCCCGAGAACAAGGACTATGTGTGGGCCGACGAGGTGCTTATGCCCCAGCGGGCCCAGAGGATCTTCCCCAAGGGGGATTATTACCTGACGGACGCCGAGAGCACCATGGTGGACCAGGTCTGCGCCGCCTTTGACCGGGTGGCCGTAGTGCTGAACGCGGGCGGCGTCATGGACGTCTCCTGGTTCTATGAGAACGACCGGATTTCCTCCGTGCTGCTGGCCTATCAGGGCGGTATGGAGGGCGGGGCGGCCATCGCCGCCCTGCTGGCCGGAAAGGCCAATCCCTGCGGCAAGCTGCCGGACACCTTTGCCCGGGACCTGGTTGACTACCCATCCACGGAGCATTTCCACGACTCCACAGACTATGTGGAATATACCGAGGATGTCTATGTGGGCTACCGGTATTTCGAGACCCTGCCGGGCGCGGCGGAGCGGGTCTGCTATCCCTTCGGCTTCGGCCTGTCCTATACCCGCTTCTCTCTGGAGGTCCTGGAGGCCGGGGCGGAAAACAGGACAGTCCAGGTCCGCGTCCGGGTGAGCAACACCGGGGACCGGGCGGGCAAAGAAGTGGTCCAGCTCTATTTCTGCCCGCCCAAGGGGTTGCTGCAAAAGCCCTCCCGGAATCTGACGGCGTTCCGCAAAACCGGACTTCTGGGCCCCGGCGAGAGCGAAACGGTGACCCTGTCCTTTGCCGTATCGGATATGGCCAGCTTTGACGACCTGGGAAAGATCGCCCCCTCCGCCTGGGTGCTGGAAAAAGGCCGCTATGATCTGTATCTGGGGACCAATGTCCGGGACGCGGAAAAGCTGGATTTTGCCTGGGAACAGGCGGAGACGGAAATCGTCCGGCAGTGCAGGAATGTCCTGGCCCCGTCCCAGCTGGCGAAGCGTCTCCAAGCGGATGGGACCTGGGAGTATCTGCCTGCCACCCCGGCGGTAGACACGGATGCCAACGCCCTTGTTCCCCTGGATCCCAATACCCTGGAGGCGGTGGCCCCGGAAGTGCGGGCCAGAGGGCGGTACTGGCTGGCCCAGCCCTTCCCGGAGGGGGTGCGGCCCCTGTCTGAGGTGGCGGAGGGAAAACTGACCCTGGACGCTTTCATGGCCCAGCTCCGTGACGAGGACCTCATCCATCTGCTGGGCGGCCAGTCCAACGTAGGTGTTTCCAATACCTTTGGCATTGGGAACCTGCCGGAATACGGCGTGCCCAACATCACCACAGCCGACGGCCCTGCGGGCCTTCGGATTCAGCCGGAGGTGGGCGTGTGTACCACCGCCTGGCCCTGCGCAACGCTCCTGGCGGCAACTTGGGACGAAGACTTGGTTTCCAGAGTCGGCGAGGCCGCCGCCGCGGAGGTGAAGGAGAATAACATCTCTGTCTGGCTGGCCCCGGCGGTGAACATCCACCGCAGTCCCCTCTGCGGGCGGAACTTTGAGTACGACTCCGAGGACCCTCTGCTGGCGGGAAAGATCGCCGCCGCCATGGTGCGGGGTATCCAGTCCCGGCATATCGCCGCCACGGTGAAGCACTTTGCCTGCAACAACAAGGAGACCAACCGGAAAAACAGCGACTCCCGCCTCTCTCAGCGGGCTCTGCGGGAAATCTATCTGCGCCCCTTTGAGATCGTGATCCGGGAGGCGGAGCCCTGGGCGGCCATGAGCTCCTACAACATCATCAATGGCCGCCGGGCCTCGGAGAGCCGCGAACTGCTGACGGACATTCTCCGAGAGGACTGGGGCTATACCGGCATGGTCATGACCGACTGGTGGACCAAGGGAGAGCACTATAAGGAAATCCTGGCCGGAAACGACCTCAAAATGGCCAACGGCTACCCGGAACGGGTGCGGCAGGCCCTGGACCTGGGACTGGTGTCCCGGGAGGACCTGGAGACCTGCGCGCGGCGAGTCCTGGAGCTGATTTTGAAGATTGACTGACAAAGGAGGAACCTTACTTATGGCAACTTTGAATTTGAAAGGGATCACCAAGATCTATCCCCACAGCGGCGGGCAGAAAAAGGCCAGGAAAGGCGCTTCCGAGAAAAAGACGAACCTTCAGGTAACGGCCGAGGGCGTCATTGCCGTTCAGTCCTTTGACCTGGACATCAAGGATAAGGAATTCATCGTGCTGGTGGGCCCCTCCGGCTGCGGCAAGTCCACCACGCTGCGGATGGTTGCCGGCCTGGAGGAGATCTCCGGCGGCGAGCTGTACATCGACGGGAAGCTCATGAACGACGTGGAGCCCAAGAACCGGGACATCGCCATGGTTTTCCAGAGCTACGCCCTGTACCCCCACATGACAGTCTATGAGAACATGGCCTTCCCCCTGAAGCTCCGCAAGGTGCCCAAGGACGAGATTGACAAGCGCGTCAAGGAGGCCGCCGCCACCCTGGACATCACCCAGTACTTAGACCGCAAGCCCAAGGCCCTCTCCGGCGGCCAGCGCCAGCGGGTGGCCATCGGCCGGGCCATCGTCCGGGAGCCCAAGGTGCTTCTCATGGACGAACCCCTCTCCAACCTGGACGCCAAGCTCCGCAACCAGATGCGCGCCGAGATCATCA
>NZ_CAJTUX010000137.1 GCF_910579365.1 uncultured Oscillibacter sp.
CCCGGGCGGGGGAGGTGGGCTTCCAGCCGAAGAAGCGGCACAGCACCACCACGAATTCAGAGCGGGACATCTCCTTGCCGACGCCAAAGCTGCCGTCGGACTCCGGATAGAAATATTTCAGCGCCACGCAGCGCTGGATGTCGTCCTTGGCCCAGAAGTCCTCCGGCACGTCGGAGAGAGCGGCGGCGGGAACAGAGCCTCCCCACGCCAGCAGGACGCATAAAAGAAGGCAGATCAGGGCCCTTTGCGATCGTCTCATGTTTCTCAGCTCCTTATAGATGGAATCACAATTCCTATTTTAGCAGATTTTTCCCTGTCCGTCAAACGAAAGCCGCCGGTGTTTTTCACCGGCGGCGGTATGAGCCCTCTCATTTGATATTCGACCCGACGAAAGACAACAGCTTCAAGAGCGGTTTCCAGAGTGTTGGATGATGCTCCAGAAGGAAGGACTCCACCTCCGCTTGCGCCAACCCGTCTCCCCAAAGCAAAATATGCTTGCCCGCAGCGTCATAGCCAACGGCAGTATCCCCCACGGCGGCCACGCCTACGGCAATCTTGCCGCCCAGGGCCGCCACGCCTCCCGCATACCAAAGACCGATGGCTACCGGACCAAACGCCAGAAGGGCGATGGCCACGGGGCCCAGCGCCACCAGTCCGAAGGCCAGACAGCCGACGGAAAGCAGCCCTGCCGATATGGCGCCGAAGCTGAACAGGCCCACACTCATAAGCCCCAAAGAAACAACCCCGACGGCCGTGTTGCCAATGGCGATGATGCCCCGGGCCGTATCCCGCATGCGCGTTGGGCCATAGAGGCGGAACCGGATGGAGACCAGAGGCAGACCAAAGAGCGTTGCCTTGCTGTCATAGGCGTAGCCCCGGAAATAACTGGAAATCTCTTCTACCTGCTTCTCCAGCTTCGCCGTGGAAGGGGAACCCGCTGGGGCGGGGAGTTCCGGGCTCTCCAGGCGGTCTTTAACCAAATAATCCACACTGACGGAGAACAGCTCCGACAGGGCGACGAGTTTGGAAAGCTCCGGAATCGCCGCGCCGCTTTCCCATTTGCTGACGGACTGCCGGGTTATCCCCAGCTGGTCTGCCAGCTGCTCCTGGGACAGCCCCTCCCGACGGCGGAGCTCCAGCAGTTTTTCTGAAAATGTCTTCATGGAAATATCCTCCCGCTTTCTTTTTAGGTTGGTTCCATGTTAGTCTGTTCCATGGAAAAAACAAGAACGCGGCAAGTGGAAGTTTGTCAACCAGCGGTTGCGGCCATTGCGCCGCAAGGGTTTCCGGGTTCAAAGATCAAAGCTGGTCGCGCTTGACCACATCCGGCGGGCAGTCCAGCTGCCAGGGGTCGTCCAACAGTGCGTGAAGATATCGGACAGCGGATGCGTAGTAAAAGCCGTCTACAATCCGTTCGTCGGTGACGAATGTGCAGTCCACGTACTTTCGCCGGACCACGCTGCCATCTCGCTTCACCTCGTACACACGGCGCTTGCGGCCAAAGGCGCAGAACACCGGCACGTTTCCGAAATCATAGAGGTGGTGGTGAATGGGAGGAATGCCCAGAGAGGCCATGGACGTGATGAACAGCGACCCATGAAACGGGGAGAGCTTGGTCAGCCAGCGGGGGAGAAGACCAAAGTAGTCCCCCGCCTGAAGCAGGGCCACCAGTCCCCGGAGCAGCAGCCCGGGAACCAGATTGAGAACTTTCGCCAGTTTGTCGAAGGAGGAGTTCAGCGGCGTCCGCTTCACCTCCTGCACCTTGCCGTCAAACCGGTGAAACACCGTCTCCGCCGTGTCGGCGGGGTCGAAGGTGACTTTGATGACCGTGTCCGGGGAGTCGGTGGACATCTCCTTTTTGATGGTCATGTTGACCTCGATGACCCGGTCCCGGCTGTAGGTCCGCTGCCCCGCGATGAAGCGGTTCAGCCCCGGATAGCGGGCGCAGGTCCGGACGTAGGCTGCCAGAATCACGTGCAAAATGCCAAAACCTTTCCAGCCCTGTTGGCGTTTTTCTGCGATATAGCGGTCCGCCGCCGTTACTTCAAACTGGTCGGCAATGAAGTTTTGGGAGGTGTTCCGGGTTTTCATGAGGAAGGGAGACACAGAGAAAATCGGGGAGAGGGTCCGCAGGCGCCGTCCGTCGTTCCGGTCGCCGAAGCGGCGAATCAGGCTGCCCTCCTCCATGGGCCGCCGCCGCATGGCCAGGGACAGGCACAGCAGCGCCGCCATGCAGCAGAGGACGGACAACTCCGGCAGCCACTCGTGAAGGGTCCAGCCCAGCTTCTGCCGGTCTTCTACGAAGATGTGGTACAGCATAGGCAGGCCGAATAAGGGCCACAGGAACGCCTGCGTGCGGATAATGCCAATGACCGTGGCCGTGTAAAGGACGGCCACCAGGGCGTACAGCAGAAGACAAAGAACGGTATGTAGAATTGAGACAAAGTAGAAGGCCTTCACCGCGAAGAACACACAGCCCAGCCACACGGGGATGGCGGAACGATACAGCCGTTCCCTCCCGTCCAGGAATAGAATCCATATGAAGCACAGATTGGCCCACAAGGGCAGCAGGACCTGAAAGAGGAGAACCGGCGTGGACAGGGAGGGCTCCCCCATGGCCCAGGCAAGGCGGATCACGCCGGAGCCGGCCATCAGCAGCGCCGACAGAATCGCCGCTCCCTGGATGGAGGGCAGCCAGTATACGGTTCTCTGTTTCATAAACGTGTTCCACCTTTTCTTTCTCAGCTTCTTGAAAAAACGGCGCGCCCATCCGCAGAGGAGCACGCCGTTTGGGTATATCGTTTACGGCTTTTGAGGGGTAAACAGAACCCTGGGATTTTACAGGGTTTTTATAGATATTATATAAAATTTTCCCCAAAAGTCAAGATTTCGACCTGTGTTTTGCGGAATGCCGGTTGAACTTTTGTATCTTTCACGCGCTCCGCTTTGTTCATAGACATTTTGCACAAAGGTTTTTCGCCATTTTCTAAAATATCAGAAAAAAATTTCGCCGGATTCTGGATTCCGCCCTTGTTTATTTGCGCTCCAAATGTTACACTAAAGGCAACAACCCCGATGAGGGGTCTCGAAAGAACCCTATGAAATAAGGAGGATGTTTTTATGAACGCCTATCTTTCCAGTGTGAT
>NZ_CAJTUX010000138.1 GCF_910579365.1 uncultured Oscillibacter sp.
TTCGGCGTTGTCCCAGAAGTGGTCTCCCTGCCCGTTGCCGGTGTTTTTAATGATGACGTCGCAGAAAAGCTGGGCCATCAGCTCCTGACCTTCGATCTCGGAAAGACAGTTCCAGGAATCGGAGGCGGAGGGGGTGACGAGGTTGAACACCTTGACGGTGTAGCCCTGATCCCGGAGGTAGGCGCTGCTCTTTTCATAGAGCTCTGATTTTGGATCGCAAATAATTAGGCTGGACCTTCGGGCGGCACTTTGCAGGATCATATTCATACAAAAAGCCCTTGTTTTCTTTGATCCGCTGGCCCCGTACACCGCCAGATTACCGTTGAACCGGGTCTTATCGGGGACGCAGATTACCTCGCCGTCTATCTCGCCCAAGATGATGCCGTGGTGCTTGCGGATGTTGGGAACCAGGTCCAACACGCCCTTCAGCTCTTTTTTGGTCATGAAGCCTGCCGTCCCGTATGTACCTTTATTGGAGTAGATCAGGTTGCGCTCCCGGTCGTACTCACCCGTCTCGCTGTACCCCATCCGCATGACCATGAAAATCAGCACACCCAGCGCGGCCACGCAGCCGCCTAAACCGTACAGACCGTAAGGCCAGCGGAACACGGCGGCGATACAGGCAAAGAAATTGGAATTGGGAAACTCCGGAGCTGTACCGAAAACTCCGCCCGCCGCCTGCCACACATCGTAGTTGTAGAGGAATTGCGCGATATAGCCGCCCCCGTAGAGCAGGGCGGCCAGGGCGATGGGGATGATGATAGCCAGCTTGATCAGTTGTTTTCGGGAGATAGGAACACACTCCTCTCATACGCTTCAAAGTCGATGCACTGAATGTCTACACCCGGCCCACAGACCTGACGCATAGCGTCCGCCTGGAAGTCGAAGCAGAACAGCGTACCCGGCCAGTCCATCTTCTCCAAAGCGGCGTTGAATCGGTGGATGCGGGGCATATCGCAGGTATAGGCGAACAGAACAGCTGCCTCTCCGTCTATGGCGTCGTTCTCAATCACCCAGCCGGGGCGGGGCGGCTGGAACCCCTTTTGCAAAATGTCGTCCAGAACCGCCTTTTCGCCGGGGTCGCAGAGCAGTTGCAAAATGACCTCGCCGTGGTGGTCGCTGGGCAGGTAGCAGAACGGCTCAAACTCGCAGCTCAGAGCAAAGCAGCTGTGGCGCTTATCCACGCCCACGCCCATCAAGGGGGCCATCTGCCCCATGTCCGAGGCGAATACAATAGCCGCCTGTTTTGTCCGCTTGAGTTGGGCCGGGAGCCGGGCCTGACACAGCTCCATCTCCAGCAGGGCTTTGAGCCGCAGTTCTGCCTTGTCCTCCCACTTCATCTGCCCGGAGCCGGTGTTGTAGATGGTGAACAGGCTGCCGCCCGCCAGCAGAACGCCCGTCGAGCGGGAGCCGCGGACTTTGACGGCCTGTGCGCCCAACTCCTTGACCTCTCTGGAGCTGTAATAAGCGGGCCGGTCAAGGGCCGTCAGGTCATTGGGCGGTGTGGGGCTGAACAGCGCCGGCTTTTCCCAGGGCAGGACAGACACATCCGCGTTGAGCATCGTCACCAACACCTCGGCCATCCGGTGCAGGCGGAGGCGGCGGGTGATTTCCGATTTAAGCTGATTGGTTTCGGTGCTGCCGGAGAGATAGGGCAGGAATTGATCCGGCCAGCACTCCACCAGCAGCCGTTTTGCGGCGGTGGTCAGACGCAGGCCGCGAACACCATTGCGGTAGAATGTCCGCAGAAGATTGTCCCGTTTGAGCCGTTTGACCGCGTACTCCTTGTAGGTGTCAGAGGCCGGGAGACGGCTGACCAGGGCGGTGGGCAGTTCGCCGGACAGGGCAGTGAGGGCCAGAACCAGGCCGGGAAATGTGTCCAGGGCGGGCAGCACCCGCCCATCCGCATCCGACATGATTTCCGCCTCCTTCTCATGGATTTTTTACCGAGGGGTCTACAGCTTCGGTATTTTTTCGCCGGCCCGGCTCGGAAAGACCGCTGATTTTCAGGGCTTCGCGGGCCTAAAAGCCGTATCCTGTTTCACGGCCTCAAAAAAGGCCAAAATGGGATATGGCTCTTTTGGTGGAAAATGAAACTTTTTCGGTTGGTTTTCCGCTACCCCTTCGGGCTGTCCTGGAGCTGTACCCCCCGCTCCGCCAGCCACGTCGGGAACCGGGGCATGTCCATGATGAACATACGGGTACAGTCCGTCTCACCCAGTTCGGTGGTGTGGTAGACGTCGCAGAACAGCCCGCCGTCGTCGATCAAAAGCCAGGCCCCCACCGCATCCAGGTACTGCTTGATCTCCAGGTTGTCATAGTCCCGCACCCGACGCTCCGGGAGGTCGCGGCAGTAAGTGTGGGAAAAGCACACCACGCAGCGCCGGAACCGCCGGACGGTATGGCTTTTGACGTATTGCTCCAGCGCGGCGGTGAGTGGGTCGATCAGGTACTCCGTACTCTGAGACTGCCTGCGCTTGGGGAGCAGACAGGGCAGGGTGATCTCAAAAATGCCGCCCCGCTGCTGGATGTCGATACCCTGCATGGCGGCGGCGGAGGTCAGATACTCGCTCTTTTTCACGTTGGTGCTGGCATAGAGCAGATGGCGCAGCCGGCAGGTGATGGTCTCCGCCCGCAGGGCCGCGTCGGTGGACAACACCTCGTAGTTGTCCGGGTAACGCTGGATATCCGTGGTGTTCATGGCATACAGCGCACTGTTCAGACGCTGGATGTCATCCAAAATGGAAGTGATCCGCTGGGAAATAACGCTTCTTGTCAATGTCACGCTCCTTCTTTCTGATAATACTGGACTTCGCCAGCCGGGGATACGGTGCAGTAGCCGTTGACGTTGGGGATCAGCAGTTCCGAAATCTGCGCCGGGTCATCTACCAGCACCAGATAGCGGGAGGGCTGCTCCCCAGGGTCGGCCAGCACATGGGACAGCAGGACCTCCTTCCCCTGGGCGGCGTGGATAATCTCATAGACCTCACCGCCGGCGAAAAAAATGATTTTGGCCGGATAGTCACCCACAGAATGGAACTCCACCTGGTCGATAAAGTCCGTCAGCACCCAGACAGCGGCCAGCAGGCCCCGATCCATGTTCTCCATGCTGTCCTGGGCGGCGCAGTAAAAATCGTTCAC
>NZ_CAJTUX010000139.1 GCF_910579365.1 uncultured Oscillibacter sp.
AAGGGTAACCGGAGGCAAACTGCGGGTACACGCCGGTCGTGTGGTCAACAAAATAGGCGTCAAAACCAGCCTGCTTGATCTGCTCTTCCGTCAGATTGCGGGTCAGCTGGTGGACAAGAGTCCCCACCATTTCCAGGTGTCCCAGCTCTTCGGTTCCAATATCTGTCAGCAGCCCCTTCAGCTCCGCATAGGGCATCGAGTACCGCTGGCTCAAGTAACGCAGTGAGGCGCCCAGCTCGCCGTCAGGCCCGCCATACTGGGAGATGATGACCGCCGCCAGTTTAGGGTTGCTGTTCTTTACTCTCACCGGGTATTGCAGCTTTTTCTCATATACAAACATCAGTCATTCCCTCCTACGTCCCAAGGCCAAGGATCTTTCAGCCAAGCGTATCCATCCTCCGGAGTCAAATCCGTGGACATCAGGGGACCGTACATTTTCTCGTACTTTTCCCGGCCCTCTTTTGCCAATTTAATATAGGACCAGTAGAGCTGAAGAACCTCTTGGTCGTTGGCATGGGTATCCAGATACAGGTTCAGCTCTTTGATGGCGAAGTCCAGCGCCATCAGTTCCACCAGAGCGGTGTTGGCCAGCTTGGTTTTGGCCTGAATAGCCGCCTTGAAGGGCAGCTCCAGACCGGGGAACAGCGTGCCGGCCTGCAGGGCCTCCGCCCGGCTGAGGCGGGGAGGGTTTTGCTCCTGCATGGGAATATAGGGAAATGCCAGCGGGGCGCACTTGCCGGGAAGCGTGCCAGCTCCCACGCCGCAGGAGCCGCCGGTCATCTGATTGGGTTTTTCCATATAGATTCATAACCTCCTTACGTAAAGGTGCGCGAGAACTTTCGCGTCCAGTTCATTGTATGCGGGCAAGACGGAAAGAGCTACCTGCGGGGAGAGAAACTGAGACAATTGTTCTGGTATGCCTTGATTTTTGCAGTGAAGGTTGCTATACTAACAATGTACTGAGAAAAAAGCCGCATATGGGATAAGCTGACGGACATAGTCTCATAGCAGTTTTGGATGTAATGAGGAGGCGTTGTCTGTGGTCATCCTGGTTCGAAAACGCAATTTAGTGCTCTCCGGTTTGTTTTGCTGCTTTTTTGTCGGCCTGGCCGCCGTGCTATGGAGGGGGAGCGCTGTCCCGGCATTCTCTGCCAGAGATGAAGTTCCTGTCACAGTGGTAATCGACCCAGGACACGGAGGAGAGGACGGCGGAGCAGTGTCTCCCGGCGGTGTGGCGGAGAGTCAGATCAATTTGGAGGTATCTCTCCGTGTCAGCGACCTCTTGCGTTTTGCGGGACAGCGGACACGGCTGACCCGTAGCGAAGACATAACCATTTGCGACGAGGGCCTGGATACCATGCGCCAGCGTAAAATATCCGACCTGAAAAACCGGGTGCAGCTGACGGAAGAGACGGAAAACGCGGTTTTGCTGAGTATTCATCAAAACAGTCTGCCATCGTCTCCGGTGACGTTTGGGGCTCAGGTGTTCTGGAACCGGCAGGAGGGAGCGGAGGCCCTGGCGCAGAGCATCCAGACAGCGCTGAACAGCAGCGTGAACACGGGAAACGAAAAGCACCCCCGGCAAATTCCCGACAGCATTTATCTGATGAAAAATATTACGGCTCCGGGAGTCTTGGTGGAATGCGGGTTCCTATCCAACGCGCCTGAGACCGCGCGTTTGCAGGACCCGGCCCATCAGCTGCGGCTGGCGGCCGCCATAGCGGCGGGATATTTGAACGCCGGAGCTGCGGAAGAATATGAGTTTGGAGAACGCCCATGAAACAGCCGAAAACACTTTATTTCTGCACGGAATGCGGCAACGAAACGCCGAAGTGGGCGGGACGGTGTCCCGCCTGCGGCTCATGGAATACCGTGGTGGAACGCCCGGAACCCGTATCCAAAGGGAAGAGCGGAAGAGGCGCGCGCGCTCCCTTTTCCCCAAAAGCCTGCCCGGTGACAGAGCTTCAGGACAGCGTGGAGATTCGATTTTCTACGGGAATGGGCGAACTGGACCGGGTCTTGGGGGGAGGCGCCGTCAAGGGTTCTCTGGTATTGGTGGGCGGCGCTCCCGGCATTGGAAAATCGACGCTGATGCTGCAAATCTGCGGCAGGCTTTGTGAGTTTGCCAAGGTGCTGTATGTATCCGGGGAGGAGTCCCAGCACCAGCTGAAACTCCGCGCTCAGCGGCTGTATGTGGAAAGCGAACGGCTTCTGGTGCTGTCGGAAACGGGACTGGGAGAAATGCTGGAGGCAGTTGAACAGGAACGGCCGGATGTGCTGATTGTAGATTCGATTCAAACCCTGTACAATGACGCCTTGGACTCTCCGGCAGGGAGCATCAGTCAAGTGAAAGACTGCACCATGACTCTGATGCAGCTGGCGAAACGGCACACAATTACGGTTTTTGTCATCGGACATGTCAATAAAGAGGGTTCCATTGCCGGTCCCAAGGTTCTGGAGCATATGGTGGACTGCGTGCTGTACTTTGAGGGAGACCGGCATACCTTTTTCCGGATTCTCCGGGCGGCCAAGAACCGTTTTGGCGCCACCAACGAGATTGGCGTGTTTGAGATGCGGGACAGCGGCCTGAGAGAGGTGGAAAACCCCTCTCAAATGCTGTTGTCCGGTCGCCCGGACAATGCGCCCGGCACCTGTGTGGCCTGTGTTATGGAGGGAGCAAGGCCCGTATTGGCGGAAATCCAGGCTCTGGTGGTGACGTCCGCCGGAGGAACACCCAGGCGAACCAGCAACGGCTTTGATTATAACCGTGCGTCGATGCTCTTGGCGGTGCTGGAGAAACGGGGAGGCCTGAAGATCTCTTCCTGTGACGCGTATCTAAACATCATCGGCGGGTTGCAGCTGGATGAGCCCGCCGCGGACCTTGCCGCTGTGGTGGCGCTGGCCTCCAGCTATTTGGACAAGCCCGTCCCCGGTGACCTGGCGGCCATCGGGGAGGTGGGGCTC
>NZ_CAJTUX010000140.1 GCF_910579365.1 uncultured Oscillibacter sp.
TGGAACAGCGGCAGAGGGACGAACGGCAGCGGACCACGGAAAACCCCTGGCTTACCGCCTGCGATCAATTCAAGGAAGAAACCGCGCTGACGGAGGCCATGGCCCACGCACTGATTGAGCGGGTGGAGATTGACGCAGAAAACCGCGTCAGCATTACGCTCCGTTACCGGGATGAGTATAATTCCCTGCTTCGGTTGTTGGCGGCAGCGGGAGAGGCGGTGCCCGTATGAGTGGCGTCACCGCAAAATATATCCGGCTGTCCGCAGAGGACAACGATTTAGGTGAAAGCGGAAAGACCGAATCCAACAGCGTCACGAACCAGAGAAACTTGCTGGATGCCGTTATCAGCCGTACCCCGGAATTGGCGGATTCCCATGTAGTCGAGTTCTGTGATGACGGATGGAGCGGCAAAAACTTCGAGCGTCCCGGCTTTCAAGCAATGATCGCCCAGGTGCGGGCGGGGAAAATCCAATGTATCGTGGTGAAGGATTTATCCCGGTTTGGCCGTGATTATCTTACAGTCGGCAACTACATTTCCAGCGTATTCCCCTTCCTGGGAGTGCGGTTTATCGCCGTCAATGATGGCTTTGACAGCATCCGGCCAGCCGATATTGACAGCCTGGAAACCTCCTTTAAGGCCCTCATATACGACCTATACAGCCGGGACCTGTCCCGGAAGGTGCGGAGCGCAAAGCGTTTCCGCGCCCAGCAGGGAGACTTTCTTTCCCCTTTTGCTCCCTATGGTTACGTCAAGGACCCGGCTGACAGAAGCCGCCTTGTGATAGACCCGGAGGCGGCGGAGACGGTGCGGCGTATTTTTCTCATGACGGCGGACGGCCAGAGGAAGGAACAGCTTGCACGACAGCTCAACGCGGAGGGCGTACCTACTCCCATGCTTTACAAGCGGGCGGCTGGGTGTACCCGTACCAAATGGAACAACCTGTTTGACGAAAACTTTTGGACGGGCAGTCTGATTTACGGCATCCTGCGGGATGAACGCTATGTTGGCAGGATTGTCTATGGAAAGCATACTCGTGACCGGATCGGTCATGCCCATGTGGTTCGGGTTGACCGTGAGGACTGGATTGTTGTAGACGATACTCATGAGGGTATTGTTACTCAGGAAGAATTTGACCGCGCACAGGCGGCAATACGAGCCTTGGAACGTAGAGCGGTCAAACATCATAGGCATCCCTTGCAGAAGAAAATCCACTGTGGAATCTGCGGCTATGCCATGAGCCGGGTGCAGGGGTCAGCGCCGTATTTCGTGTGCCGTACTTCTCGCATGAATTCCGACTATACTTGCAGGGAGAGGATACCCGAAGCGGACATTCTGGATACTGTGTCCGAAGGGCTTCATGTGCAGGCGTTGATAGCGGTGGAACTGAGCCGGTTATGGGAGGAACAGTGCCAGGGCCGGAAAAAGGATATTACCGCCACGAGGAAAAACCTCGCGGGACTGCGGGAGAAACACCAGCGGCTTTCCCAGCAGGTCAGCGGCCTCTATGAATCCTTTGCATTGGGCGAGATCAGCAAGGCGGAATATCTCACCGCAAAAGCTGCCGCCGCAAAACAGCGGGATGATGCCGCTGTCCAGATCACCGAGTTGGAGGCCGCACTGGAGAATATGGACACGGACGGCAGCTTGCGGAACGGTTTTGTCTCTGCTTTTGGGAAGTATCTGGAGGTGGAGGAAATTACCGATGAGATTGTGGCGGATGTTTTGAAAGAGGTCCGCATCCACCCTGGTGGGCGAATTGAAACCATCTGGAATTACCGGGACGAGTTGAAAAAAC
This sequence comes from uncultured Oscillibacter sp., assembly GCF_910579365.1. Taxonomy (GTDB): domain Bacteria; phylum Bacillota; class Clostridia; order Oscillospirales; family Oscillospiraceae; genus Oscillibacter. The sequence continues at coordinate 1,797 of NZ_CAJTUX010000140.1, forward strand.
TGATACTTGATTTGCAAGGAGATCATCAGAATGGAGAATAAAAGAGCCTGGATTTATTGCAGGGTCGCACACCCTGACGCACACGCGCTGGCGGCTCAACAGGCCAGTCTGGAGGCATATGCGGAAGTACATGGCTTTAAGATTGTGGGCACGACTGCCGAACAAGCCAGCGGATTAGACTTCTCCCGCCGGGGGCTGGCCGAGGTTTCCGGCGCGGTGGCCGCTGGGGACATTGACCTTCTGCTGGTAGCAAACCTCTCCCGCTTGGGGCGGGATGTTGGAAGGACGGACGCTTATCTGCGCTGGCTGGAAGATCAGTTTGTTGAGGTGGTCTGTGCTGACGGCGCTGTGCCACAGACGGCCACCGAGATACTGCGTGAGTTGGTGAACACAAGCAGGACAGATTACAGATAGTCCCAAGCAGGGGCCTCTCCATCCAAGAACTTGGACGGAGAGGCCCTTAATCCGTATAAAATTGGGGTGAAATACCATGGATATTAGATTTGCCGATACGACAGAAGCCGCCTATCAGGACCGGGTTTGCAGTATCCTCGCATCACTCAGCCTAATGGTAGACGCTCAAAAACATTCGGGAGATTGTAACGGAAATCTCCGGTGGCTGTACCGACGTGAAATGGAGTACCATTACAGACGAGCGGTTTTTGAAGCCCTTCGGCTGCTGGGTATTCTGATTCACGACACCGGCATTGTAAATGAAACAAACCTGAACCGACTTTGCGAGAACGGGCACACCGCGCTGGAAGATTTAATTAGCAGATATGCCAAGTGTTTTGATACTGAGGTCGAGTAGTCCCGCAGTTGAAACCATTCGGAAGTGTTCATAGTTTATTTACATTTAATTTTTGTTCCGTGCTTGACATTGGCGGA
>NZ_CAJTUX010000141.1 GCF_910579365.1 uncultured Oscillibacter sp.
GCACCAGCGTCTGCCGCCGCTGTGGGTCCTTCCAAATCCAGTCCCGGAAGGCTTCCCGGATCGCCATCTGCTTCTGGGCGGCAAGGGTGGTTTCTTTGGCGTTGAGTACCCGGCGCTCCCGGCCCTCGGCGTCCTCAACGGTGTCATAGATGCGGACATCCCGCAGGTTTAAGCTGTCCTCCAGAATCTTGTAGGCGTTGGCCCGGTCGGTTCCGTAGGTGGTGTTGGCGGCTACATCGCCGTACCCAACGGCGTTTTTGCTGGTGATCTGCCACTCGGCGGTGTAGGGGACATACTTGACCTCAATCTTTCCTTGCAGATAGTACGGGGTGTGGAAGGTTTCGTACATGAATTGCTGGATATAGTCTTTGTCAATCCAGGTAGCACCCAGGCGCACCTCGATTTCCGATGCGTCCAAATCCTTGGGCTGGGCGGCGGTCAGCGCCTCCACATTGACAGAAAAGGCGGGGTCTTTGTCCGCCGCCCGCTGTGCCTGCCGCAGTTTCCGGCGCACGTTGCCGGAGAGGTATTCATCCGCTGTCACATAACGGGGCGTTTCCCCCTCCGCCAGTGGTCCGGGCAGACGGAAGATCACGCCCCGCAGCTCCTGCGCCAATTCCTCCTGGGTTTTGCCGCTCAGTTCGGCCATGTACGCCATATCCACCTCGGCCTTTTCCGCGATGGAAACAGCCAGGGCTTCACTGGCGGTGTCCACCGCAGTAACAGCCTGATGGGGCTTGATGGTGCGCTTGGTGAACATATCCGCCTTTTGCTTCAGATGTCCGTCATCGTCAATGACTTCCAGCGCGCAGAGCAGATAATAGCTGGAATCATCGGCAAAGGCCAGCCGGTTCCCCCGGTCATTGATCAGCCCGTACTTTGCGGAAAATGCGTCATAGAGCCGGTTCAATTCGGCCTGGGTTTCACGGATTGCCGTATCCGAAACAAAGCTGTCCATCTGCTGTGCGATGAGCTTCTGCACACAGTCCCGCAGTTCCACCAGCCCCTTTACGCGGGCCTCGGCGGTGGCGTTTAAGTCGGGGCGCACCATGCGGCTGTTTTCCCGATAGTACACCGCACCGTCCACAACGGTATAGGAATAGTTTTTTACATCAGGGTCAGCGGGGATAGAAGTATCAATTTCTTCCCCCTCGCCCAGCTCCGGCAGTTCGGCCTCCTGGTAGGTCCCGCGAATATATTTTATGGCGTCGTGCAGCTGGTCGGAAAGTTCCAATCCCTCAATGGGATTTACGGTGTAATCCATGCCATGAGCGGTGCTTTCCGGCTCCTGCCTGCCCAGCACCATTTCCGGGTGGTCCAGGAAATAGCGGTTGATGGTAAAATCTTCTTCGGTCTGTCCGGTCTGCGTCCAGTCCGGGGCAATGTCAATCGGGCGGTCACGTTTTTGCAGGAAAATGATGTCGGATACCACCTCTGTCCCTGCATTGGCCTTGAACGCATTGTTGGGCAGACGGATCGCGCCTAACAGCTCCGCCCGCTGCGCCAGATACCGGCGCACCGTAGAATCCTTGGAATCCATCGTGTAGCGGCTGGTGACAAAGGCCACGACGCCGCCCGGACGCACCTGGTCCAGCGATTTTGCAAAAAAGTAGTTGTGGATGTTGAAGTTCAGCTTGTTATAGGCCCGGTCATTGACGGAATACTGGCCAAACGGCACGTTTCCTACGGCTAAATCATAAAAATCCCGCCGGTCAGTGGTTTGAAAGCCCGCGATAGTGATGTCTGCTTTGGGATAGAGCTGTTTTGCGATGCGCCCGGTGATGGAATCCAGTTCCACGCCGTACAGTTTGCTGCCCCGCATTTCCTCCGGCAGCATACCGAAGAAATTGCCCACGCCGCAGGAGGGTTCCAGGATGTTGCCGGTCTGGAATCCCATTTTCCCCACCGCTTCATAAATGGCCTGGATAACGGTAGGGCTGGTGTAATGGGCGTTTAAGGTGGTCCCTTTGGCGGCTTCATATTCCTCCGGGGACAGCGTTGCGTAGAGTTCCGCAAACTCCTTGGCCCAGGCGGGCTTGCTCTCGTCAAAAGCGTCTGACAGACCGCCCCAGCCCACATACCGGGAAAGGGTTTCCTGTTCTTCTGGCGTGGCCTGCCGGTTTTCAAATTCCAATTCTTTCAGGAGATTGATTGCGTCCATGTTGGCCCGAAACTTTGCTTTTGGTCCTCCTTCGCCCAGGTGAATGTCGGTGATACGGAAGTTCCCGGCAGTCGGCTGGGGAGGGGTGGGTTCCGGTTCATCAAAGCGCAGCGTATGAATCTCTATATCGTAGGGCAGATGGTTCTGTTCGCCCGGATAACGGGTGACGGGGGTAATGGTGATCTGCGGCTCCGGCTCTGGTGCAGGGGGATTCCCAAAATCCGGCTGTTCCTCTGCCAGCTGTTCTTCTGGCTGTGCCGGTTCGTGGGAGAATCCGTCCAGCTCCTGCTGGTAGAGGGCGCGCAGGGCAGCGGCAAGCGGCTCCCAGCTTTCATACATCGCTGCCAGCACCGTTTCATCTTCCCGCAGAATCTCCACTTCCATGCCGTTTGCGGAGGCCCGGTAATCCGCCGTATCTCCGGTTTCCAGCTGCATGGTTTCCACTGTACCCGAAAACCGCTGGGAAAGATGCT
>NZ_CAJTUX010000142.1 GCF_910579365.1 uncultured Oscillibacter sp.
CGAGATCGAGTAATGTGACTGGAGTTCAGACGTGTGCTCTTCCGATCTGCCGGAACCCCGCCAGCCAGCGGGCGGGGTTCCGGCCCCGGCGGCCCGCCTCCTCCTCGGGAAGTCCGGCCCGCCAGGGCTCCGCCAGCAGGCGGCGCATCCGCTGCCTCTGCCGCCGGGAGGGCGGGGGCGGCGCGGGGGTCTCTTCAGCGTCCTGCCGGAGGGCCTCCTCCAGCGCGTTTTTCAGCATGGCGTCAAACACAGGACCGTCCATCCAGATATCCCTCCCTTCTCAGTGCGTCGATCAGCAGCTTTCGTCCCCGGAAGACCCGGCTTTTTACCGCGCCCTCCGTCAATCCCAGTTCCCTGGCGATGTCCCCCATGCTCCACTCCGCCAGGAACCGCAGCTCCAGCACCCGGCGATAGTCCTCCGGCATGGACCGGATCAGGGCCACCAGAGCCTCAAACTCCCCCTGGTCCGGCGAGACGGCGGGCTCCGGAAAACCCGGGTCCAGCTCCGTCTCCCGGCTCTCCTTTCGGAGGATGTCCAGGGCTGTGTTTCGGGCCACCACCATCAGCCAGCGCTCCAGCTGCCCGTCGGAACGGTCCCGGAGCTGGGGGAAGTTCTGGATGAGCTTCACAAAGGCGTCGTGTACCGCGTCCTCGGCCCTGGGGCCGGGGCCCAGAATGCGGGCGGTCAGCCGGAAGAGCTGCCGCTGGCTGTGTTTATAGAGCAGGGTGAAGCGCTTCCGGTCTCCGTCCCGCTCCAGCTGGAGCACATATCCGGCAAGCATGGCCGCCTCCTCCTTTCGTCCTTCTGTACATTCAACGTCTCAGCTCCCGAAAAGGTTTCCAAAATTCCAAGCTTTTTTGGAAGAGGAACCTGGGAATACCCGGCGGGGAAACGGCAGATACTTCAAGAAAACCACCTTCGAAGGAGGAAGCGCCCATGATGACCGCCTTCGCCCGCACTGCCATCCTTTACTTTTTGATTATGACCGGACTGCGCCTGATGGGGAAGCGCCAGATCGGCGAGCTGGAGCCCGGCGAGCTGGTGCTGACCATGATGATCTCGGACCTGGCCACCGTGCCCATGCAGGATTTCGGCATTCCCCTTCTGGCGGGAGTCATCCCGATTCTGACGCTGCTGGCCTTCTCCATGCTCCTCAGCCAGCTGTCCCTGACCAGCCTCCGGTTCCGGCGGCTGGCCTGCGGCGCGCCTTCCGTCCTCATCCGGGAGGGCCGCCTCCAGCAGGAGGCCATGCGGCGGAACCGCTATACCCTGGACGAGCTGCTGGAGGAGCTCCGGGGACAGGGCTTCACCGGCGTGGAAGAGGTAAAGTACGCCGTGCTGGAGAACTCCGGCCACCTCTCCGTTCTCCCCTGGGCCCGGAGCCAGCCCCCCACGGCGGAGCAGCTGGGGCTGGAGGTGAAGGAGGACACGGTCCTGCCGGTGGTTTTGGTGAACGACGGCCGCCTCCTCCGGCGGAATCTGAAGGCCCAGGGGCTGGACGGCGCCTGGCTTCGGGAGGCTTTGCAGAAGGAGGGACTGGCCTCTCACCGCGAGGCGTTTTTGCTGACCGTGGACGAGGCGGGGAGGGTGGTCTGCGTGAAAAAGGAGGGCTCCGCATGAAAAAGGGCTTGCTGGTTCCCGCTGCCCTGCTGGCGGCCATCTTGGCCTTCTGCCTGTGGAACAGCGCCGCCATGACCGCCTGCACGGACCGCTGGCGGGCCCGGCTGGAGGAGGCGGACCGTTTGGCCCAGGCCGGGGACTGGGAGAACGCCGCCGCCGCCATTCGGGAGGGGTACGCCGACTGGTCCGCCCGGCAGACGTATTTGCACATCGTCACAAGCCATGACGCCGTGGACAGCGCGGAGGCCATGTACCACCGGGCCCTGGCCTTCGCGGAGAGCCGGGAGGACAGCGAGCTCCGGGCGGAGCTGGCGGACCTCCGGGACCAGCTGCGGCTGCTGGCGGAGATGGAGGAGTTCTCCCTGCGGAATGTGCTGTAGCGCCGGGGGAGGGGAAAAGCGCCGGGATTCCATCCCGGCGCTTTTACAGGCGGCGCCTTATTTCTTCACGATCTCTGCCGTGTCCATGGCGATCATGAGCTCCTCGTTGGTGGGGATCAGCAGCACCTTCACCTTGGAGTCGGGAGTGGAGAGGACGGTCTCCTTGCCCCGGACGTCGTTGGCGGCGGCGTCCAGCTTCACGCCCATGTACTCCAGACCCTCGCAGACCATGGCGCGGATGACCTTGTCGTTTTCGCCCACGCCGGCGGTGAAGATCACGGCGTCCACCCCGCCCATGGCGGCGGCGTAGGCTCCCACGTACTTCTTCACCTCATAGGCGAACTTCCTCTGGGCCAGGGCGGCTTTCTGGTCGCCCTTTCCGGCGGCGTTCTCCAGGTCCCGGAAGTCGGAGCTGACGCAGCTGAGGCCCTCCACGCCGGACTTCTTGTTCAGGGCGTTCAGCATCTCGTCGATGCTCATGCCCCGCTTGTTCATCTCGTACTGGAGGATGCCCGCGTCCAGGTCGCCGGACCGGGTGCCCATGGGCACGCCCGCCAGGGGGGTGAAGCCCATGGAGGTGTCCACGCT
>NZ_CAJTUX010000143.1 GCF_910579365.1 uncultured Oscillibacter sp.
GACTGCTGATTTTCCGCAGTCTGAGGGGCCGGGGGCGGCGGTGCCTGTTCCGGCTGCTGGGGCTGGCCCGGTTCCGGGGGCAGGATGAAGTTCTTGACGTAAATCCGCGTGGGCCGTCCCTGGCCCTGCTTCTTCCGCTCGATCAGGCCGATGCCGTCCTTGTCCAGCTCCCGGAACAGCTTCGTGGCCTTGTCCTTCCCGCAGCTCATGAGATTCATAGCGTCCTCCTGGGTGAAGTAGATGTAGACGCGCTTATCGCTGTCCATCCAGCCGTTTTTCACCGACAGTCCCATCCGGTCCAGCAGAAGGCCGTAGAGGACCTTGGCCTCAATGGAAACGCTCTTATACCGGGGGTCGGTCAGCAGGGTCTTGGGGATACGGTAAAAGCTGTACTGTTCCGCTTCGTTGCCGTAGTAGTAGTCCAGATTCAGATTTGACGGCATGGTGATTGCCTCCTTTGAAATATGCGGAGAAACAAAAAAAGCGCCCCGGCGACCATAATAGTCACCGGGGCGCTCATGCTCCTGCCGCTTGTAGATTTGTCCGTAAACGAAAAAAAGCCGCCCTCGCCACTGATGATTAGTCAGTTGCGGGGGCGGCTAATGAGGATATATCGGGCCTCCTTTTCAAATTATTTTTGTTGAACGCTCCATGCTTCCAGCAGAGATACAATGACTTCTTCCATCTGCTGACTGGTGTAAGACGGCGGGAAGTATTGATGCAGTCTCGCTTGCTTGAGAACCACCTGCACAGCGGTGGGATGTTCCGCTGACAAAAGGCCCTCAATGACGGTGGCGGTCAGAGTGTCGTCCTTGCTGTGCTGTTTGATTTTTGCTAGTTGCCCTCTCCCTGGAATCACATTCAGCTTGTCCATCACCGATACAAGGTCCGTCTGTTCCTGTTTTGCCAGATTGGAAATGTAATCAGCGGCGGTGCTGACCGCAAGTTTATCCTCGTCTACCAGAGCCAGCAGGGGAGGAATTAGTCGGGTTAATGCTATGTACCGGGTCACAGTCAAACCGCAGTTCTCCCCAGCGTCTTGCGCTATTTTCTCCCGTGCGGTCAACTTCGGAACCGCCGGTTCCGAAGTTAGGTCCCGCCGCTTGCCCTGATGCTTTAAGGCTTCCAGCTTCATTTTGTAGGCAAATGCTTTTTCGCTGGGCAGGATTTTCTCACGTTGAAGGTTAGAATCAACCATGATTATGGTGGCTTCATCATCATCCAGCGTCCGAATGAGTACCGGCATAGTAGTCTTACCCGCCAACTCGCTCCCTCGCTTGCGCCGGTGTCCCGCTATGATCTCATAGCCGCCCTCTTTACGGGGACGGACGATACCGGGAGACAGAACACCGCTCCGCGCGATACTCTCCATCGTTTTCTGCATCGCTTCATCATCCCGCACTTGGAAAGGGTGATCTTTGAAAGGAAACAGTTCTGCCAGTGGAACTTCCTGCACCTGTTCGCCGTTGGCCTCCGCTTTGCCGCCAGTTTGAAACAAGTCGTCAAAGCCAGCCAACTGTATCTTACTGGCGCTGCCTTTCATGATGCCAAGACCTCCCTTGTCAGAGACGCATAGGCGGCGGAGACTTTACCAGCAGGGTCATGGAGGTAAATACTTCGGCCCTCTGCGCTGGTTTCTGCCGCCCGGATTGACTGAGGGATAATACTGTTGAAAATCCGCAGCTTGTCCCCATAGGAATTGCGGAGCAGTTCAATGATCTCCCGTGAATAGGTCGTTCGCAAATCCGCCATAGTGATAAGGATGCCCGCAATTTCCAGACCGGGATTGATTTTTCGCTTCACATTTGATATAGTGCGGATAAGCTGTTCCAATCCTTTGATGGAGAGGTAGTGCGCCTGCATGGGAATCAGCACTTGATCCGCAGCGGCCAGGGCATTGATGGTCAGCATACCCAAGGAGGGGCAGCAGTCCAACAGAATCACATCGTACTGTTCGCGGACACTGTTCAGGTATTCGCGTAGGATTGTCTCACGGCTCATGGTGTTCACCAGCGTGACCTCCAAGCCGGACAGCTCGATGTTAGCCGGAAGAAGGTCAACGGCTTCCGCTTGATGGAGAATACCCTCGCCGGGAGACACTGGCTCGTCCAAAATTATGCGGCCCAAAATGGTCGCCAGTGTGTTTTCCATCTGATCGGGCCGCTGGTATCCCAGGCTGGCAGTCAAGGACCCCTGAGCATCCATGTCCACCAGAAGGACTTTCTTGCCCTCCCGCGCCAGACCAATACCCAAGTTGACCGCCGTTACGGTCTTGCCAACTCCGCCCTTTTGGTTGCAGATAGCCGTGATTTTAGCCGTTTTTCTCATGTTTGGCCTCCTTCTATGTTCATAGAATAAAAACAGGACTAAACCAGCGTGCCCCTTGCTGTGGGGTGTTTCTGATTTAGTCCTATTTTAACAGGCCCGTCTTGATATTCCTTACAACTCCCGCCTCTCAATTCGTATTTGCAAAACTCAATCTGACTTTCGATAGAAATACTATCCTTCTTGTCGATGGACTGTCTTGCATAAATCGCGTCAATTCGATTGTTCATTTTGCGCTCCCTTT
>NZ_CAJTUX010000144.1 GCF_910579365.1 uncultured Oscillibacter sp.
GTTTCCCGCTCTGCTGGCTGGCAAGCTGGCCGTCTGCGGACTGCTCTCCCTGTTCCTGGGGATCGTCAGCACCGTGTTCACTGTGACGGCATCCTCCCTTTTGGGCTTCCCCGGCGGCGATTTTCCGGCAGTCATGCAAGCCGGGTTGCAGATCACGTTCAACTGCCTGTTCCTCTATATCGCGGTTCTGCCAATCATCGCCATCGCCGCCCGTATCCCAAACGGGCACTTAATTGGAGCGGTGGTAGCCTTTGTCTACGGCTACGGCGGGATGTTTGCGGCAGGGAGCATGACCTTGGCGAATTTGTATCCCGTGACCGCAAGCATGGGGCTGATCGGATACCGTAGCTATGATGCGGCCGTCCATTGGAATCCGTTGCTTTGTATGCTCAGTTTGCTGGCCGCTCTGCTGATTGCCGCCGCTTTTGTGGCGACAGCAAAAAAAGGCGCGGCTCCAAAGACAGCAAAAAAGCCCAAGCGGGTCATCACAAAAAAAGGTTGGTAAGGGGTGTCAAACAATATGAAGAAAAAATTGAAAATCATAATAGGCGTCGTTGCTGTCTTTCTCATTGGTCTGGTCGGCTTTTGCGCATGGTTTCTCTCCGGCTCCGGCAGCGCCGAGTATTACGCCCAGATCGACAACACCAAGGTGGAACAGGTGGATTCTAACGGAGGCGTCATTAACTTCAAAGGCAACCTGCCCTATTCCTACACGCTGCTGTCCTATGACGAAAATGGGAGCGAGAAAGAGATCACCTTTGGAACTTCCAGAGAACTGCGGGAAGGGGCCTTTATTCGTCTGACCGTCATGCCAGTCCGGGGTGTCCTGGATTGGAGCGAGGTACAGTATGACGAGCTTCCGGTAGCAGTGCAGAATCACTATTCTGCTCCATCGGATGATGTAGGGTAATTTCAGCGAATAACAGAAGTTCTATCCATTTAGGGCTTATTTTCTGCGGCGGTTTATTAAAGCCGCCGCCTTTCCATTTGCTTTCTCGACATATAGGAGAATGCCGCTATGCAATTACAGATAGATAGGAGCTTGTCAAAAAAAGCCTGACCCCCGCAGCGGCGCACTCCACCCAAGATTGCGAAAATAGTCATTTTCTGACGACTCATAATGTCGTCCCCGGCGCCCGAACAGTCTTGCACTGTCCGGGCGCTTTTCTATACCCAGGCCAGCAACACCGGCCCCGCTGCCGCTCCCCGCCCCCTTCGTTCAGACCCCAAAAATCTGAACGGAGGAAAGGACGATGGAAATTACCATCAACTACTATGGGCAGGCCGTGTCCGTTTCGGTAGAGGTCTACGAATATCTCACCCAGGCCGACCACAAGGCGGAGAACCTTGCCCATGAACAACGGCGGCACTGGGATGGGCGTGAGTGTGATGAGTACATAATCAGCACCGAGGGCCGCTTGTCCTACTGTGCTACCCCGGAGGAATTGGTCTGCCAGCGGGAAACGCTGGATGAAATTCTGGCGGTGCTGGCTCTCTGCACTCCCACCCAGCGGGAGCGGTTCTTGCTCTATGCCCTGTATGATTTCAGCTATGCGGAGATTGCCGAGATGTGCGGCTGCTCCAAGTACGCAGTCCGCGACAGCATTGTGGCGGTAAGAAAAATTTTTCAAACTTTTTTCAGAAAGTGACACCACGATAGGCCCCCTAAGTGGCTACCAGGTGAGGGGCGTTCGCTCCATCACCGGGAGGGACAAGCAGTTTCGGCTGTTTGTCCCTCCTGTCATTTAGGAGGCTATATGAAAATCATCAACCTGCGGCTCCGTTACCCCCACTGTCAGCAGGACAAGCTGGTGGAGGTCAGCGAGGAAGTCTTTGACGTGCTGTGCCAGTCCGTCAGGGAAATGCGGAACTATGAGCGCCGCAAGCGGTATCACCGGGCGTTCTACTCGCTGGACGCTTTCGACTGGACGGAGAACTATGCTTTGGAACACAGCCCGTCCCCGGAGCAGCTTGTCATGCTGGCGGAAGAAAGGGCCGAGCGTGACCGGCTGGCCGCTGCCTTGCGGGAGGCTCTGGCCTATGCCACCCCCACCCAGGCCCGCCGCATCCGCGCCTACTACCAGGGCGGGCTGACCCAGCAGCAGATCGCAGACCGGGAGTGTGTTCACAACAGTAACGTGTGCCTCTCTATCCGCCGTGGCCTGTGCAATCTGCGCCGCTTCTACGCAGACCATCCCCAGGGAAAGTGAGGGCGGCATGGCAGTTATCAATTTGCGAAAGCACTACTACCCTCTCTACACAAAGGACACATTCATTGAGGTGCCGGACGAGGTTGCCGCCGTCATGGAGGAATGTCGGCTCTATGAGAACCGGC
>NZ_CAJTUX010000145.1 GCF_910579365.1 uncultured Oscillibacter sp.
CCAAGGACATGAGCCGGGTCGGGAGAGATTACCTGCAAACAGGATTTTATACGGAAATCCTGTTTAGGGAGAAGGGTGTTCGGTTTATCGCTATTTCCAACGGTGTGGACAGTTTTGACCACAATTCGGGGGAATTTGCGCCCTTTTTGAACATCATGAATGAGTGGTACGTCCGGGACTGTAGCCGGAAACAGAAAGCGCAGTATCAGGTGCGTGGACGGTCCGGCAAGCCCGTCACCAACACGATCCCCTACGGGTTCAAGAAGGACCCGGAGGAAAAGCACCATTGGCTGGTGGACGAAGAAGCGGCGGATGTTGTGCGCCGCATTTTTCTGTTGAGCGTGGAGGGCAAAGGCCCTTTAACCATTGCCAAAATCCTGATGAATGACAAGGTGGAGCGCCCCTCCTACTACCTCGCCCAGCGGGGCCGGGGAACGTGCCAGAGCAAAACGGATATGTCCCGTCCCTATGACTGGACGGGCAACACCGTTGCGGATATGCTCGCCAAGCCGGAGTATATGGGGCATACCGTCAACTTCCGCGCCTATAAGCCCTCCTATAAGGACAAGAAGATGATAAAACGTCCCCCGGAGGAATGGCTGATTTTTGAAAACACCCATGAGGCTATTGTTGACCCGGAAACCTGGAAACTGGCCCAGCGGTCACGGCAGACAGTACGCCGGACGGACACCACGGGCGAGGCCAATCCCCTGACGGGGCTGTTGTTCTGCGCCGAGTGCGGGGCCAGGATGTATAACCATCGAAGCAGAGGCAGGGCGCTGAAAGAGGGGTGGGAACCTGACCCTGACAGCGGCCTCTATCCCAGCGATAACTACAACTGCTCCACCTATATGCTGACCGCCAAACACTCCGAGCAGAAGTGTTGCAGCCACTATATCACCACCAGGGCAGTCCGGGCGCTACTGCTGGATACCATCAAAACCGTCAGCGCCTATGCGATCTCCGATGAAAAGGGCTTTGTCGAGAAGATTCGCGCCGCCTCCCAGCTTCGGCAGGACAACGCCGCGAAGGAGTTGAAGCGCAAGCTGAACCGGGACCGCAAACGGTCCGCAGAACTGGACGGGCTGATAAAGAAGCTCTATGAATCCTTTGCCACGGGCAGTCTGACGGAGAAGCGGTTCAAGCTGCTGTCGGACGGGTATGAGCATGAGCAGGAGGAATTGGATGCGGCGATTGAGCGGGAACAGGCAGAACTTGATGCGTTCAACGCCGATACAGACCGGGCCGATCAATTCCTGGAGTTGGTCAAGCGGTACACCGATTTTTCGGTGCTGACCACGCCGATGATTTTTGAGTTTGTGGACAAGATCGTTGTCCATGCGCCGGATAGGTCCAGCGGCGAACGGGTGCAGGAAGTTGATATTTATTTGAAGTTCATCGGCAAGTTTGATGTGCCTATCCCGGAGCCTACACCGGAGGAACTGGCAGAACAGGAGCGGTTGCGGAAGAAACGGGAAAAGCAGCGGGAATACTCCCGGCGCTCCCGTGAAAAGAAGAAACGGGCGGTGGCTCAAAATTGACTATGCTGTGCCGGAGGGCGGTTTGCGTCAAGCAGACCGCCCTTTTTGTGTCCTAAATTTCAATCCATGTGAAATCAGCGAACAAAACAGCGTCAGAATTGCGATTTTTCATGGAAACACGCAACGCTGGACAGCGAACACGGTACGTTGTCCTCTGCTGGTTTTCACGGTTTCGCATGGCTTCACGCTGAACGCTGAAATCCGATGTGCGCTCCTGTGACCTGGGCATTGTGAACAGCTTGCCCAGGCCGCTGGGAGCGTTTTCAAATTCTACGCCGGATGGCGAATACGATTATCGAAGGAGATATGATTATGAATATCAGGAACGAAATCAAAGCCTACATTGTCCGGGAGGGCTTCACCATGAGCGAGTTAGTGGAAAAGCTGGCGGAACAGTACGGATGGAGCCCCAGCGTCCCCAACCTCTCCGACAAGCTGCGCCGGGAATCCCTGCGCTACAAGGAGGCGGTGGAGTTGGCTGACGCTCTCGGCTATGACCTCGTATGGCAGAAGCGGAGATAAGGGGGACTATGGCGAAAAGTAAAACCAGCGGTATCTATTTCAAAGTTACAGACGAGGAACGGAGCCTAATCGAACAGAGGATGGCACTGATGGGCGTTCACAACATGAGCGCCTATATTCGGAAGATGTGTATTGACGGCTACATTGTCCAACTGCAAATCAAGGAACTGGACGAGT
>NZ_CAJTUX010000146.1 GCF_910579365.1 uncultured Oscillibacter sp.
CCTGCCGGATGGTGTACGCATGGTTTGGGCGATCTGCAACATCGTCCTTGCGCTGACGGGCCTCCTGTTCTCCGTGATCTGCGTAAAGAGCGAGGAAAGCCGAAGCGCCATTAACATCATGTCCACGGTAATCAGCGTGGCGCTGGTGCTGATAATGCTGGGGATTGTCGCCCTTGCCTTGGTTCTCAATTTTTTGCAGTAATACCAGATTGGGAAACTGACTTGTAGCCAATATTTGAAAAACTGCCGCACGACGGCAAAAGAAAAAAAGCTGTCGTACAGCACAACCTGTCATGCCCTAAAACGGCGGCTTTTGAGAAATTGAAAGCCGCCGTTCTTATATCCGCTGGCGGCATATATAGGAGGATGCCGCCATGCGATTACAGGTAGATAGGCACTTGTCAAAAAAAGCCTGACCCTTGCAACGGCGTCCCCTACCCAGGTTTGCAAAAATAGTCGTTTTCTGACGGCTCATAATGTTGTTACTTGCCCCCGAATGGCCTTGTGCCGTCCGGGGGCTTTTGCATTTCCTGCCCAGCGACAACGGCCCCGCTGCCGCTCCCCGCCCCCTCCGTTCAGACCCCAAAAATCTGAACGGAGGAAAGGACGATGGAAATCACCATCAACTACTATGGACAAGCTGTGTCCGTTTCGGTGGAGGTCTACGAGTATCTCACCCAGGCCGACCACAAAGCGGAGAACCTTGCACATGAACAGCGGCGGCACTGGGATGGACGCGAGTTTGACGAGTACATAATCAGCACCGAGGGCCGCTTGCCTTACTGCGCCACCCCGGAAGAATTGATTTGCCAGCGGGAAACACTGGATGAAATTCTGGCGGTGCTGGCCCTCTGCACTCCCACCCAGCGGGAGCGGTTTTTGCTCTACGCCCTGCATGATTTCAGCTATGCGGAGATTGCCGAGATGTGCGGCTGTACCAAAGTCGCAGTCTATTACAGCATTGAGGCTGTCCGCAAAAAGTTTTTGAAATTTTTCAGAAACCTACTTAACGATTGCCCCCCTAAGTGGCTACCAGGTGAGGGGTGTTTGCTCCATCACCGGGAGGGACAAGCAGTTTCGGCTGTTTGTCCCTCCTGTCATTTAGGAGGCTATATGAAAATCATCAACCTGCGGCTCCGTTACCCCCACTGTCAGCAGGACAAGCTGGTGGAGGTCAGCGAGGAAGTCTTTGACGTGCTGTGCCAGTCCGTCAGGGAAATGCGGAACTATGAGCGCCGCAAGCGGTATCACCGGGCGTTCTACTCGCTGGACGCTTTCGACTGGACGGAGAACTACGCTTTGGAACACAGCCCGTCCCCGGAGCAACTTGTCATGCTGGCGGAGGAACGGGCAGAACGTGACCAGCTGGCCGCTGCCTTGCGGGAAGCCCTGGCCTATGCCACCCCCACCCAGGCCCGCCGGATTTGCGCCTACTATCTGGGAGGGTTGACCCAGCAGCAGATCGCAGACCAGGAACGCGTTCACAACAGCAACGTGTGTCTCTCCATCCGCCGGGGCTGTGCAACCTCCACCGCTACTACGCAGACCACCCCCAGGGAAAGTGAGGGCGGCATGGCGATCATCAATTTGCGAAAGCACTACTACCCGCTCTACACGAAAGACACTTTCATCGAAGTGCCGGACGAGGTTGCCGCCGTTATGGAGGAATGTCGGCTCTATGAAAACCGGCAGGAGGGCAGAAAAAAGTATTATCACGTTTATTCGATGGACTGTACCCCAGCTATTGAGAACCACGCTATGTTCCTGGTGCAGTCCCCGGAGGATTTGATTATTCGGGAGATTGACGAGACCGCTGAAGAATTGCTATTGGCACATCTGGCGGAGGCCATCATCCAGCTATCCCCTACCCAGGCGCGGCGGCTCCATGCCCGGTATGCCTTGAAGAAAAAGTTTCGGGAAATTGCGGCGGACGAGGGTGTCAGCGGAAGTTGTGCCACCGAGAGCGTTACCAGCGCAGTTAGAAAACTGCGAAAGATTTTTGCACAAAATGGCTGGCTGGAAAAGGAGCCGCCTATGGCAAACAAACTTCCCAACGCTACCGCAGGCATGACCTTCCCCCGGCCCAAGCCAGACACTCCGCCCTCTATGGTGAAGAAAATCGGCAAAACCACCTACCTTGTATGGGCGCATTTCAGCGAAACCAGCACTGAAACGATGGAGGACAAAATCAAGCGTATGCTCCGCGAGGAAGTCCGCCAGATGATGG
>NZ_CAJTUX010000147.1 GCF_910579365.1 uncultured Oscillibacter sp.
CCGGCCCGCAGGCCGTTGACCTTATCCTGCTCTGTGATCCGCGCCGTCAGGAACAGGATAGGGCAGACGATATGATTCCGAATGACCTTGCACAGCTCCAGCCCGTCCATCCCCGGCATATTGATGTCCAGCAGAATGAGATTTGGCTTTGTAGTCAGCTTCGCCAGGGCTTCATCGCTGCTGTTGGCTACGGAAACCGTATAGCCGTGATCCTGCAAATGAGTGGAAAGCAATTCGGTCAGGATAGGTTCATCATCCACGATCAAAATTCTGTACGCCATGCGAACACCTCCACTCTTTTTTATCGTATAGGGAGAACGTCAAAATTTGGTCAAGAATAAAACTCAATGGCATATTTCAATTATATACTGTGGAGCGTCAAATATCAATTGTGCAAAAGGAAGCCGATTAAATGATATACCCGCCCCAGAAATAGAAGCAGGTTTCGCTCACCATGTCACTCCTTCACTTCCTGTTCTCAAAATCAGCAGCAGGCTCGCAGTGCCCAAAAAGAATTTACGGAGCGGGTGTCGTGGCACACCCTGGGAGGTGCGGAGTGAAGTGCACACCGCGGCCCAAGCGTGATCCTGTCAGGAACTACTTCCAACTACCCAATGGGATATTCCTGCTGACAAGCTGTTTGAGGCGAATGTGAGGACGCTGTACGGAGACATTCCGGCGGCTTTGACGGAGCCTGCGGGAAAGGAAAATTTTTGCCGGACCCTATGCAGCCAGCATATGGTATTCTCTGGTTTGATCTGGTAAAGTAAAAGCAAATGGAAGGACAGAGGTTCTTTTCAAGCAAACAAATAGAAAGGATGGTTATACCATGCAGGTCAACGGAGTATCCCCCGGCGGGAAAGAGCTGGAGCTGTTTCCCGGCCTCAGCATCCAAATCCCCTTCGGTGCGGTCTATGCCAGAAACGAGGACGGCAACTGGGACCTCTCCATGCCTTGTCCCACCCCCAAGAGCTACCGGGACGGCCCCTTCGAGCTGGATGATGAGGCGCAGCTTGACTGGAAACTCACCGATTTCCGTAAAATCGTTGACGGGACCGTCGAAGTGCCCCGGGACCAGGCCGCCAAGGCGGCGGCGGAGAATCTGGAGGAGCTGGCGCAAAAGCTCACCGAGGACCAGGACCAGAGCGAGAGCGACGAGGACCGCTATACCTTCGATATGGATGAGAAGGAGGACGGCCTGACCTTCCAGGCCAATTTCTCCACCGCCCAGGCCGGAGGCTCCTATGAAAAGCCTGTAACCAGGGGCAATGTGACGCTGTGCGTGGTCCACCAGCGGATGCGGGTCATGCGTTTCCACATCACCGTCAGCTATCTGCTGGCCGCCGTGACGGACTATCCCCAGGTACGCTTTTACATCGCAGGCCTGGGCGTCCCGGACGAGGAAAAGCGTCAGGAAATCCTGGACAAGGGCCTCTTTCCCATGCTTTTCACCCTGAACTTCACCGCCCCGCCCAGCCTCTTTGACCTCCTGGGCAAAAAACCCGAGGAGCTGTTCCCCGCCGCTGTTCAGAGCCTGAACTTTACCGCCGGGGAGACGGTGGAGGCGGGGGAATTTGCCGTCACCATCCCCGATGGCCTCCACTACACTCGGACCGAGAACCCCGAGACCCGGCTTTTCACCGCCATTCCCCGGGAGATTCCCTTTGACGCTGAGGACTTCTGGGCCTATTCCGCTGTGGCCCTGACCCTCCAGACCGGGGCGCCCATCGTGAACATCCACGCGCCCCTGGACACCGCCGATGGGGAAAAGGAAGTGGAGCTGATTTTACAGTCGCTGAGTATAAGCGACTCCAGCAGCGCCGGGCAGACGGCGGCGGGAAAAACCACTCGGGCCGCCCGGAGCCCGGACCATTACATCTGCTATGAGCTGATCGACGACAACGACGTGGATATAAATTTCCGCTACTATGTTTTTACGAAGAGTTTCCTCTATGCCGGTCAGTACGTGGGCAAAAAGGCGGGCCTGGGCCCGAACTACCGCAAGACTCACACCGGTCTTTTGGAGCAATGCCATTAAGTTAACCAGATATTCCCAAGTAAAGCGCAAAAAAGCACTT
>NZ_CAJTUX010000148.1 GCF_910579365.1 uncultured Oscillibacter sp.
TGCTTCGGTGCGGGCGGTCTGATTGGCGTACCCGCCTATATGCTCACCCGGAACAGTCTCGGCAACGAGGCGGCGGCTCTGCTGATGATCGGCCTTATGCTGCCCTTCTTCCTGTTCGGCATCTACGAAAAGGACGGCCAGCCCTTAGAGAAGGTGCTGGGCCACTTCATCCGGGCGCAGTTCCTCGCCCCCAAGGTCCGTCCCTACCAGACCGACAATCTCTACGCCGCTATGGAGCGGCTGAATCATCATGAAAAGGAGGTACACGCGATTGCAAAAAAAGCAGGAAAAGCAAGTAAAAAATCTGCAAGCGGCAAAAAGACAGCACAAAAAAGATAAGGCCGACCTGCGGGACACCATCCGCCTGACCCCTGACGCCAAGCTCACCAGCCGCCAGAAGCGGCGGCTGTCCGCTTCCGTCCAGAAGGCCAAGCGGGACGGCAAAATCCCCCGCACCGCCCAGCAGACCATCCCCTACCGGGAGATGTGCCGGGACGGTATCTGCGTGGTGACGGAGCGTTACTACACCAAGCAGGTGCAATTCTACGACATCAATTACCAGTTGGCGCAGAACGAGGACAAGAACCTGATCTTTGAGAATTGGTGCGATTTCCTCAATTATTTTGATTCCTCCATCCGGGTTCAGTTTTCTTTCCTCAACCAGCCCGCCGATATGGAGGAACAGCGCCAGTCCATCCATATCCCCGATCAGGCGGACGCCTTCAACTCCATCCGGGAGGAATACTCGGATATGCTGAAAGGCCAGCTCTCCAAGGGCAACAACGGCCTGACCAAGACCAAGTACATCACCTTCGGCGTGGAGGCGGACAGTCTGAAGGAGGCCAAGCCCCGGCTGGAGCGTATCGAGGCGGACGTGCTGGCTAACTTCAAGACCCTGGGGGTGCGGGCGCACTCCCTCAATGGCTATGAGCGGCTGGCCGTCCTCCATAAGATGTTCCACCCGGCGGACAACCAGAAATTCCGGTTCGCCTGGGACGCGATCTGCAAGACCGGCCTTTCCAGCAAGGACTTCATCGCCCCGGACAGCTTCACCTTCAAGAATGGCCGGATGTTCCAGATCGGCAGGACCTACGGGGCAATGTCCTTCCTGCAAATCCTGGCCCCGGAGCTGACCGACCGGATGTTGGCGGACTTCCTGGACCTGGAAAGCAGCATGGTGGTCACGCTCCATATCCAGTCCATTGACCAGAGCGCGGCCATTAAAAATGTGAAGCGGAAGATCACCGATTTGCAGAAAATGACCATTGAGGAGCAGAAAAAGGCCGTCAGAAGCGGATACGATATGGACATCATCCCCTCTGATCTCGCCACCTATGGCGCGGAGGCCAAGACGCTTTTGGAGGACCTGCAATCCCGGAATGAGCGGATGTTCCTGGTGACGATGCTGGTGATGAACACGGCAGAGACGCGGCAGAAGCTGGAAAACAACGTATTCCAGGCGGCGGGCATCGCCCAAAAGTACAACTGCGCCCTGCGGCGGCTGGACTACCAGCAGGAACAGGGCCTTATGTCCTCGCTCCCCCTGGGCCTCAACCAGATCGCCATTCAGCGGGGCCTCACCACCAGCAGTACCGCCATATTCGTGCCCTTTACCACCCAGGAGCTTTTTATGCAGGGTGAAGCCCTCTACTACGGCCTGAACGCTCTTTCCAATAACCTGATTCTGGCCGACCGCAAGCGTTTGAAAAACCCCAACGG